>NZ_JBQAHZ010000004.1:0-312810 GCF_051917185.1 Bacillus cereus group sp. MYBK108-1
TGTTTATACGTTTAATGTTACAGATCCAAAAGAAGTAGATATTTCTGTGGTAAATGAACAAAATATTGGGATGACATGGGTACTTTATCATGAATCAGACATGCAAAATTACGTAGCTTGTGGTGAAGATGAAGGAAATACTATAAAGGGGAAATTCGTAGCGAAACCAGGGAAATATTATTTGAATGTTTATAAGTTTGATGATAAAAATGGTGAATATTCATTATTGGTAAAATAAATTCATTTCCTATATGTATACAAGGGGTGTATTTCAGGAGGAGTCTGTCACGATAGGCTGCTCCTATTTTTTCTCAAGTATTAATTCTATAAATTGTTTAAATTCTTTCTTTGTGAAAAGTTTAGTTATCAAGAAAAAGTAAATAGTTTGTCTCTGGTACAGGGTGTAACAGAGACACTTTTCTTATCCGAATTTGCTTAGCATGAGGTTTCTGAAATGTTATCGTTACCCCTAGCTAAAAATACATGCTATAACTTTTAATTTATTTAGATGGAGCAGAATACAAGCTATTTTGGACAACATGAAGCTGCACATTCTAATCATGCAAATAAGGGTGTATTAGAATTAAGTGTAAAAGTTATAAAAATAAAAGACTATGGTTTAATCGTATGAATGAATATTAAAGACTATTATATGAAACATATGTATTAAATAGTGAAGAGAATTTGAATGATTTTAGTGAAAATTTATCTTGAACAGAAGAAACTGTGTAGTAATGCTTATTAAAAAAACAGTTACTGTAACTAAAAAGGATAGTTGAATGAAATAAGACCGTTCCTAATTATAGGAACGGTTATAAACTTATCATGTGCTGGAGGGCAATCCGAATGGCATGGAATACCTTCTCTAAACAGTATAGACATGAAAATTAACGAGTATACGTAATGATGGCAAACAATAATAGTGGAAGCCGTAACGAATTATTAGTTCGTGGTGCTGAAAGTGCAATCAATCAAATGAAATATGAAAAATCGCACAAGAGTTTGGTGTACAACTTGGTGCAGACGCAATAGTTCGTTCAAACCGATCTGTTGGTGGTGAAATCACAAAACGTCTAGTGGCAATGGCTGAACAACAATTTGGTGGAGGATTCACTTGCTAATTATATAGTTTATGGATTAGAAGGGGAGATTATATATCTCTCTTTTTTTATTGAAAAATATATGAGTAGAGTATCTTTGTAGTATTTAAGTAAAACGTCAAACTCCTTTTGTAGATAGCACGAGCTAACCTAATAGTTAGGAATTCATCATTTTGGAACATACTTAATTAATAAAAAGCAGTTAGCAAAAGCTAACTACTCGGTAACCAATTTGTTCTAAAACCGGTTAGTTATATTTTAGACAAATTATTAAAAAATATATAATATAAAAGAGCAATAATCTATGTTAACCGCTATAACGAAGACCAAATCAAGGGAAGAATATTTATTTTGTAACTCTTAAATAAACTACTATTAAGTAATTACAATATTTAAAAATAAAAAATGACCTTTGTTAATTACAAAAATCATTTTTTATACCAATTTTATTTATTAATTGTTTATTACATTTAATAATATAAATAATTTTATTAAAATAAACGGGTCAAGGAAAATTAATCCAACTGTTGCACATGTTGAAGAGTAAATCAAAAGGGAGAAGTGTAGAAAAAAGAATGACAAACAAATTCTCAAAAATCATTATTACGTAGGGGGGAAATATGTAGATAAGATTATAACGTTAACTTGAAATTTTTTTCACTTTTAACGTATTATTCTCAAAATGATATAAATCCTCCAAATAAAAGGGGAAATCAAATATGAAATCATCGATAGATAGTATTCAAGAAAGTAAAAGATTAAAAAATCAACAAAAGGAAGAGAAAGCAACATGGAAATCAATGTCTATGTTTCTAGTTCCCTTGCTTTTAAGTAACATATTACAATCAGTTGGACAATTATTTGGTATGGTGGTAGTAGGGCGATGGATTGGTGTGAATGAATTAGCTGCCATTTCAGCATTTTTTCCATTATTCTTCTTACTGGTTTCGTTTGTAATTGGAATTGGGTCAGGTAGTTCGATTTTAATTGGTCAGGCATTTGGTGCCCGTAATGAAGAACGTTTAAAAGCCATTGTTGGTACGACGTTGACATTTACCTTTATAATAGGAGTTATTTTGGCAATAGTGGGAAATGTATTTGCTCTGAACATTATGCGTCTTATGGGTACGCCAGAAAATATAATTGATATGAGTGTGCATTATGCACGTATTTTATTTATTTCTATGCCAGTTTTATTTCTATATTTCTCCTATACAACGTTTATTAGGGGTACAGGAGATTCTAAGACACCGTTTTATTTCTTAATTGTTAGTACAGTCTTAAATATAATGCTATTACCTATTCTAATTTTTGGTTGGCTAGGAATACCAAAAATTGGTGTGTACGGAGCTGCTTATGCTTCTGTTATCTCAACCATTATAACATTTATTGTTATGATTATTTATTTAAAGAAGAAGAATCATCCATTGCAATTAGATGAGACAGTACGGAAATATCTTCGTATGGATTGGGGTTTGTTAAAACTATTATTACGCCTTGGAATTCCAGCCAGTATTAATATGATTCTTGTTTCATTATCTGAGATTGCGGTAATCGCATTTGTGAATCGTTTCGGTTCGGATGCGACTGCTGCATATGGGGTTGTAAACCAGGTTGCAAGTTATGTTCAGATGCCTGCAGTCAGTCTCGGAATTACAGTATCCATTTTCGCTGCGCAATCCATTGGTGCAAAGCAATTTAATCGATTACAGGAAGTTATTCGTGCTGGAATCGTTATGAACTATATAATTGGTGGTATATTAATCGCTTTTATTTACTTGTTTTCAAGAGAAATCTTATCGTTATTCTTAACGAGTCCGAATACAATCGAAATTGCACATAGTTTGGTAATGATTACGCTTTGGAGTTACTTAATTTTCGGTCATGCTCAAATTATTGGTGCGACAATGCGAGCAAGTGGAACTGTATTATGGCCCACTATAATTGGTGTCGTATCAATATGGCTTGTAGAAGTCCCAGTTGCTTATTACCTTTCTTATCATACAAATCTTGGTATAAAAGGAATATGGATTGGATATCCAGCTGCATTTATTGTAAGTTTACTTTTGCAATATGGATATTATAAACTTTCATGGAAGAAGAAACGAATTTCACGACTTGTTAGTTAGAATAGAAGGTGAAAAATGACATTCACTCATAATTTGTCAGTTCAAGGGGTATAGCTACAACATTATCAAGCTAATAAAACCGAATTAGCCTCAGGAGGGAGTATATAATTCCCGATATTTGTTCTTTTCTTTTAATATGATATCTCGGAATAAAAGAGTGTGTTTTGAAAAAGGTAAATCAAAACACGCTCTTAATATTCTCAGTTGGTTTATTCTTTTATAAAAAAGTTTAATCATTTCCTATCTATATTACTATACTATCAAACTCTTTTCTTTAATTAGTCTAAAAGTGAATGTACAGAATTCAATTGCTTATAAGGAATACTTAGCTAACTGTTCACCCCAAGATGATAATTCAGTTTCAGTAAATCCTGCTTTTTTATATGCAAATTTAGCTGTAAGGTTTTCAGGGGCATATCCAATCATTATTCTAGAAATGTTTGCGTTATTATTTCTTCTTATCTCATCAATTACCAGATATATAGCTTGTTTACCTATACCTTTTCCTTGAAAATTTTCATCAATCATAAGTCTATAAATCCAATAATTATTATCCTCAGGATCTATCCCAAACATAGTAAATCCAATCATTTTTTCTTCAAGGTAAATACCTTTTGTATAGAAATTATCTAGAAATTGAACTTCTGCGATAGAATAAAGGTTGGATGCTATAAATGTTTGTTGTTCTTCTTTAACCGAAAGTTTAATTGCTTCTTCCCAATTATTTTTGTCAATAGCCTTTAAATAAATCTTATTCAATCTGATACTCTCCTTCCAATATTGAAGAGGAAGCACGTAGTTTATGTGCTAGTGATACATTATCCTCTTGTTTTTTTGCCCAATCAAATAGAAATATTTTCTCATCGACAACGCCTCCTTAAATGTACAATTCAAAACACATTATTATAATCAATATAAATATATTCTTTCCACTATAAATTATTTTCCTGTTGAAAAGACCCTATTTTTCTATCTAATTTATCCAAGGTATATGATACCAAATATCCGGAGAATCTCTTTGCAAACAATTGTATTTCAGGTTGAAAAAAGAAGCGCGTTTTTTGAAGAAGAAAATGATTGTTAACTTGTTAGCAGTGTGGCGGTACACTATTGTCATCAACCTATTATTCTATGATTTTTGTTTCTATTTACTTATATTTTTATTGTTACTGAACTCTACTTCATTAAAAGTTTGTTTATACCCCAGATTACCTCGTGTGAAAATAAGAATAAGTAAAGCGACAAATCCCAATCCTATCACTACAAATATATCCGTATTTTTTAAAACAGGGTTGGTGGAATGAGTTTGTGCTAAACTAAACGTATTTACACTCGCATGAATTAGCATGATTATAAATAAGTTACCGTGGTTGCAGTTATAGACCCAAGTAAGAATGATTGAGATTGGCAAACATAGTAAAATAAAAATTGGCAAATGAATATATAGGAGAGAAAGGTCAGAACCCGGGCCACCCCTTTGTGCAGCTGTTAAGAAATGTGGAAGATGCCAAAAAGTCCACAAAACACTAAGTAGTAATGTAGCTTTTAACGGTCCAAATTTCAATTGTAATCGAGGCAGAGCGAAACCACGCCATCCGATTTCCTCGGGTAAAGGCCCACCGAGAAAGAAAATTGCTACAAAAGAGAAGAGATAGGTTATAAAAAATTCAAAATTAAGGTCACGGAAAGTTGGTATCTCTCCATTTACTATAACCATCCCCAGAAACATTGTAGTTGGGATAACGATGAGAGTAAACAAGTACCACTTCAAACCGATCTTAGTAGTTAGAATGCTTTTTCTAACTTTTTTCCATGACTCTTTGCCTTCAAGAGTTCGAAACATGATATATGCTGCTAACATAGGGCCTGCAAATGCATTGGCAAAAAAGAAAATATGAAATGCTTTTGTTTTAGGGAAAATACCCCATTGGGATAAGATAAATGGAATTAATACAACCCATGAGAATAAATATGCCATCACGAAAAATGAAGTTAACGGATAGGATTCAAAATACCCTCTCAGACCTGCTGATGAGTTTTTTGATTTTGTTAAATACTTCAACACAATCACCTCTTCATTTATAAAAAACTGTATATGTGCTAATTCTACATGTTTGGATAAAGAACCTTTTTGATAAAAATACACAAAAATCCCGAATCATGGGGCTTTTTTAAGTGTCCATGATTTGGGGGACAGTTCAAATTGTCAGTTCTTTTTGTATTTTAAATAAGTAATTATTGAGGATGTAATGAGAAGAAAAAGAACCCTATTGGGTTCTTTTTCAAGGCATATTAACAGTAAGGAGAATCATGAAATGCTACTTCAAATCTTTATTAGGGGAAAGATTTTGAAAAAGCTTAACATACATCTATTTTTACATAAATGTAATATATAGTAAATTGATAATATTTATACTTACTATTACTAATATTCAATTAAGATAGTTAACACTATATGTATAGTATTAACTGATGTTTAGTGTAGTATACATTTAGGAATCTAGTATTAGATTACCATTGTCAAAAAAGCTAATAGATTTATCATTTCAAATACTAACTAACATTTAAACGATTTTAATTGAAATGGGATGTGTATTAACTCTTATAAACTAATGAAAGTAAATAAAATAAACAAAGACCCTGTAAAAATACAGGGTTAAGGGAACATATAGTTTCTTAAAAACATAATAGCATATATGTTTTTGATAGCTATATGAGGATTTTGACAAAATTAAGAACAAGACAGAAAATCTTTAAAAAAGAAAAATGTTTTTTAAATTAAAAGAAGAAAAGACACCTTTTGAGTGTCTTTTCTTTTGGGATACAGCTCACATATTGCTGAATTAGATATGAAATCATAATTCAACTATGAAATAAACAACTTAAGAAAATTTAACATAATCTGAACTGGAAAAAATATGTGATAGTGCATTTTTATTTTTTAACTGTTTTATTGGTATAGAAAAGCAGTATAAATAAAAAGGGCATGCAGTCGTATCTGCCGCCCCTTTAGGAGGAATTCAAGACACCAATAGGACACGTATTGGTAAAAAGGCTCAAAAATAGTATATGTAAAAAGAAAAAGTCCTATTCCAAAAGTGGGCTGAGCTGTATCTTTTTTACTTATTCAAAAATCAAATACCGTTCTTTTCAAAAGCAGTACAGCAAACATATGGTTTGGAATGGAATAAGAAAAAGTATACATGAAAATGGCAGACAACAATTTTGTCGCCTGCCAGTGCCAATGGACTGAATGAGTTAGTCAATTACTATAAATTTACTACCCCATTACCAGAAGAGTGAAGCCGCTAGTTCAAACGGCTTAAAATTAGTTTGCCTAAGAAAGAAAAAATTATGAGTGGAAATTTTGTTTGCTCTATATGAAAAGATAATGAGATATTCATCAGACAAGAATAATACAGCATACCTTGAATAGGGTGTAGGAACGAATTAAGGAAAAGAATGTGATTAAGGAAGGGACTGAATCAGGAGTGGGAATTTCGGACAGGATTTGGAGAACCGTGGTTGCCTTGGGCATTGCGAGTAATATCGTTGCTTGTATAATGGCAGTATACATTCAAAAATATGAGCTAATGATAAACTACCTTACAAATATTTTATTTTTAATAATTATAGCGATAACGTATATTAAGATGAAAATTAACAAGTGGGTGGCGTTAGGATTTACGTTAGTTGTAATGGAAAAAGGTATTAAGGCAGGCTATGACTTCTACACACATGATTACTATGGTGTCAGTTGGAGTTTAGCTATCATTGTCTATTGCATATACGAGATGAAAAATTATTATGTTGAAACAAATAAATAACCGCAAAAAATAAGGGTTAGTAGGTGGAATTCTTGTTGAAGTATACAATTTTTTTAACAATGATATTACGGTCCTATTTTTTTACTTCAATAGCAAAAAAAAGACGCCATAAGGCGCCCGAAAATTGGGTAAACGAGGTTTTAGTTTTCCAATCTAAAGAAATTATGTATCAGCTCACAATGAGAGCATATCATAATATGCAATCAAAAAAATATGCATTATTACATATATGAGTTTAACAAAAGTAAGATGGGAATAAATCAAAATAATATAAAAAAGACACTACAAGAGTGTCTTTTTTGAGAAAATACTCTATAATTAACTTTGGGGAAGGTAATGTTAGAGTATATATTTAGCATTATCTTTATATTTGATAAACCATGAAATCAAAAGATTTTGTGGTTTATTTTTTGAACAATAGCTATTACAGTATTGGTAGTGAGCTATTGTTCATTATAAGCATTAGGAGAGAAGGGATTAAAAGTCTAACATCGAATAACGGTTCCGGAATATAGTGTTGCGAAATGATCTCCCATATCCCAAACGGTACTTGCTTGTATATAGCCTTTAAAGCCTTCTGAAGAATAATAAATCTCTTTTGGTATACTTTCTTTAGTTTGGAAATGTGCTTTAGAATATTTTACATAATGGTTTTTAATAACTTTTGATTCTGGAACAATATTGTTTTTTTGTTCCAATGTTTGCCTAGCACTAGAAGGTGGTATGAATTTTTGAGTGTCTTGGTAATTATGATCTAAGGTGTCAGCCTGTACACTGTGTGACGACACAAAGAAGCTTAAACTACTTCCCACAATTAATGTTGTAAATACTAACTTTGAGACTTTTGTTAATCTAATCATTTTATAATCTCCTTTTCATTATTTTGTAAGGTACCTCCTTACACCTCACAGTCTATATCCACTACATAAGGGTGTACATACATATTGATAGACAAAATTCTACAAAATACCTTGTGTTTTTTGATTTGTGTATAATAATTCAATATTTGATAATTTATCAGAAGTAAAAATGCAGGCCTTATATAAAGGAAAATGAATAATTTATGCAGAGCTTGTATATAAAATTATTGTTCAAATATTCTAAAATGAGTTGATAAAGATGGTGTGGTATTATTAGACAATAATTGATTCGATAGGTTGGATTTGAAAAGTGAATTCTCTTTTTGAGCTTTTATTATTTAAAATAACTAAAGAATAAGTACAAGCACATAATTTAAATAAAAAAAGTGAGAAAAATGATAAACATTCTTCTCACTTTCATCAATTAGGGTGGCATATACATAAATATGCGTTTGAGAGGATTTTTGGATGAAAAATCCACATACATAGTATAACAAAATATTTAAGGCACTTCGCATGTAATATTGCATATAAAGAGTTGATAAATATAATAGTTAGTCTATTTCTATTATTTAACGGATTTTCCGAAAGAATGATCCTGCCTTAAGAGAGTGCAGGGTGATAGGCGAGAGAAGAATTTTGATTTGGCGTAGCCAAAAAGAACAATACATATTTTGATATGTAAAGACCCTTCAAATGAAGGGTCTTTACATACACTTATATTAAGTTTGTTGTGGTGCACCACCATGATCGCCAACACTATATGTAGGAACAGGGTAATGTCCATGAGTAGCAAACTGATCCGCTTTAGAAAGTGGAGAAATTCCCACCGTTAGAATCCCAATAAAAGCAATACCCGATAATAATAGGCTGATTTTTTTCATTATTTTAACACTCCTTTTTCAATTGATTTTCGTCTTGCTTGATAACAAATATGGAAATAATCACTTACCTTTTGGTGGTTCTCTAATTGTCTACATTTTGTGGCAAATAATTCGGCGTATTCGACAACATATTCCCATAATTCTTCTTGTTCAAAGTATAAGATTCCTTCTTGAATGATTTTTTCTAATTCTTCCAGTGGAATATTTTCATTTAATCTTTTTAAAATAGAGAAGTGGTGTGAGTATTCTTCGTTATGAATTCCTCTGCAGATCTGTAATCCCCTATCAATGAGTTTGCTAGCTGCTAATTGTTCTCCTAATTTATAATGTTCCTTAGCCTGTAGGAAGATAGCTTTGAAGTGTGTAGGGATTTTTTCTGTTACTTCTGAAAGGTGACGAATAGCTAACGTAGACATACTTTGATCAGAATACAGCCACCCCATAGTACTTTTTACGTATAACAAGGAATCTTCTTCCTTATTCTTCTGTAGTAATTCAATTGCACAATGTAGATATTCTTCTGCCTGTTCGTACTGCTTTAAATAGATACAGCAACCCCCTAACAAACTATTACAAAAGGCTGTTTTTACTTCATAACCTTCATACTTCGAAAAGATTGCTCTCGATTTATTTGCGTATTCGATAGCAGTGAGCATGTTATAGGTATGATGATAAAAAGTAGCAATTCTATAGTAGAATTCAGCATGTTCAATCTCATCTGGAATGTTTACTAGTATCTTTTCTGCCAGTTTATAATGTTCCTCTGCCTCAGTAAAACTTGATATAAAAGTGGAATGAATGGATTTGAAAAAGTGATAGTAGAAGTGTAGAAAATGGTCTGTAGGCATATCATAATCACTAATAGCATCAAAACTATTTTGTTGAATACCGAGGCTATCTGTTAAGACTGTGTAACGAAATTCAAGTAGTGAGTAATATAGTAACAAATTTTGATCCTGACGTTCTTGATTTGACTCAATGCTTAACTTAGTAATTTTTTCATCAATTTTCTTTTTTAGATTAGTAGCTTTTACAACTTGTTGAGATAGCATAGATCGATACCAGTCGTTCAATAGAGAGGTTAATTGCTCATTTCCCTTTACTGAAACACTCACTATATACTCCCCCATCCTATAGAAATATCTTAATCCTATTTAATTGTAACTATCATAGCAAAATAGAAGGGGAAATGGAGGCGTTTTACAATTTTTTCAATAAAATTCATAAAAACTAATCAATTTATGTCGAATGTACGTAGAATTTAATACCTAAAATGATAAAAAGAGGACGCATTATTATTTACGACCTCTTTTTATTAATCACATCAGTTTAAGCAAAAACTTTAATTTAATTATGTAGATTCACGAATAATTAAGTTTGTAGGGTATTCAATAATTTTACGTTTAATAGATTCATCTGTATTTATATATAGTAGTATCTCGTTAACGGTACGTTTACTCAGTTCAACAATTGGAATATCAATAGTACTAATTGTTGGGGTTGTAACTGTACAAATTAATTGATTATCATAACCACAAACAGCTAAGTCAGTTGGGATAGAATACCCCCTAATAGTAGCTCCTTTAATGACTCCAGCAGCAACTTGATCATTTCCAGTAAATAATGCAGTAGGTTTATCTTTAAATTTATCTAGCTTCTCAAAAATTTTAAATCCATCATTAATAGTAATTGCATCTCCAAATAGCCAATTTTTATTGAATGGTAATTGTTTTTCTTTTAAGGCATGCAGATAACCTTGTTGGCGTTTTAATTGTGCTTGACTATTAAGAGAGTCAAAACAAAAGCCAATTTTTTTATAACCTTTGCTTATTAAATGTTTAACAGCTTTGTATCCCGCTTCAAATTCATCGTAACAAATTATCGGAATAGGTGCA
The DNA here is from genome assembly GCF_051917185.1 of Bacillus cereus group sp. MYBK108-1. Lineage (NCBI taxonomy): Bacteria > Bacillati > Bacillota > Bacilli > Caryophanales > Bacillaceae > Bacillus > Bacillus cereus group sp. MYBK108-1. Next base: position 10,696 of record NZ_JBQAHZ010000004.1, read on the forward strand.
TTTTCCTCATACTCATTACAAAGTATTATAGGCCCATAAGCTAAATAATGCTCTATATTTTCCCAACTATTTTCTAGAGATGCGAGAATTACACCATCTACAGCTTTATTCTTTAGTAATGAAAGTAATTCAAGCTCTATTTTTTTCTCATAAAAAGTCTGATAAATTAGCAATTTGTAATTGTGTTTTAATAATTCTTTAGAAATTTCTCTAGCTAATTTCCCGAAAAAGGGATGATCTATATTTGGAATTGATAGAGCAATGGTTTGTGTCTTATTTACCCTAAGATTCCTAGCTAAAGAACTAGGAGTATAGTTGAATTCTTTCATTACTTTTATTATTTTCTCACGTTTTTCTGAATTTACATAAGGATGATTATTTAGAACTCTTGAAACAGTAGCATTTGATACATTACATAATTTAGCTATTTCATTAATTGTTACCATAGAGAAACCCTCCGTAAAAAATATGTTGACATGTAATCGATAACATAAAATATAGTCTACTCATGATTTTCAAAATAATTTCTTAGAGGTAATTTAACGTGAAAACTCTTACTATAATTTCTTGACATAGTAAAGCCAATTTAGCTTTATTAAAGTGCTTACAGGGGGGGGACAAAAGAAAAAGAATTTGAAATTAGTAATATATTACCGAATCACAAGATGAAAGAGAAATTATTTAGGGAAAACAAATTGAAAATGGATATTGATATAGAAAAAGATATGTTCAATTATAGCAGAAAAATATACAGAAAATATAATTTATGCCAGTTAATCGGTTGATTTCTCAAGATGAGGTTGAAAAAATTATAGCAGTTTTAAAAAATATTTTACCGACAGGTCAATTCACAAGTGGACCATTTTCAAAAAAACTAGAAGAAGTAATCGGAAGTTATTTAAATAAAAAGTCTGTAATTGCAACAAGCAGTGGTACAGATGCCCTTATGGTGTCATTGTTATCTATTGGTATTCAGCCGGGAGATGAAGTAATTATGCCAGCTAATAGTTTTGCTACTACTGAAAATGTTGTGTTAGCGGTCGGAGCAAAACCTATATTTGCAGATATAGATCAGAAGAGTTATTGTATTGATCCATCTAAAATAGAAGAAGCTATCACCAAAAAAACTAAATGCATTTTACCTGTGCATTTGTATGGTAAGCAGTGTGAAATGAAAAAAATTTGTGAAATCGCGGATATATATCAATTAAGAGTTATTGAAGAAGCATGTCAAGCTATTGGTTCTTCAAATCTTGGAGAATATGGAGATATTATTGTCCTTAGTTTTAATCCATACAAGAATTTTGGTGTATGTGGTAAAGCTGGTGCAATAGTTACTAATAATGAAAATCTTGCAATACGTTGTAATCAATATAGTTATCATGGATTTGAAATTGATAAAAAAATAAAAAGGTATTAGACTTTGGATTCAATTCTAAAATTGATAATTTGCAAGCAGCTATTGGTTTGGAAAGGATTAAGTATTTATCATGCAACAATTTAAAAAGAGCGTATTTAGCTCAACGATATATTCGTGAGTTGAAGGATTTAGAGGATAGAGAATTAATAAAGCTACCTATGATGACAGAAGATAATGTCTGGCACCTTTTTCCGATTAGAATTGAAAATGGAAGAAGAGACGAGTTGAAAAATAAATTGTACCAATTGTATAACATTGAAACAGATATTTATTATCCAGTATTATCTCATATGCAAAATACCAAGTGGGTAAAGGGAAATAATCTGTTAAATATAGAGCAAGTTCATAAAGAAATATTACATCTACCTTTACATCCAAATATGATGTTAGAAGAGCAAAATTTCGTTTTGGAGGGATTATTCAATGTCAATAAATAATGAAGTTTTAAAGTCTTTAAATTTTGAAAGACTACCACTGGTTAAAAAGCCTAAATATGTAGTGTTCTGTGATTTTGATGAAACTTATTATCCTCATAACATGGATGATTCTAAAAGAAGCAATATGAAATTGTTAGAAAAGTATTTGTATGAACAAGGAAGTAAAGGGGATTTAGTAATTGGTTGGGTAACGGGAAGTAGTTTAGAATCAATTGTTGAAAAAATGAAAAAGGGTGGTATACAGTATTTTCCTCATTTTGTGGCGAGTGGATTAGGTACAGAAATAACGTACTTTGATAGCAACGGGACTACTATAGATGATCAAATTTGGGAAGAGAGAATTATAGAGGGTGGTTTTGATTCTTCGAAGATTGAAAGAATTATTAAATTGCTAGAATCAAAATATGAAATTTTTTTAAGACCTCAGACACAATTAGGAAGTTCTAAGTACAAATTTAATTTTTATTATGAAGAGCAAAATGAATTTATTGATGCAAAGAATTTAGAAAAGATAGGAGAAATCGGAGAGATATTCCAAGTTGGAGTTAATATTAACAAATGTAATCCATTAGCTGGTGATCCAGAAAATTGCTATGATGTAGATTTTATTCCACTTGGAACAGGTAAAGATGAGATAGTGAAATTTATTTTAGACAAGTACGAACTAGATAAAACAAAAGCAATTGCTTTTGGAGATAGTGGGAATGATTTAAGGATGCTACAAGCTGTAAGGCATGGCTATTTAGTAGAAAATGCAACAGAAGAGGCCAAAAAAACACACTCAATGCTAGCTCAAGGTGAATACTCGATTGGAATTTTAAATACTTTAAAGCACATTATTAATTAAAAGGGGATGTTCATATAATGAATATTTGGATTATAGGTGCAGGAAGTATTGCAAGAGCTCATTCTAGAGCATTATCAACTATTGATAATTGTAAATTAGTTGGAGTGTATGATGTTAATTCTGAGAATGCCGATAAATTGGTAGGGGATTTTGGTGGGAAGGTTTTTAATAGCTATGAAGAGTTACTAGAAGTAGTTGATGAGGTAATAATATCTTCTCCGAATTTTTGTCATAAATCTCAAGCTGTTCAAGCATTATTAAAAAACAACCATGTTTTATGTGAAAAGCCTATGGTGATTTCTTGTGAGGAAGCAAAGTACATGATGACAATAGCAAAAAATACTAATCTAGTCGCTTCAATGGGGGTTAACTATCGCTACTTATCCTATGTTAAGGCTTTAAAGCAATTAATTCAAAATGAAGAATTAGGGGAAATGGTAGTAATAAGATTGCATTTTGAAAAAAATAGCGCTTTTAGGAGAACTTCGTTTACTTGGCGAGATGATTTTCAAAGTAATAGAACTAGTGGAGCCTTGGGAGATTTGGGAATTCATCTAATAGATTTACTATGGTTTTTATTTGAGAGTGATTTTAGAGAGGATACCGTTCGAACTAAAATCAAAACAAATGTTAAGGAAAAAGAAAGCAAACCAGTTTTTGTTGATGACTATGCTGAGGTTTATGGCCAAAAATGTTTTTTTACCCTTTAGAAATGCATAATAGCAGTTTTGTTATGACTAATTTTATTAAAGAAAAACTTGCAACAGGATATGATGCTAAAGGTAATGCCATTCCATTTTATCAAACTAGACCAACCGATATGCCACAAGGGAGTATGTTTTCTACAGGGATTGATGTAGCCAATTTCATGATTGCTCAATTGAATGATGGTAAATTTAAAAATAACCAAATACTACAAAAAGAAACTGTAGAAGATATGCAAAAAACAAAATTTGTTTTACATCCTTGAATACCTATGAAAAGAATAAATTTTCGTTCTGGGAGAACTTCAAAATGTTAGCTTGATAGCAATGTGAATGGAACACTCACTGATTAAAGTTTCACTTTATTCCACACCACTCTCCAAAATAGAGAAAGATCCATTCTCACAATCAATTTCTGCCATTGCACCGTAAGGTAAAATAAACTTCGGTTCAGTATGGCCAAAATTTAAATTATAAAGAATCGGCAAAGCTTCTAAATTATGTTCCTTCATAGCTTTCAGTATTTCGTGTTTATATTCTTCATAATACTTTTCGTCTTTCGGTTTACCAAAAATGATTCCTTTTGCTTTTTGTAGAATGCCTTGTGCTGCATAATTTCGTAACCAATATTTTATATAACTTGGTTCTGGATGATCTTCAGAAGTTTCAAAGAAGAGAATACTATTCTCCCAATGTTTTTTCTCAGGCCAAAGTTCCGTTCCTTTTGCAAATTCCAATACTTCAATACATCCACCAATTAAGCGCCCCTGTACAGTGGTAGAGCCTTGAAGTAGCTCATATCCATTGTTTTGCTGCATCGTACGTCTTGTATCTTTATTTATTGTAATCCATTCTAAATGCTCACTTGTCCATTCATGAGCTGGTTGAATCTCGCCAATCGTTTCATTTGAAAAGAGAGTACGATTTACCATTTCAATTGTGTATGGATCCATCTCTACATTTTCGGCAAAATCGGTCAAAATTGCTGGACCATATAAAGAGGAAAGGCCTGCTTTATGACAAAATAAATGTGAAATAGTAACGTCAGAGTAACCCATAAAAATTTTCGGATTTTCGCGTATCACATTAAAATCTATATAGGGAAGTAACCGGATGCTATCTTCACCGCCAACATTCGCGATAATTGCTTTCACGCGTGTATCTTGAAATGCTGTCATTAAGTCTTCTGCACGAGCCTGTGGGTTGTTATAAATGAATTCGCTACCTTTTAAACTATTTGGCATTGGAATAACAGTAAGACCGAAAACTTCTTCTAATCTTTTAACTCCTTGCTCATATCGCCATCTTATTTCAGAATCACCTGCGCCTCCCCATGAAGGACTTACTGTCGCCGCGATATCTCCTGCTTGTAACCTCTTTGGTTTTATTAACATATGAATCCCGCTCTTACATAATGTAATGAACTACGGCTATACAAACCGTAGAGTTGAAGAACATTGTACATGACATTAGTTTCTCCGCCTCCAATAAGTTCACCTGCTGTAATTTGAGAATTTAGTATTAGTGCTGAATATAGGAATAATCTACAAACATTTTTTGTTAAAATTTATATTTGAAAATCACAGTATGCATCATTGCATGAGGAAAACGGTTGTTATTTTCACAACCTGTAACTATAATGATTACAGGTTGGTCGATACCAATCAAAAAAATAAAATCATCATGAATGGAGATGTTACATATGGGTATGAAAAAAATAATTTTAGCAGGTGCTTTAGGGATCGCAGCATTATCAGGAACAAATGTACCAGGATTAGAACTAACAAAAGCAAGTGCAGCTTCTATTGAATCGAACTTCTCGACGTTAGAAGGACGAGTAGTAGAAGTAGATAACGGTGTAATTGTTGTAAAATCTAAGCAATATGAGGAACCTGTTAGTGTGTATATTGATTCACTTTCAAACGTGAAAGTAGGAGATGAAGTAAAAGCTACTGGATCTATGATGCGTAATTTTACAGAATATATGGTTGCAACTGCAGTTGAAAATACAACAAACAAGTTAGGTATGCACATGAAAGAAGATGGCTCACCTAATTATGTAATTGGAGAAGTATCAAAAGTAGGAACGATGGAAGATGAGGGAGACGGTGCTACTAAATATGTTGTAGTTGAGTATCCATCGCTAAATGGGAAGAAAGATATTATTGATGTTTTCTTAACAAAGGGACAAGTATTTAATGTGGGTGAGAAAGTGAAAATTGATATGGAGTATGTGGGCTGGGGTGGTATTTCTATTAACTGGAACACAGTTGATCATATTGAAAAAGTTCATGAAGCAAAGACGAACGCTGAAAATAATGATGATGTATGGATTTGGTCTTAATAAGGCGAGTATAGGTCGTTATTTGCAATTTTCTCCAAACAATACATGTGAAAACTAAATGTATCATGCAGTACCCATCTCATTGCGTATGACAATGAGATGGGTACTTTTTTATTTGAAATTTGTGCAAGTCAATGTTTAGCATTTCTTTTTAAGAGTAAATTACGGGTGAAATCAAAACTTTATTTGCAGTACATAATAAATAATGTTGATTTTTTATCTTATATTAAAATAAAAACAAACCACTGTTCGATTTGAATATTCCACGATATAATAGTGAGAGTTTATGGCAGAATAAATATTTACATAAGAAGTGAGGTACTGTATGAAAAAAAGAACGACAGACATTATTTTTATTATTATCGGTGCATTTCTTTTTGCGTTAGGTGTCAATTTATTTGTTATTCCGAATGAGTTTGGTGAGGGCGGGGTAACAGGTATCACGATTATTACGTACTATTTATTTGAGTGGTCACCAGGTTTAGTGAACTTAATTTTAAATGCGATTTTGTTAATAGTCGGTTATAAATTTTTAAATAAGATTACAACAATTTATACGATTATCGCTGTAGTTACGAACTCACTATTTCTTCATTTAACAGAAGGATGGACAATTGCTTCTGATGAAATGCTCGTAAATGCCATTTTCGGTGGAATATTTATCGGGTGTGGTATTGGTCTCATCATTCGCGTTGGTGGAACAACTGCAGGTACTACGATTTTAGCGAGGATGACACATAAATACTTAGGCTGGAGTATTAGCTATGGTCTACTGTTCTTCGATTTAATCGTTGCGTTTTCATCTTATTTCATCATTGGTGCAGAAAAACTGATGCTGACAATTATTATGTTATATGTAGGAACGAAAGTAATGGAATTTGTAATTGAAGGTTTAAATCCGAAAAAGGCCATTACGATTATTTCTGATAAACCAGATGAAATTGCCGGGAAGGTGACTACTTTAATGGGCAGAGGGGTTACTGTATATTCAGGGCATGGCTATTACACGAAAACGCCGAAGGAAATTCTTTATGTTGTTATTAATAAGCAAGAAGTAGTGAAGCTAAAGCGGATTGTTCAAACTACAGATCCGGCTGCCTTCATCGCTATACACGATGTTCGTGACGTATTCGGAGAAGGATTTGTTGATATTTCGAAGGCTTAAAAATTGTTTTTGATTAAAATAATCTTAATACTAAAACGTGAGAATCTATTTTGAATCATCTGTTTTCAAAATAGATTCTTTTTTAATTAAACGCCAGTCACTTTCAGTTCAATCTTTTACGTTCTAAAGAAAACCGCCGATAAAGCGCTCCAGTCTGTTCTTTAATTTTAAAATGTGAGAGTTGAATAACAATGGGTTATATGCGATTTTTTAATCTACTCCCCATGAGTTCCGCCATTTGTTTTGCATCTGGATTTTCTTCATCGTACAATTTCTCAATAATGTTAATATAATCCGTCTCATTTCGATTTTGACTTAATTTATATGCAGCCTGGATGTCTCCCACCTTAACCTTAAATCCAACTATACCTTTCAGTTCATTTTCTAAGAGAGTAGGGGAAAGTTTATCCCATAATACTGGATTTTCACGATGCTCTTCATATTTTTTCAGCATTGTTGTTAATTCATCTATTAATTCCTCTTTATCTAAAATACTTGCTTTACCATATATATGGACAGCTTGATAATTCCATGTTGGAACTTCTTCATGTTCATACCAAGAAGAAGAGATGTAAGAGTGTGGTCCTTGAAATATTACAAGAACGTCTTCACAAGTTTCAAATGTTCTCCACTGAGGATTCCCATAAGCCATATGTCCAGTAATAAAATAGTCATCACCTTGTTTAGTTAATTCAAAGGGCAAATGAGTTGCGATTGGTTTTTCTTTTTTTGTTGTGACGATTGTTCCAAAAGAGTTTTTTTGAACAAAATCCCAAATTTCATCAAGATTTGTGACTTTAAAATACTTTGGAATATACATAATAGCCCACCTTTCAAAAAAAGTTATATGAGTGTTTTGATCATTATAAGGTCAACTTGTTCGTCATCGCCCATGTAAAAGGAATGAGAGCCAGCTTGTACAAAACCTAAGTTCTTATAAAAAGCAATAGCATTTTCATTTTTCTCCCATACGCCTAGCCAAATATTCTTTTTATTATGTTCTATTGCAATTTCAATAGCATTATTTAGTAGATATTTACCAAGACCATGTTTTTGAAAGGAGCTCTTTATATAAATTCTCTCTACTTCAAGTGATTCATTGCCCATTTCTTCAGACTGAGCATCATCAATATTGACCTTTAAATATCCAGCAATTTCATCGTTAAAGTAGACAAAAAAGAATTGAGAAGAGATATTGGATAATTCTTTTTCTAATTGCTTTAAGTTAAATGCCTTTTCCAAATAATGATGCATATTTTCGGGTGAATTCTGATGTTTAAAAGTCTCATTAAATGTTTCATAACTAATTTCTTGAAGTCTGTGTATATCTTTAAGGGTGCACTTTTCTGTATGTGTAGTCATTTGAATAGTTCGCTCCTTTATATAATCAATAATTTCTCTTATTTCCCTTTTTTACAAATTCCCAATCTTTTTCTATATTTTTTCTTACTCTTTGAAGAAGGTTAGAAATAGTTTCCGCTTCTGTTTCCGAAAATCCCTCTAATGCAACAGTATTTGAATAATCGTTTTCTCTTTTAATAAAAGGATAGACGTTTTTCCCTTTTTCTGTTGGGAAAAGTTTTTTGATTTTCTTGTTAGATTCATCTTCTTTCTTTTCGATAAATCCATTGAGTTCAAGCTTTTTGATAGCACGGGCTGCGGTTGTACGATCTACTTTTATCATCTCAGATAGCTTTTCTTGAATGATTCCTGGGTTTTCACATATTCGCACAAGGTACAAATACTGACCTTTTGTAAGCTCATATTCTTTAAATTCTATATTACTAATAGAATCTAATGCCCTTGCAATCATGCCAATTTCACGAAGAATTTCTTTCATAATGAACTCCTTATCTTTTATTTTTATTGCAAATGCAACAATTTGAAATTACATTTAATATAAAATATTTTTATTGTAAATGCAACAAAAATAACGATGAAGAGGTTGATTAAAATGAAGTATGTTTTTTATGTATTAGGAATTTTAATATTAACCCTTGGTATTTCTTTCACAATACAATCAGATTTTGGCACTTCACCTTTTGATGCACTTTTAGTAGGACTTTCTTTAAATGTGGGGCTTACTGTGGGAAGCTGGGAAATAATAATAGCTTTATTATTAATATATTGTAATTCGATATTAAAAAGAAAAAAACCAGAGGTACTAGGGTTGTTAACAGCATTCATAACGGGTATTGGTATTGATGTGTGGCTATTTTTATTACGCAATTTAATTACACCTGAAATATGGTACAGTAAAATGATTTATTTTGGAATCGGATTAGTTATTACAGGATTAGGAACTGCAATATATTTACAAACAAATTTTGCTCCCATTCCAATTGACCGATTAACTTTAATCATACAAGAATTAACTAGAACGAATATCTTTATAGCACGAACATGTATTTACCTTATATTCTTAATAATGGCAACGATTTTACATGGACCAATTGGTGTTGGGACTATATTAACTGTTTGTTTAGGTGGGCTATTACTGAATTTCTTTATGCCACTTACTAAAAAAGTAATAGATCACTTATTCGTACACCAGAGTACAACATCACCAAGTTATAAGAGTAATAAAGCAGCTGACCACAATGATAACAAGAGTATCTTCTAAGGAATCCTTTTCTTTTTCTTGCAAAAAATCTAATTGTTTCTTAATGTAGTGATGTAGAAGGATGAACGAGAGAGGGTTTAATGAAGATGATACATATTTTATTAGCTGATGACGATAAACATATTAGAGAGTTATTGCATTATCATTTACAAAAAGAGGGATTTAAAGTTTTTGAGGCGGAAGATGGAAAGGTAGCGCAAGAAGTATTAGAGAAGGAAAATATTCATCTTGCGATCGTAGACATTATGATGCCTTTCGTTGATGGTTATACGTTATGTGAAGAAATACGGAAGTATCATGATATACCTGTTATTTTATTAACGGCGAAAGATCAGTTAGTCGATAAAGAGAAAGGATTCATTTCTGGTACGGACGATTATATTGTAAAACCATTTGAACCAGCTGAAGTCATTTTCCGTATGAAAGCTTTATTACGCCGTTATCAAATGCTGAGCGCTGACATAATTACACTCCATGGAACGACAATTGATCGTAAAGGTGTTGAAGTAAAGTGTAACGGCCAGACGATTTTACTTCCTTTAAAGGAATTTGAATTATTATCACAACTAGCTAGTTATCCTGGGAGAACATTTTCAAGAGAAGAATTAATTGAATTAGTATGGGGAATGGATTTTGAAGGAGATGAACGAACAGTTGATGTTCATGTGAAGCGACTACGAGATCGTTTCTCAAAACGAACGGATGATTTTCAAATTACAACGGTGCGCGGCCTCGGGTATAAGTTGGAGTTGAAATAAGATGAAATCACTATATTCTAGATTTGTATTTATGACGGTCGGCATTATGCTACTTAGTAGTATTATCGGCTTTTTATTAACGAACGTATATTATCAAGTGAAGTTAAAACCGTATAATAGTGAAAAGATTTTAAAGTATGCGGAAGAAGTTAAATCGTTATATGAAAAGCAAAGTGAAGAAAATCAAGAGACGTATTTGCATTCTATTGCAAAGTTAGGGTATGAAATTTATATTGTCGATGATCAAAAGAATGGAAAGCGTATCGGCAATGCGTTTCGTAAGACGACGATAAGTGATGATACAGTCCATAAAGTATTGCAAGGTGAAACATTTAATGGTGTTTCTACATATCCGACTCGCCTATTTATTACCGGTTTTTTCGATAATGAATTAATAAATAGTGTCGGTGTACCGGTAAAGCACGGTGATAAACAGTACGCGTTATTTATTCGCCCCGACATTCAGAACCAATTTGGCGAAATGCGAATTTTCTTAGCGGTATTACTTGGGTTTATCGTACTATTAAGCATTATCTTTATAGCGATTGCAGCAGGTTATATCGTTCGCCCAATCCGTAAATTTACGAAGGCTACGCAAAAAATTGCGAGTGGGGAATATAAAATTGAATTAGACGTAAAACGAAAAGATGAAATAGGAACGTTATCTACAAGCTTCCAAAAGATGACGAAAAGTATTAAAGAATTAGATGAAATGAGACAAGAATTTGTTTCGAACGTTTCACATGAATTCCAGTCGCCGCTTTCTTCCATACAAGGTTTTTCAAAAACGTTGCAAACAGAAAAGATGAGTGAGGAAGAAAGAAATCATTACTTACAAATTATTGAGGGCGAAAGTAAGCGAATGTCTAGTTTATGTAAACAGTTACTTACGCTCGCTTCATTAGATAAGGAGGAGAAAGTTCTACAAATAAAAGAATTCAATTTGCAGAAGCAAATTAAAGACGTTATTTTTATGCTCGAATGGAAATGGCGTGAGAAAGATATCGCCGTTGAATTTGATGTACCAGACATTACAATACAAGGTGATGAAAACTTACTTCATCAAGTATGGAGTAACATTTTCACGAATAGCATTAAGTTTTCAAACGATGGTGGAACGATTGAGTTTTTCGTGGAAGAGTTAGAGTCTAGCGTTATAATTTCTATATCAGACAACGGAATCGGTATGGAAAAAGAAGAAATGGATCGTATTTTTGACCGTTTTTACAAAGTAGATACAGCAAGGGCAAGAAACGTAGAAGGTAGCGGTTTAGGATTATCAATCGTGCAGAAGATTGTTGAACTGCATAAAGGGACCGTTTCGGTATATAGCACGAAAGGGGAAGGGACGACTGTTCGGGTTGAACTTCCTAAATAGATGAAAGAGGCTGTTTGGGAACAGCCTCTTCTTTTTTTGTCGCTAGTATACGTGTAAAATGAAAAAATATGAGTCATTTTAATTGCATAATCGGATGAGTTTATGGAGTGGGATTAGGAGGAAGTTTATTTAAAAATGTAGAATCTCTACAGAGTTAGAGGAAGTGTATTAAAACTTGAACTGTGTAGGGAGGAAATTACTTTGAAACGAATTGACTTGTTATTAAATAAACTAGATTCAACATTCGATAAAGAGAGTTGGTATGCACCGTTTAAACATGCTATAGAAGGACTTACAGCTGAACAGGCTATGTGGAAACCAGCTGGAGAGACAACGAATACCATTTGGGAGAATGTTAATCATCTCACTTATTACAAAGAAAGACTTGCTGCAAACTTGGAAGGACGTGAATGGACACATAATCTTGACGGTAATGACACCTTTTATCTGACTAAGCAATCTAATAATGATACGGAATGGAAGGAAGTCGTTGAACGCTCTGAAAATGCTCAGCGTAATTTAAGACAGGTATTAAGTGCAATTTCTGAAAGAGAGCTTGAACAAAATTCACTTGAAGGTAAATTACTGGACATCATGCTTCATGATGCTTATCATACAGGCCAAATTATTCAATTAAGGAAAATGCAGGGGGCATGGCCATCAAAGCGTTAACGGAACCTTTTAGTTGGTGCTATTGTTGAATAAATTTTAGATATTCAAACGACTTTATTATTATATTTTTAACCCCGTCCCCAATTTAGAACGGGGTTATGTTTGGTTGCTATAAAGCCGCACCTTTCCCGCGTTCTTCCTTAAACCGAAGCTCAAAAGTATCCGCTGTAATTTCATCAGCTTTTGGAAAAGCCCGTAATTTCGGATGAAGTAGCCATACGAGGGAAATGAATAAAATCCCAATGCTAGCAAGCGCGAAAATGAGTTGGCTACTATATACATTCGCAGTGTATCCGCCAATTAAAGAGCCGAGTGGCATAGCAATTGTGCCCATGCTTCGTGTGACTGAATTGATACGCCCAAGATATTGATTTGGAATTACAATTTGACCAATAGTCGCAAATAATATGTTGGTCGCACCAATTGGTATCCAAGCTAAGCCGAATAAAAAAATGGATAACCATTGAAACGGTACAACTGTAGAGAGAAACCAAAAGAAAGCGCCAGTTGCAAAGCTAATAATGGAGACACGGCCAACATTATGTTTACCAACCCATGAACTGAATAGTGCTCCAATTAAACAACCGGCGGATATAGCGGCTAAAAAGAAACCATATAATTTTACACCGCCTAAAGAATCAGCGAAAGAAGGGAGTATGGCCATCGTCATACCGATTGAAAAATTAGCGACAACGGAACCGATTAAGAAGACGCCCATTAAGGAACGAAATACGATTGAAAACCCTTCTTTTAAATCAGTAAAATATTGTTTAGTTGAAAGTGTTGTGTCTGCTTCAGTTTGTTTTGGCATTTTTAATGAAAAGAACAAAAGGGCAGTAATCGCGAATGTAAAGGAGTCGATTACATATAAAGTAATGGCGCCAAATAGTGCTACTAATATTCCAGAAAGAGTTGTACAAATTAAATCAATGCCTTGATATGCAAATGAGAAGAGTGAATTTCCTTTTAATAATTGTGTTTTATGCAGTAGAAGTGGTAAAGCTTTTGACTGTGCAGGATAGGCGAATTGTTCGATAAAGGCTACGATGGGCATGATGATGAGTAGTAGTTGGACTGTTAATAGGTCGAAGTAGTGTGTAATAGGAATGATTAATATAAGAATGCATTGCAAAACTTGTGTGATGACGAGGGTGTTTTTAATTGGCCATCTATCAACGAATGGGCCGGTAAGAAATTGTAATGCAGAAGGTAGTAACGTAAGGAAACCAGCCAATCCAGAATAAAAAGGATTACCACTTAGCTTATATACGAGCCACATTGCTGCTACGTAGTACAAGCTATCTCCTATGTTTGTAAAAATTCTCCCTAAAAATAATAAGAGGAAATTCCGGTTTTTCAATATGTCCATTTAATCTACTCCTTTATAAGAAATTTATTCGGTAAAATAAATTTGACCGTTTATGTAAAAAAAAATCGTATTACGATTTTTCTTCTTCTTTAACAAATTGCTGCATTGTTCTCTCTGCGATTTGAAGTGCAGTAGTAGAAATGTAATAAGATTTACTATTTGGATCTTTATCCGCGTCTTTTGCGATTTCATTTAATTCAGCCATCAATTGATGAAATTTTTTCACCCACACTTGAAATTGTTCTGGCGTAGCATCAAACTCCCAGCAAGATGAAACGTAATTCCACTCAGCCGGGTCTTCACTTTCTTTTCTTAATGTAAAAGCTTCTTCGGGTGCAGCAAGAATATGACTTTTCGTTCTTTCCGTCATTTGTAAAAAGATTTGGCGACCTGATTCACTTACTATTTCTAAATGAGGTAATAGTTCGGCAGCAGGGGTAAAGCCTCTAGCGACAGATTGATAAAATTTTTGAACGATGCCATTTTTTTCTTCTGTATATACGATTTCTATAAAGCCATTTTTCTCTAATTCTTTTAAATGATAATGAATTTTCGCCCTTGGAATGCCGAATTTTTCAGATAGTAGTTGTCCTGTATAAGGACGTTCACATAGACGCATCATCATTTCGACACGTAGTGGATCGCTCATTGCTTTTAGTTGGCTATAGGTAGTTAGTGTGAACATGGGCTTCAAAATGATCAACTCCTTGAATAAAATTACTCGGTCAATATTATTTGACTGAATTGTATCAAGGATTCTATTTATTTTCAATACTTTCTGAAAATTTAATCTTTCCTCTGTAATCTTCTGTTCATATTCCGTTCATATTTCTTTTTTATGATAAGTGCATAGAAAGAAAGAGGAAGGAGCGAGCGAAATGTTTTTAGCTCTGCGTGAATTAAAACAATCAAAATTAAGATACGGATTAATCGGATTGATTATGGTGTTATTATCATTTTTAGTCCTTGTTATTTCAGGATTAGCAAATGGATTATCATATGATAATGCTTCATCGATTCAAAATATGGAGGCAAATAAGTTCGTTTTAGCAGATGATGCGGAAAATAAATTACTTCGTTCACAAATTAAGAAAGACGATGTAGATAACGTAGTAAGTCAAGTAGGTGAGAAAGAGGCAGTTCCGTTTCGTGTGAAAGTTTCAACATATGAAAAGAAAGATAGTTCGAAAAAGGTTGATATCGCTATTTTCTCAAGCGAACGAGATTCATTTTTAGAACCGAACATTGTAAAAGGTGAGAAATTAGGTACAGCAAACAACGAGATGGTTGCTGATGAATCGATTAAAGAGAAGGGAATCGATATTGGAGATACAATTATCGATCCTGTTTCAAAGAAAGAATTTACAATCGTCGGATTTACGAAAGATCAAATGTTTAGCCATACACCAGTCGTTTATGTAAATGAAGACGTATGGGGATCTATTTCACAACCAAACCAAAAAGATTATAGTGCAATTGCACTTAACACAGATAAAGAAATTAAAAATGCTCACGTTATCGATAAAAAAGAAGTACTGCAAAGTATTCCAGGATTTAAAGAAGAGCAAGGAACATTAACGATGATCATTGCGTTCTTACTTGTGATCGCTGCGTTATTAATCGGTGTATTCTTCTATGTTATTACACTACAAAAAACACAGCAATTAGGTGTGTTAAAAGCAATTGGTACGAAGAACTCGTATTTAGCAAATAGTTTAGTCGTACAGGCGTTATTCTTATCAGTCGTTGCGATGGTAATTAGTATCGTTCTTGTACAAGGATTAAAACAAATTTTACCAGCGGGTATGCCGTTCTTATTAACAACACCGATGATTGCACAATACGCAGCAATCTTTATCGTAATTAGTATTTTAGGAACACTTATTTCGTTATACCAAGTATTAAAAGTTGATGCATTAGAAGCAATTGGAGGCGGGATGTAATGACTTCATTATTGAAATTAGACAAAGTAAGTAAAGTGTACGGAGAAGGGAATACGGAAGTAACAGCCCTTCATCCGATGTCGCTTGATGTGAAAGCTGGAGAGTTTATCGGAATCGTCGGTCCTTCTGGATCAGGGAAAAGTACGTTATTATCAATCGCGGGTGCATTATTATCACCGTCAAAAGGGGATATTTACATTCGTGAGCAAAATATTACACAGTTATCAGAAAAGGAAATGACAGATATTCGTTTGAAAAAAATCGGCTTCATTTTCCAGTTTGCAAACCTTGTTCCATATTTAAATGTGAAAGAACAATTGCTTTATATTGCAAAGCTAAAAAAAGAAAATAAACAAGAATCCGAAAAGCGTGCAGATCATTTATTAGCGGCATTTGGATTAGGAGAAAGAAAGAATCATTATCCAAATCAACTATCTGGCGGGGAAAAACAAAGGGTAGCAATCGCTCGTGCGTTCATGAACAACCCAGATTTAATATTAGCGGATGAGCCAACGGCAAGCTTAGACTCAAAACGCGCACGTGAAGTTGTTGAAATGATGAAACGTGAAGTGAAAGAGAGCCAAAAAGCAGCAATTATGATTACACATGATGAAAGAATGCTTGATGTATGTGATCGTATATTGACGCTTCGAGATGGACAGTTAATATAAAAAAAGGAAAACCGTACATGTATGTGCGGTTTTCCTTTTTTTAATGGATTTATTTAGAGAATAACGTTTTAATTTTATTACGAGTAAGTAATAAAATCCCGCCTAATACAGATAGCATTCCTAGAGCCATATTGTTTGATTGCTCGCTACCAGCGTTAGGAAGTTCTTTAGCGTTATTGTTTTTAGTACCATTATCTGCTTGCGTTTGTTTAGACTGTGATACTTCATTAATCTTGTTATCAACATTTTGCTTCGTTGTATGTAACTCAGCTAATTTGTCGTCAATTTTTTTCTCAGTATGCTTAAAGTCGTTGATTTTAATATCTAAGTCTTGTTTTTTCTTTGTTAAATCGTCTGAAACAGTTTGTTTCGATTGTTTAATTTCGTTAATTTTATTTAGTAAATCTTCTCTAGCCTTTTGTAATTCAGCTAGTTTGTTTTTTACATCTTGTTTAGCTAGTTCTAAGTTAGCGGAAAGACTGTCTAAATTGCCTTTAATTTTCTTAAGTTCCTCTAAGGTGTTACCAGTATTCGGCTTGTTTTCTTTTAGTTCAGCGAGTTTGTCTTCAGCAGTTTGTTTCGCTTTCTTTAACTCAGCTAATTTTTCATCTACTTGTTTTTTAACTTCCTTAAGTTCATTAACCTTTTGATCAATGTTCTCTTTATGTTGCTTCATTTCATTCACTTTTTCATCGACAGTTTGTTTATGTTCTTTAATCTCATTCACTTTGTTATCGATATTTTGTTTATGCTCTTTTACTTCAGCAACTTTATCTTCTACTTGTTTTTTATGCTCTTTAATTTCAGCAATTTTATCTTCGGCGATTTGTTTGTCTTGCTGAAGTTTTGCATCTAACTCTTGTTTATGTTGTTTAATCTCGTTAATTTTTTCATCAGCAACTTGTTTACGTTCATGTAGTTCATTCACCTTCGTATCAACATTTTCCTTAACCTTGTTAAGTTCATTTAATGTTTGATCCACGTTTTCTTTGTGTTGCTGCAATTTCGCATCTAACTCTTGTTTATGTTGCTTAATTTCAGCTAATCGATCTCCCGTACTTTGCTGAGGAGTAGCATCATTTACTTCCGCATGAGCAGGGTTCGCGCCAGCAATCATTGCTAAAGCTAGTGTAGACGCAGCGATTGTTTGTTTTGTTTTCATATTTTTGTACCTCTTTTCTTTCATATGCATGAACTGTTTTGTGTAAAAATGAGCATATAGAAGTAGATTATCTTATTATTATATACTATGTTAGGCGCTTAGAGGAAGGATTTGCATAATAATCTATGATTATGTAATTTTTATAATCTCTTATTTGGGGTAGGGGATAAACCTTTAGCTAGATGAACAATTTCTTCTATAGTAAAGCTTACATCTTTATTATTGCGAATAACAAACAAATAATCAGCCTCGTTTTCTACAGGATCTACCACATCATCGTGAAGTGATTCAGTTTGTTGTCGATCAAGTACTTCTTTGAAACTAGAATATCCACCTCTAAAAATATTCGTACTTCGCGTGCTTCGAGCCACTCTTTCGTAAAGTACATCATCTGGAATGTCAAAATGAACTAATATGCGTACATATTCATTCTGTGGAAATAATTCGTTTAGTAAATAGAATCTTCCGTTTTTACTGCGATTGGAATTACAAATAATAAGGTGTAAATTTGTATGTTCTTTCGCATAATCAACAATGAATTTAGAAAGACAGTGCTTAAATGTATTAGGGCCTTTAGCCGGCTGTAATTTTTCGTAATGCGTGTTAATAAATTCAGCTTGATTATCTTGATCCATAACGAAAGAGTGGGGTAACTCTTTTTCTAATGCTCTTGCAAATGTAGTTTTTCTACTGTGTGTTTTTCCTACTGTAATGATGACTAATCTTTTCATGACGCCCTCCATTTGTATTGTTATAAACTGGAATATTCGGTGTAGATCGAAATCTTCCTGCTAGAGATTACCCAAATTGTTGGAGCGTAGTAGGCTGAAAACTTGACAAAAAAACTTATTTATGCTATAATTTACCAATATAAAAATAAGGTGTATAATAGGGTTCTCCTGGCCAGGGGAACCCTATTTTTGTTGTGAAAATGAAGGAGAGTGTATGTGCGTGAAACAAGGTGAAGCAAGTGTAACGTCGTTAGTATCAGCTTTCAGCAGGGCATATCATAGTGAATTTGATAATCCGAAAATCTTTGATGATTATGTAGCTAAAGAGTTCATTTCGCCAAAAGAACGAATTAATATTGAAACGAATATGGTTCAAGGAATACATTTCTTCAATACAGACATTGCACAGCAGTTTCAAGATAATCCACAAGAAATATTAAAATGGATTACACAAGTGCAATTATCACCAACACCTTTAGCACGTGCTGCATATTGTGAAAGAGTATTACTACATGAAATTACATTAGGAGCGAAACAATACGTCATACTCGGTGCAGGCTTAGATACGTTCAGTTTTAGACACCGAGAATTGGAAAATAAAATAGAAATATTTGAAGTGGATCATCCTTCTACGCAGGTGTTTAAGAAGGAAAGAATAAAAGAAACAGAACTTGAAGTTCCAAAAAACCTTCATTTTGTTTCAATGGATTTTACGAAAGGATTTTCCTATGAACAGTTAAGCAATGAAGGATTTGAACATAAAAAGACTTTCTTTAGCCTTTTAGGTGTTACGTACTATTTAACGAAAGAGGAACTTGCTAGTTTATTAGAATGTTTATTCGAGATGGTTCCGGCAGGTAGTTCTATCGTTTTTGATTATCCTGATGAAAACTTGTTTACAGAAAAGGGACTGTCCAATCGAGTTGAAAATATGGTGAAAATGGCTGCGGTAGGCGGAGAACCGATGAAATCATGTTATTCTTATGCTGAAATGGAAGCACTGTTAGAGAAGGCGGGCTTACTCATTTATGAGCATTTATCACCAGAGGATATAAATACATTATATTTTGCCGGAAGAAATGATTATTTGAAAGCTTTCGAGACGGTACATTATGTGCATGCGGTGAAGAGGTAGATGATTTGTGGGCATGGAGAGGAATCTCTGTGTCTTTTTTCTAATGATATAACCGGATTCAGGACTTTTAACCAACGTGAAAAGTCCTGAGTTAGAAAGTATGGTAGAGTGCTACTGTCAGAAGGAATCTTTTTTTATGTTTTCTATTACTAACGGCGGAGTTGATCTACAGCATCTGCCGCATCCCTTGCCGCATTTGCAGCCTGTTTTGTTGTACGTATTTGCTGTTTCAAAAGAGTATTTTGTTCTTCTAACAAAGTATGCTGCACTGTACTTGTTTTAGTAACTTGCCAGATTGCTAAAGCTTCTTTTAAATCATCTGCTGCTCCGCTTTCTAGCGCTACTATACATGCATCAATTTTTTTGACTGAAAAATACTTAATTGGGATTGGTATACTACTTTGAAATTTTTGATCATATTCTTGAATTTGAGGGTCATATTTAGAAGCAGTAAATTTTCTAAACACGTGTATTATAGATGGCCACGCAGCAACAAATACAATTAAAAAAAACCACATAATAAACATACTACTTGTATCATTATAACTAAATAATCCTCCTGGTAAGATCATCAATAATACGAATGCAATTAATATCCCAGGTATACGGCTAGGACGTTTGTGTATCTTTTTCATGATACTTTCATAAGAAGTTACATAATATCGACCCTCTTTTAATCTTTGAACCCATTCTTCCTTTTGCATATACATGGCACCATCCTTTTTTTGTGAAGTATATTACTACTTAATTATATAACTTAAAGGGGTAAATAAACAGAAAATTCAGTGTAAAATATTTTTTCGCCCTGTAGGAAAATTATTTCATTTAATAAATCTATCTAGTTGTAGAGTATGCTCTAGTTTTTAATCCTTATATACTACATCCATGAATAATATGCGAGATTTATTATATGATGCAGACAACGGGAATATCGATACATTGGGATTTAGTAAACATTCAAAAACCAGGGTATGGAGGTGGTGAAATTTGGTTTGATGATGTACTGATAAGAAAAAATGGACATTTTATTTTACAAGAGTTATTCAGATTAAATGAAGAAAATTTGAAGGGGTAAAGCGCTTTATTGAGAGAGTGTAAAATAGATTAAAATACAACATACCAAACCAAGAGATTTATCGTGTAACTTTACATTCATTTAATATTAATAGGATACTTGAAAAGGTAGCGCTATGGAGTATGTAAAAAAGACAAAATCTCTTAAAAAACACTTAATTTTTTATTCCATTAATCTTTACAATCACCCCCTATAATGTGAATTGGACAAGCACCTAAGAGAAAGCAGAACATGTCAGTTTGTACATTCTATTATTAGGGGGAGAATTTGTATGAAAAAGACAGTTGCTTCGTTAGCAGTTATGGCGGCATTATTACCGACGTTTTCAGTGCATGCGGAAGGGAAAGAGCAAGCCCGAAAATCAGCTACAACTTTTAATGTTATTAGTGATATTCAAGGGGATTTAGGGGATTTTGATCATGTGCTAAAAGATATGAACAAAGTGACGCCACTTTCTAGAGCGCTTATTATGAATGGGGATATAACGCCGACTGGACAACAGTCACAATATGATGATGTAAAGCGTGTGTTAAATAAAAATAAGCATCCAGAAAATGTATGGTCTACTGTTGGGAATCATGAGTTTTATGCTGGTAAATGGACAGCAGATGGAAAACTCTCTCAAAGTACATGGCCAAATGGTGTAAATGAGGAAACTTTATTTAACCGCTATCTGAAATTTAGTGGACAAGAAAAGGTATATCATAAAAAAGAATTAGACGGTTATCCGCTTCTATTTTTAGGAACGGAAAAATATATGAAATACCACGATTCAAAAATGTGGGACGAAGTATATATGAGTGATGAGCAATTAGGTTGGTTAAAACAAAATTTAGAAGAGTACAGTCAAAAAGATAAAAATAAGCCAATCTTCATTTTCTCTCATCACGTTTTACCTGATACAGTATCTGGATCAAGGCAATCGCCGTACTTACAAGATTATTTAAACGTCGATAAATTGTACGATATATTAAAAGACTATCCGCAAGTTGTTTTCTTCACGAGTCATACGCATTGGGATTTAAACTTACCTGACTGGGCTGGTAAAAAGAAAATTAAAGGCGGAGATGAAAAAGGTTTCACTGTTGTAAATACGGGCGGGATTGAAACAGGCTGGATGTCAGCAGGACCAAATGGAGGAGAGAAAACTGCTCCAGATGGCTATTCATTTAAACAAGGGTTACAAGTGAAAGCATATGGTAACGATGTAATTGTGACAGCTTACGATTACAAACGTGATAAGGATATAAGGAAGTTATTAATTAGTGATTCAAAAATTGCGCAGATGGCACCAAATGTAACGGCAGATGATCGTAAAAATATAATTGTCGGTGCAAATGAATATATGGAGTATTCTATAGAAGGAACGAATGAGTGGCATACGTATAGTAAAGCAAATCCTCCGAAATTTGATGGAGATAAAACTGTATACGTACGCCATAAAGGTGAAATGAATTTAGAGGCGGGATTAACGCAGTTACTTCGTTTTTCGGTAAATAAGTGATTGGAGGGAGTCTGCATTTGAATGTGTGGGCTCTTTTTTTGTTGATGAGAAAGGGGTTGCCTGTCTGTCGTTTTTTGTCGATAGATCGATATATTAAGAAAATCGTTGATATACTGCAAGTTACGATCGATATATTTGAAAAATCGTTGATATATTGTAAGTAATGAACGATATATTTAAAAAATCGTTGATATAAATTTCATGTACCATAATTAAGTTAAAAGCATTAATACGGTTTTACTTATCAAAATGAAATTCTAATACATTTTTAACCGAGAAAGATGACTTCACCATTTTTACGTGTAATAATAGTAACGTTACATATATTGTGAAAGAAGTACAAAAGGAGCGTTACAATGAATTTAGCTAAATTCCCGAGAAAAAAATATACAGAATCATATACACCAATTGAAAAGTTAAACAACTTTTCTGAAGCACTTGGTGGTCCGACTATTTATTTTAAACGAGATGATTTACTTGGTTTAACAGCCGGTGGCAATAAGACGAGAAAGTTAGAATTTCTAGTTGCAGATGCACAGGAAAATGGTGCAGATACGTTAATTACAGCTGGTGGTATTCAGTCAAATCATTGCCGCCTGACACTTGCTGCTGCGGTAAAAGAAAAAATGAAATGTATTCTTGTATTAGAGGAAGGGCTTGAGCCAGAAGAGAAGAGAGACTTTAACGGAAACTATTTCTTATATCACTTATTAGGTGCTGAAAACGTCATTGTTGTACCGAACGGAGCAGACCTGATGGAAGAAATGCATAAAGTAGCAAAAGAAGTAAGTGAAAAAGGAAATACACCATATGTAATTCCAGTTGGTGGATCAAACCCTACAGGCGCTATGGGATACGTTGCTTGTGCGCAAGAAATTATGGCGCAATCATTTGAGCAAGGAATTGATTTCAGTTCAGTTGTTTGTGTAAGTGGTAGCGGCGGTATGCATGCTGGTTTAATTACTGGTTTTTCTGGAACACAAAGCCATATTCCTGTAATCGGGATTAATGTAAGTAGAGGAAAAGCTGAGCAAGAAGAGAAAGTAGCAAAACTTGTAGATGAAACTTCAGCACATGTTGGTATTCCAAACTTTATCTCGCGCGACGCTGTTACGTGCTTTGATGAATATGTAGGACCAGGCTATGCGTTACCAACGCCGGAAATGGTAGAGGCAGTTCAGTTACTTGCGAAAACAGAAGGTATTTTACTTGATCCAGTGTATACAGGTAAGGCAGTAGCGGGATTAATCGACTTAATTAGAAAAGGTAATTTTAATAAGGAAGACAATATTTTATTCGTACATTCAGGTGGTTCACCAGCTTTATATGCGAATACTTCTTTATTTGCGTAAGTGTAAAAAGCATTGGGTATCCAATGCTTTTTTGTTATATACTGGAATTATTGAGAGGTAGGAGGATGATATGAATTCAAATTTAAAATGGATTATATATACGGTACTCGGCATTTCTATTCTATTAATCTTATTTGTGGCTTATGGGGTGTATTCTTATTTTACATTTTAAAAGCGTAATGGAAGTGAACCATAATGTAATGTATGTTATAGTTTGATATGTTAATTACTTACAATACTTTCCACAAGGAGAATACATAATGAGAGCAAAGAAACTAGTAACGTTAGCAGTTCCATTTATGCTGTTAGTCGGATGCGAGGTAGGAGATAAAGATTCTACTCATAAGACTGAGCAAACTAGTAAAGCAATAACAATACTTTCCGAACAACAGTATCCGTACTACATATGTGAGCAAGTGGTAGAGTTCCAATTTAAGAAGGATGAACTATTACTAAACTTAGGAGAATCCTTAAAGGATAAAGCAAAAGCAAAAGCTGTTTTAAAAACATCAAACGAGATAGATAAAATTTTAGATAATATGGAACACATAAAAGTACCTGATACATACAAAGACATTCACAAATCCATACAAGAAGGGGTAACAGAGGCAAGAAAAGCAACGAAGTTAATTAAGGATGCTGGTAAAGAAGATAAACAGAAGATTCAAGAAGCTGCAATGAAAGGTACTGAATTTTTATCAGGTGTAGACGGAGAGCATTGGAAAAAAGCAGTTTATGAGTTATCACAGGAAAACAAAGATGCTTATAGTAAGGCACTTGATAAGAAAGTAAAGGAGTACTCAAAGTAAAACAGTAACTTGTAACAATACATATCCACCTAAAATTTCCGCGAATGCTATGCTAGGAAGTTAGGTGGGAGATTACTGTCCTTAAATGTGGCTGATTAAAGCTACAGCCACATTCTCCTGTTCTAATTAACTAAAAGAAGAACTTCCCCATCCCGATTAAACTACTGATCATTCCTATTCCACTCATGGTGCCTTTTCCTGCTGTAAGTAAGTTTCCAAGCAGTCCTAGCTGACCGTTACCTCCGTTATTTCCCCATCCTATTGGGGCCCACGGACC
This sequence comes from Bacillus cereus group sp. MYBK108-1, assembly GCF_051917185.1. Taxonomy (NCBI): domain Bacteria; kingdom Bacillati; phylum Bacillota; class Bacilli; order Caryophanales; family Bacillaceae; genus Bacillus; species Bacillus cereus group sp. MYBK108-1. The sequence continues at coordinate 35,072 of NZ_JBQAHZ010000004.1, forward strand.
ACCCCATCCTGGAGGGTTTCCAAAAACACCCGAGTTATTGGTATTGAAATGAAAAGGCTTGGCTGGCGGCGATAGTAAAGCTGCAAGATGACCTTGTGCGAACATCCCTGTATGATTGAATGGTTGCGCCCAGGGGAAGGGAGGTTTTTGAAAATTAAAACCTGCATGACCTGGTAATGGAGTCCAATTAGCAGGGTGACCTTGTGGTATTATCCCTGCATAATTAATTGGCTGCTGCCCCAAAGAGAAGGGAGGAGGTTGGGGATTGAACCCCGTATAATTGGCTGATGAATCCCAACTAACTGGATAGACTCGGTAACTCCAATTCTCAGGAAGCTTCAAATCATTCATTACCTCAGATTTAGTTATTTCGGGCTGTAAATATAATGAAATTTGGTTATTATATTGTTCCCCGTTTCCCTGTGACTTCAAATACCAATATTGGTGCATACGCTAATTCCCCTCACTTTAAAAATGTAATGTTAGACTTAGCCTATGTAATATTCCTTTTTTGGGATGGTTACATAACTAGATCTACAAGCCTGTATTTAAAGGAATGGGTGCGTGGTCTTGTTGATTTTTCTCACTGCCTGTAAAATTCCCATTGATTTAAAGTTTCAATTTATTTTAGAAGGGTATTTTCAGTTGCTTCTTTTTGTATTTCAGCCTAATTTAAATTCCGTTAACAAACGTTTTTATAAAGGTTTCATCAACAAAAAGATTTTAAAATGGTATGTTGAGCAAGTGGAATTGCTAAAAAGAGAATATCCATTCGAAGAGTTTGGCAAAATACTGCAAGGGTAATGTTTTCTTGTGCAAATATGTAAACGATTTAAACGAATCAATGAAATTTATAATGAAGGGGCAATTAAATATATGAGTGAAACATTACATAAAAGAAAACCACCATATGTAATGCTTGTAATCCTTTTTATTGGGGCATTTGTTTCATTTCTAAATAACTCCCTTTTAAATGTAGCCTTGCCATCAATAATGAAAGATTTAAACATTCAAGATTATTCAACGATCCAGTGGCTTTCTACAGGGTATATGCTTGTAAGTGGTATATTAATTCCGGCCTCAGCATTTTTAATAACGCGTTTTTCAAATAGGAGCCTATTTATTACATCTATGGTGATTTTTATTCTTGGTACTGCCTTAGCGGCTGTAGCACCGAATTTTGGTTTATTACTTACTGGTCGGATGGTTCAAGCGGCAGGCTCTTCAGTTATGGGACCTTTGTTAATGAATATTATGCTAGTAAGCTTTCCGAGAGAAAAAAGGGGAACAGCAATGGGGATTTTTGGACTAGTTATGATTACAGCTCCAGCAATTGGGCCGACACTATCAGGTTATATTGTAGAGTATTATGACTGGCGTTTGCTGTTTGAAATGATTTTACCGTTAGCAATCATTAGCTTACTGTTAGGGATTTGGAAATCTGAGAATGTCATGAAACAAAACAAAAATGCAAAACTTGATTATCTCTCATTACTATTATCTTCTGTCGGTTTTGGCGGTTTGTTATATGGATTCAGTTCTGCAAGCTCCGATGGTTGGACAAATAAATTTGTCTTAACAACCTTAATCATAGGCGCTATTGCCCTAATTGCTTTCATTATTCGTCAATTAAAAATGGATGAGCCGTTATTGGATTTACGTGTTTACAAGTACCCAATGTTTGCACTTGCGTCTGTAATTGCAATTGTTAACGCGGTGGCCATGTTTTCGGGTATGATTTTAACACCAGCTTATGTACAAAACGTCCGTGGTATTTCGCCGCTGAGCTCTGGGCTGATGATGCTTCCAGGTGCGGTTATAATGGGGATTATGTCACCAATTACAGGTAAACTATTTGATAAATATGGTCCTCGGATTCTTGGCATAGTGGGGCTTTCCATTACAGCTGTTTCAACTTATATGTTGGCAAGTCTGCAAATTGACTCTAGTCACACACATATTATTCTTATCTACACACTGCGGATGTTTGGGATGGCGATGGTTATGATGCCACTTATGACAAATGGTCTTAATCAATTGCCAACTCGCTTAAATCCGCACGGTACAGCTGTTAATAATACGGCTCAACAAGTGTCCGGTTCGATTGGTACTGCTATTCTTGTTACGATTATGAACTCTGTAACAAAAACAAAAGCTGAAAGTTTAATGTCTCATATAGATCCAACAACCTTCACAGAAACTACGAAGGCAATAGTAACTCAGAAGGCTTTATTATCCGGAATTCAATATTCATTCTATGTAGCGCTTGGCATGAATGTTGTTGCACTACTATTAGTTTTTTTCGTTAAACGTGTAGATACAAGTGCGGAAGCCGTCGAGAAGTTAAATCGGTAGAGAAGAATAAAACGTTAGATAATGATTCCTACAAGTTGTTTGCTGATTAGATAAACTATAAAGAAATACAAATTTTTGCTACTAAGGCGCCGGTATTTAAAATGGGAAAAGAACTGAAAGAAGCAGTGACATAATTATATAGTGGAAGAGGACCTGATGTTCATATCAGGTCCTCTTTCATTAGTAACACGGTATATTGCTTATTGTATTGGTTTAACTAAACTACTGATTTTTCAAATACTACAATCTTAAGCTCGTCAACTTCTCTATTTTGGGGTGTTTTAGAAGAAAATGAATCAAAATAATCATTTTTATGAACAAATACAAGAGATGAGATCCGTTTGCAATTTCTCATAAACATTACAAGTTTAGATTATCTTTTAATACCAACATTAAAAGGCTCCAACTATATTTATTCGCTTCATTTTAATTTAGTATTTTTCTACAAGTTATAAATCTAATTGCCAAGCTTATACGCAATATCATAATCATGAATAGTTAGGGAAAAGATAAAATAAGGTAATCAATTACATATCTTTATTTCATGCTTTTTTGAAAGGGTGTTTTTAATGGAAAAAAAAGTATCTGCCATTCCTCAGCCGAAAACATATGGACCGCTGGGTAATCTCCCATTAATCGATAAAGATAAACCGACCCTATCCTTTATCAAGATAGCGGAAGAGTATGGTCCCATTTTTCAAATTCAAACTTTAAGTGATACCATCATTGTCGTTTCTGGACATGAATTGGTAGCAGAAGTTTGTGACGAAACACGGTTCGATAAAAGTATAGAGGGTGCTTTAGCAAAAGTTCGTGCCTTTGCTGGGGACGGATTATTTACTAGCGAGACTCACGAGCCTAACTGGAAAAAAGCTCATAATATTTTGATGCCTACATTTAGCCAACGGGCAATGAAAGATTACCATGCCATGATGGTCGATCTTGCTGTACAACTCGTTCAAAAATGGGCACGGCTTAATCCGAATGAAAACGTAGATGTTCCGGAGGATATGACTCGTCTTACGTTAGATACAATTGGTCTATGTGGTTTTAATTACCGATTTAATAGCTTTTATCGTGAGACCCCTCATCCTTTTATCACTAGTATGACCCGTGCTCTAGATGAGGCAATGCACCAATTGCAGCGGCTGGATATAGAAGACAAACTCATGTGGAGAACGAAACGTCAATTTCAGCATGATATCCAATCTATGTTTTCTTTAGTAGATAATATTATTGCTGAACGTAAAAGTAGTGGAGATCAGGAAGAAAATGATTTACTTTCCCGTATGTTAAATGTGCAGGATCCGGAAACTGGTGAAAAATTAGATGATGAAAACATTCGTTTCCAAATTATTACCTTTTTAATAGCTGGTCATGAGACAACAAGTGGATTGTTATCTTTTGCAATTTACTTTTTATTAAAGAATCCGGATAAATTGAAAAAAGCCTATGAAGAAGTAGACCGTGTTTTGACAGATCCTACTCCAACATATCAACAAGTTATGAAACTGAAGTATATACGGATGATTTTAAATGAATCGCTACGTCTATGGCCTACCGCTCCAGCATTCAGTCTCTATGCAAAAGAAGATACAGTGATTGGTGGGAAATACCCAATTAAGAAAGGAGAAGATCGTATTTCTGTTCTTATTCCACAGCTGCATAGGGATAAAGATGCATGGGGAGACAATGTGGAAGAATTCCAACCTGAACGATTTGAAGAGCATGATAAGGTTCCTCATCATGCTTATAAGCCATTTGGAAATGGCCAGAGAGCATGTATCGGTATGCAATTTGCACTTCATGAAGCCACTCTTGTAATGGGAATGCTTCTTCAACATTTTGAATTAATCGATTATCAAAACTATCAGCTGGACGTAAAACAAACATTAACGCTAAAGCCCGGTGATTTTAAGATTAGGATTCTACCCCGAAAACAAACTATTAGTCATCCTACTGTTCTTACAACTACAGAGGACAAGCTTAAAAACGATGAAATTAAGCAGCACGTTCAGAAGCCACCTTCTATTATTGGGGCCGATAATCTTTCACTTCTTGTTCTGTACGGCTCGGATACAGGTGTAGCAGAAGGTATTGCAAGAGAATTAGCAGATACAGCTAGTTTAGAAGGGGTTCAAACGGAAGTGGTAGCTCTTAACGATCGAATTGGAAGTTTGCCAAAAGAAGGAGCGGTACTTATTGTGACTTCTTCTTATAATGGAAAACCGCCAAGTAATGCAGGGCAGTTTGTGCAATGGTTGGAGGAACTAAAACCAGATGAGCTAAAAGGTGTTCAATACGCAGTTTTTGGTTGTGGAGATCATAATTGGGCTAGTACCTATCAACGGATTCCAAGATACATTGATGAGCAGATGGCTCAAAAAGGAGCAACAAGATTTTCTAAACGCGGAGAAGCAGATGCAAGTGGTGATTTCGAGGAACAGCTTGAGCAATGGAAACAAAACATGTGGTCTGATGCGATGAAGGCATTTGGATTGGAGCTCAACAAAAATATGGAAAAAGAGCGCAGTACTTTGAGTCTACAATTTGTTAGTCGTCTTGGAGGGTCTCCTCTTGCACGAACATATGAAGCAGTTTATGCATCTATACTAGAAAATCGTGAACTCCAATCACCCAGCAGTGATAGAAGTACACGACATATCGAGGTATCTTTGCCAGAAGGCGCTACATATAAAGAAGGAGACCACCTTGGAGTGTTGCCAGTTAATAGCGAGAAAAATATCAACCGAATTTTAAAACGTTTTGGATTAAATGGGAAGGATCAAGTTATACTGAGTGCAAGTGGACGAAGTATAAATCACATACCTTTAGACAGTCCTGTTAGTTTATTGGACCTTCTTAGTTATAGTGTTGAAGTTCAAGAAGCTGCCACTCGAGCACAAATACGAGAAATGGTAACATTCACAGCATGTCCTCCTCATAAAAAAGAATTGGAAGCATTATTAGAAGAAGGAGTTTACCATGAACAAATATTAAAGAAACGGATTTCAATGTTGGACCTTCTTGAAAAGTATGAGGCTTGTGAAATCCGATTTGAACGCTTTTTAGAACTTCTTCCTGCACTCAAACCGCGTTACTATTCTATTTCAAGCTCTCCACTCGTTGCACAGAATCGTCTGAGCATTACGGTCGGTGTTGTTAATGCGCCTGCATGGAGTGGGGAAGGGACATATGAAGGAGTCGCTTCTAATTACTTAGCTCAGCGTCATAATAAAGATGAGATTATCTGTTTCATTCGAACGCCACAATCAAACTTTGAATTACCTAAAGATCCAGAAACACCAATTATTATGGTTGGGCCAGGTACTGGAATTGCACCATTCCGTGGATTCTTGCAAGCGCGTCGTGTTCAAAAGCAAAAAGGTATGAACTTAGGACAAGCGCATCTATATTTTGGTTGTCGTCATCCTGAAAAAGATTATCTCTATCGTACAGAATTAGAAAATGATGAAAGAGATGGATTAATCTCTTTACACACAGCTTTTTCTCGTCTAGAGGGACATCCAAAAACATATGTACAGCATTTAATAAAACAAGATAGAATCAATTTAATTTCGTTATTAGATAATGGAGCTCATCTTTATATATGTGGTGATGGAAGTAAAATGGCTCCGGATGTAGAAGATACCCTTTGTCAAGCATATCAAGAAATTCATGAAGTCAGTGAACAAGAAGCAAGAAATTGGTTGGATCGTGTGCAAGATGAAGGGCGATATGGAAAAGATGTTTGGGCTGGTATATGAATGTTTCTTAATTAGTTACGTATTAACTAATGAATTTCTTTCGAATAAATTTCACTTTATTAGTATAGTGTATTTAGATGAATAGTGATTAACCGGACTATTTAGTATCTACTAAATAAAAAACAGGACCTGATATTTATCTATCAGGTCCTGTTTCACATAGACATTATACATGGATATTTTCCACACATTATCAATGTTTGTAATGTAGTTAGTCTTGTGGGTCAGCAATAAAATCAGATATTATTTTTTCGATATCGAAAGGAGTAATCCCTTTATCCAAAGAAAAAATGCTTTCTGCTTCTTCGATTTCTTGAACGAGTTCACCTCTAGCTTCAATATGTAATCGGAACAAGTCATATAAATTCGGTTTAACTAAATTAGTTAAAGCCTTTCCAACTAGTATCATACCTTTTTGATTAGCCTCGATGGTATTATCATAAGTTAGATCTCTTGTAAGAGACAAATCTGTCCAAATCAATTTTCGTTCCTTTAAGTCTAAAATAACTGGAATAGAGATTTGGGTGTCGGCAGTAATATCCACTTTATCTTGAACAGTAGAAGGTTCAAATATTTCACCTGAACCAGGATATTGACGAACCATCCAACCAGTAAAGCATTCTGGTAAATCTTTATATGGTTGGTCTGTGTAAGAAAGCAAAGTCATAACTACATAGCGTCCACCATATTTCAGCACAGACGGAATATCGAAATCAATGAATTCAGATGCTCCCTTTGGTGCAGAAGTAATATCTCCGCTATGGTAGGCTTTGAAATTTTTTGAACGTAAGTTCGTGAAGGATACATGTTCTTTGTATTGCCAATCTTCGTCGTACATTGCAGCAGACAAATCAATGTCAACACGTCCTGTATGTTGTCCATTCACATAGCCTTCTTTCCACCATAGGAAAAAACGAATCGTATCTCCTTCTGGCAAATCTACTTTACTTCCTCGAGATAATGTGCGAAGCGCTTTGCTGGCTGAACGTTGAGAGAAGGGAACTAAGTGATTTTTTAACTGTTCATCCAAAAATACTTTTCCGAGACTTGGAAGTTCTGCGAAGCGATTTTTTAAAGTATCTTCACACATTTTTACAATCATTAAACAAATATCCTCTGAGATAAATGGAAGTGTATTTTCAATACCTATAGCTTTTGCTACATTTCCCTTTGGAAAAAAGGTGCGAAATTCATTTTTATCATTTCGATGCTTAAAATGAGCCGTGAGTTGAAGTAATACAGGAGTAGAAACGTCTCCTATTATACTTAGAAACTCTTCGAGAATATTGAAAACATCTGTTGATGTATCACTACATAAACGGATTAAATGATCCAAGCGTCTGGCAAATTCCCCCGGGCGAGTTTTTAAAAGATTTTTCGCTGTCATGATATCACGATTCAACAAAGCTGCTTCTATTTTTCCATTAAATGTTTCAACTTTAATGTTGTTGCGAAGAATCTCAAATGCTCGGTGGGTTTTTGGGAAACGAGTATGATATTCTGCTGGATGAAGAATTTCACCTAAACGAATCCAACGTTTTTTGTATCGAAGCATATCTTCGGTAATGTTTCCGCATTGCTCTAACAATCCTAAAAGGAAGCGTCTTTCTGCTCGGTTAAACTTCTTGAATCGAACGGAGGATGCTAAACTCACATCGCCTTCAGATAAAGCAACTGCAAGGCGAAGAACATCAGTTGCTGTTTTAAAATACTTTGCAGCAGCATCGGCTGATATTTTTCTGTTTATTAATAAAACCCCAATTATAAAAGACATATTTTCCTTATGAGGAATTACATTAGGTAGAAAACAGGAAACATCTTCAGTGTGTGTAATAGCCCATTCTACATCTGTCTTATCAGTTGAGGAAATAGAGCTGTTTGCACGAATCAATTGAGAAATCATTTGATTGAAATCTTCTTCACTTCCTAAGTCAATAACTTTCAAATCAACGCTATCTAAAAGAGGAAGTCGTTCTTCTACTTTTGATACAGGTAGGCGCAACGTCACATAATGAATAACGGCATTGATGTATAAATCAGCGTCACTTAAATCCATCATTTGTTGCGGAAAGTTTGGATACATAGGAGTAAACTGAATATGTGCACCAACCATTTCTTTTAAATGTTTTACCAACTCTTTGTAAAACGATGTGAATGCACCAACCGAAAGTGTTTGCAACTCTTCTATTAAAGGCTCAGAAAAAGTAAATCCTAAACTTTCCAAGTTTTTTAAAGCAGTGGCTAAATACATGTTCGGTAGTTTATTTTCTTCTCTTTTTATAATTACTTTCAAACTTCTTCTTATATAAATAGAATTTTTCATGAGAACGCCGATTATTCACTCCTTATAAAAGAGGGGGAATAGTCCGACTGTCCTCCTTTCAGTGGTAGATTTTTATTTTTACATGCATAAACACACTAATTGTAGAGAAATGCACTGAGGGTATAAAGCTATTTTTTAGTGAAAAATTAGGGGTATAACATTTAGTTGTTAAGTGGTAATTTGTTAATTAAGAAAAGAAAACCTCTACATCAATGGTTGATAAACTAAAGTTTATTCAATCCCAAAGAAGAAAGAGGTTTTATAGTCTAATTATTTTCATAGGAAATTGACAACTCTAAAACAATTTGAAAATTCTACAAAGAAGGAAGAATTGTCATAGCCTATGTGTTTAGCAGGAAAGTAACATCCCTATTTCGCCAAAGAAGTTAGAAGGAAGGAACGTCATAGCCTGCTTTATTAGTATATTCTCTTGCGGAGAGCAATTCAAGTATACTGCCTGATTTTTTATATTTTTCTTAAAGGGGAATTTTCATGTTTATCAATTAAATATGTTGAAGTATCCAAATATGAATACAAACTGTTATTCATGAGAATTTAGTTCGTTTGCAGCGTTTTGGGAGGAACTTATTCTGTTAGATTGATAGATATAAGGAAGCAACACTTTTGAATGATTTATTACTTGTAAGTGACTGTTCAATGCATCGTACTATTAAAAAATCTAAATTAAATCATTAAATTGCGATAAAATGTGGTCGGAAATAATGAAATTTTAGGAAAAATAAGGTACACTAGTCTATGATTTTAGTTGAAAATCGTTTGACGTTAATGCATACGGGGGAAAGATTGATGAACAACAATACAACAAATGAATCAGTTGAAGAAATTGATCAAAAACGAGTAAGATCAAACAAACGTTATACAAATTGGAAGTTTATCGCAGCGGGTATTGGTGTAATTGCACTTCTTATTGGGGGAATGAGTTATTATCAGGCAACTCACTTCAATTCGAATGTTACAATTAATGACACAAAAGTTGGTGGTCTGAGCGCTGATCAGGCAATACAGAAATTAAAGACATCTGGACTAGCAAACAAAGTCTATGTTGATCAACAACAAATTTTAGATGAAAAAGATACAAAAACGGAACTTACGGAAAAAGATTTGCCTCAAGTTAAGAAACTATTAAAAAGTCAGTGGACATTTTTCCCTTCCTCAAAGGGAGAAAATTATTCATTGCTACCAGAGAAGGCAGATCAGTATCGTAGTGAAACGATGAAAAAGCTTGTAGAAGAAAAGCTCATCTCTATGAATGAGAAATTAAAAGCGCCTCAAGATGCTATGGCGAAGCTAGAACAAGGGAAAATTGTTATTTCGAAAAGTGTTGAAGGAAAACAGTATGATGTTACTAGTCTACTGAAAGATTACGATAAGCAAAAATATAAAAGCGAAATTCATCTGAAGTCTGCATACATAAAACCTATTAAAGAAGACGACCCGATTGTCAAAAAAGAGGAGAAAGCACTACAGAATCTTCTTGGGCAGTCTGTTGAGTATAAAGTGCAGGATGAAGTTTATCCTTTAAAAGCGAAAGATTTAATTCAAAATGCCTCTATGTCAAAGGATATGAAAGTTACAATTGATGCGAGTGACATTAAGAAGAAAATTACTGAAATTAATAATGCCAAATCAACATTAAATAAAGATTTCTCATTTAAAACTCATTCCGGTTCAGTCATATCAGTAAAAGGACAAGGATACGGCTGGGCACTAGATGTTGAAAAAGAAACTAAACAAGTTCAACAAGCCTTTGAGAAAGGCGAAAAGTCGCTTTCTGCTTCTAATATTCACGGAAATGGTTGGGAGAAGGAAGGTATCGGTTATAAAACAACATCGAATAATGGCATCGGAGACACTTATGCAGAAGTTTCAATTGCAGAGCAACAAATTTGGATTTACAAAGATGGAAAATTAGTTGTTACAACAAATGTAGTAACTGGTAAACATAGTACTGGTGAAGATACATCACCAGGTGTGTGGTACGTCCTATATAAACGAACACCATATACGCTAAGAGGTAACGCAGTAGGAAAAGCTGATTATGCAGTTAAAGTAGATTACTGGGTTCCATTCACAAATAGCGGTCAAGGATTCCACGATGCCGGCTGGCGAAAAGACTGGGGAAATAATGCTTATTTAACAGGAGGATCAGGTGGGTGTGTGAACCTTCTTCCTAATGTTGCAAAAACTGTCTATGATAGTTTGAACACGTATGATCCAGTAATTGTGTACTAAAAAATAGCTACGTATCTAGAAATAAACAAAGCAGAAAATCTTACCTGATGGTATATGAAAAAACACCTCTTGCATTCGCATACTAAGTGTGCAAATGTAATGGAGGTGTTTTTGTTTGAATACAAAAGTGTATTGCTTATAAGAAACAAAGTAGAAAGAGATTAAGAATAAGTATTCAAATAGTTAATAAAATTGACAATGAATATCATTTTCACTTAATATAGAATCGTTGCATTTAATTAGACATGAATTTTTTGTTAATATAATAGATTTCTATTAAGTTTTCACATTTAAGAACTATCATTAAATCTTTTAAGAATTTAAACGCAGGAAAGGGTAATATAAAATGAACTGGAAAAAAGGCGGATTATGGGTTATTATTTTTTTCGTTGTAAAAGGCACGATTTCTACACTTTTAATCGTTACAGGTGCTAAATATTTTGATTTATCATTTATGCAACTTATCTTATTAATTCTGACCTTATTAGTGATTTCTCTAATAAGTCGAAAGTTACTGTATAGACATAAACAAAACAAAAAGCAAAAAGAGCTAAATATATAATGAAGCCCCAGAGACCATTGGATTTCTGGGGTTTTATTTCGATAGTTTTTTCGCATGTATATTAATTTAACAGAATAGGTTGTCCAAAATGATAAAATCGATGATGTTTAAAATGCGTCAGTTATTTTTACATAAGGATTGTAGAGAGCCTTTGAATCAATCTTTATTCTGAAGCGACAGACACGTATAAATTATGCTCTTTTTTCAATTGGTAGTTTAAATGTAAAAGTACTGCCTTCTCCTAATTTACTTTCAACCGTAATTTCTCCTCCATGTAGTTCGACAATCCATTTTACCATCGACAATCCTAAACCTGTGTTTCCGATGTTTGAAGATGTGCGTGCTGCATCAACTCGATAGAAGCGGTCCCATATTTTAGTAATATGTTGCTCGCTGATGCCGATGCCATTATCGGAGACTTTACCTATTATGTTGGTTTCATCACGGAATAGTTGCATATTCACAGTTCCACTCGCTTTGCTATAAGCAATCGCATTCGTTAGTAAATTCATTAATAAACGCATCATCAATGTTTGATCGGCTTTAATAAATAGGTCTTCCTCTATATTAGTTGTTATTTCAATCGAATTTTCTTGAACCATTAATGAAAGTTCTTCTACAACGATTTCCGTTAATTCACTCATATTGATACATTCAAATTGGAAAGTATTATGATTTCCTTGGTCAGCTCTTGCTAACAATAAGAGTTGTGAGATTAGAGCGGACATTTTACGTGATTGCTTTAAAATTACTTCTAACGATTCTTCCATTTCTTTCGGGTTATTCCTCTGCGATAATGCGTATTCGCATTGTGAAATAATAACAGATGTTGGTGTTCTTAATTCATGAGATGCGTCAGATGTAAATTGTTTTTCACTTTCGAATGATGTCTCCAATCGCTCAAACATTTTGTCAAAGGTTTGTGCTAAATGATACATTTCGTCTTTCGGTGAACCTTGTAAATTAATTCTCTTCGAAAGGTCTTTACCATCACCAATTTTACTGGCTGAATCACTCATTTGTTGCACAGGTCGAAACGCCCTTTGCGTAATAAAATATCCTCCGAATGCCGCAATAAGAATAAGTAATGGGAATGAGATGATTGTTACCACGATAAGCGTATTCATCGTTGAGGATAATTGGTTCATAGTCATTATTCCACGAACCCAGACTTGCTCATCGCCGCCTGCATTATGGAGAAAATCATATACTATCCATTCTTTATTGCCGTCTTTAATGGTTTGTATTTCATCGGATTTAAGCGATATCTTTTTATTAAAGCTTGTTGGACTATGTCCTACCAACAGCTCACCTTGTTTACTATAAATGCTTATATTTACTCCATCTTCTAAGGTTTCAAAATCATCGTCAATCTTTAACTGCCCATGCTTATATTCGATATCTTCCATGCTTTCTTTTACTGTGTTCTTCAATTGATCTTTCATATTAAAAAGCAAAACTTTATCTGAAGAAGTTAAAATAAAAGCTAACACGAGTGCCATAATAATTACAATTAGCCCCGTATACCACAGAGTTACTCTCATTTTTATTGATAGTCTTTTCATGATTCTACTCGCAATACGTAACCAGTTCCTCGTACTGTATGAATTAACTTCGTTTCAAACTGGCTATCAATTTTTTTACGAAGATAGCGGACGTAAACATCAATAATATTCGATCCGCCGTCATAGTCGTAATTCCACACATGTTGCTCAATTTTATCTCGTGTCAGCACAACTTCTTTATTACGAATCATATATTCTAAAATAGCAAATTCTTTACTGGAAAGAGTGATAACTTGGTCTCCTCTTGTTACTTTATGCATATTGCAATCTACCACTAGGTCAGCGATTTCAAACACATTAGATGTATTTCCTGTTTTTCTTCGCATTAACACTCGAATTCTTGCTAACAGTTCATCAAAAGCAAACGGCTTTACTAAATAATCATCTGCACCTAAGTCGAGTCCTGTTACACGATCATCAATTGTATCTTTAGCTGTAAGAAGCAAGACAGGAGTTGTATTATTGTCCGCGCGTAATCTTTGTAATACGCGTAAACCATCTATTCCGGGAATCATAATGTCAAGGACAATCAAATCGTAGGTAGCCATGTTTATATAATCCAGGGCATCTTCTCCATTCCCACATGCATCGACACTATAATGTTCTGCATTTAATCGTTTCACCAATATATTTTGTAAGTCTTGTTCATCTTCGACGATAAGAACTCGCATTAACATTCTCCTTTTCTTCTTATTAATATGTATCACTATAATTCCAAAACATTAAAGAAAGATTAGAAACTAGTTAATTATATCATTTTATCCCGCATTAACGGGCAGTAAGACTCCTCCCTCAAAATTCGGTGAATGCGAGGGAGGGAGGTAGGGATTAACTGCCTGTAAAAGCCTTCACTTTATTTTTTTGTACATTAATCTTCCTTTAATGTTTGTTCAGTAATATAAAGGCAAGGATAAGGTGCACATGTAAAGGGAGGAAAACAGAATGGGAAAATGGATGCTGATTGGAGCAATGTCCTGTTTATTCTTAACAGCTTGTTCTACTCAAGTTGATAACAATACAGAAGTACAACAACTGAAAGTGGAAAATGATAAATTACAAAAAGAAGTCGCTCAACTACAACAAGAACCAAACAAAACACAAGCTGCTACAAATGATACGAAGCAAACACAAGATTTCAAAAACGAAGTCACATCTATTGTAGAAAAGGCAAATAAAACGAAACCAGTTGGAGCAAAAGAAGAAAACTTAAATACGTACTTAGCAGCAAAAAAAGAAATTGACCAATTGGATGACAAGATAGATCTATCTGATAATCAGCTAGAAGCAGATTATCACGCTGGAACGATAACTGTTGAACAATATCAAACGCAAGAAAAAGAACACGATATACTGGAAGATCAATTAGAACAAGCAGAAAATGCACTTGAAGCAAGATTTGGAATAGAGGATTAATCATTAAGGAGTGGATGGAAATGTTAAAACATAAAAAGAAAATAATGATAAGTGTAATTGCTATTTTAGTAAGTGGTATTGCTATTATTAGTGGATATTATGGCATGGGTTACAATTATGCAAAAAAGAATGAAAACTACACAGAGAAACAAGTTCGTGAAATTTCTTTAGCTCATACAAATGGAGAAATTATTAATGTGAAAAAAGAATTCGAATTAGAAGATGACAACTTAGCACAATCAAAATTTGAATATGAAGTGGAAATCAAGACACCTGATAATCTGTTAAATATTTTAAAAGTTAGTGCTAGAACAGGTACAATAGAACTCAATAATGAAGATTAAATAAATATCGCGTATTTGAAAAAACTCCGAACAAAATTTGTTTGGAGTTTTTTCATGTTTATACTTTACTATTTTAAAATGTGGAAAATCTTCATACTTCTACAATCTATATAAATGGCTCAAGCTTCACATCTTATGAATTCCTTGAAGCGCTAAACCTAAGCAAAATAATGAACTATCCTATAGAAGAAAGTTGAGGGAGCTAATCGCATATGTTTTATTGAAAGGATGTGATTGAATTATGGAACGGCCAAATTGGGGAATTGGAGGATTAGTATTCGTTGGCTGTATGTTTCTTGGTGGAGGAGTGGGATCTATGTTAGGTAATGCCCAAACTGGATGGCTAATAGGAATGGGCATTGGATTTCTTGGGATGGCTTTAACGAGACTGTTCAGAAAATAATGTAACTGAGATTCTTCTTCTGGTAAATAAGGAAATATGTAAGTAATTCATGGCATAAGAGTTCTATAAATTATAGTTAGAATCTTCTCTTTTCTAAATTTCTCCATACATAGATATGATTCTCAAATCGGAGAATGGCACCTTAAGGTGTCTTTTTTATGCTCTTTAAAAATGTCTTAACATATATAGCCGAGTTAATTTAAATAATCAAGAATAATTGAGCTAATAGCTCTCGGTAGATTGCCATCATTTTTTTAATAGATTAGATTCATTACCGTTTCAGACCTATGTATTCATTCATAACCTAACAGTAAAAGGGGGGATGATTAAAGGTATGGCGTTTAATGATGAATTAATTTGTCAACAGTTTGCAAGAATCATAGGTGGACAAGAAGGATTCGCCGGTGGGAAATGCGTGGCAACAATAAACAGGGATGAAATACGAGCAACAATCTTGGGGAAACGTTTTAGAGTAACCACTTCTTTTTCATTCGAATCACGAGACAATAAAACTGGACGGGCATTATGCCTAGGCCGAGTAGCACTCTTACAAAAAGAAGTCACTGAATTTGTGGCGACAATTATTAAACAAGGAATAATCGTTTCGTCTATACACAATGAGTGGTTATGTGATGATCCAAATTTGATTTACGTTAATATCGAAGACGTTGATGATCCACTAAATTTTGCAAGAAAAGTGAGAAGAGCGTTATGCACGTAATCAATTTCTTTAGTTAAACGAGTGATTATATTAAATTGAAAAGTTCAGCGTGTTGGATGGTTTTATAAAACGAAAGAAGGTGTTTCATATTTGGAATGCCTTTTCTTTATGTTTTCGTTACTAATGTGGGTGGTTAACTGATTATATGCTGTTTATCTTGTAACAGCAAGAACTGGACGAGGTATCTTTAAAGGTGTTTGACTATTTATCGATACCATATTTTATCAAATGTTATTAGAATATCATAAAACGATAAGGGAGAAATCGTCAGAGAGATACGTCAAATTAGTCATTCCTTCTATAATCTAAGGAGGCGATTTTGTTTTTGCAAAATAATAGGTAAATCATTTGACAATTAAAATAATCTACTTTAATATATGTGCCATAGCATATATGTGGTGAAACAAATACATTCATTGTGAATGATTGACTGGTATGCTGTATCCTTTTATATCTTAATTTATAGAGGTGATATATGAACTTACATGATTTAATAGGCTATCTTGTTCATCGTACTGATGTGAAAATGACCAATTATTTTACGAAGAAATTAAAGCCTTATGGAGTTACGCCAGAGCAGTGGGGGATCATTAGTGTTCTTTGTAGCCAAAGGAGCACTACTCAAAAAGAGTTGGCGGAAGCTATTGATAAAGATCAAACTACTGTTGTTAGAATGATACAGTCAATGGAGAGAAAAGGGATTGTAAAGAAGGCTTTGAATGACCAAGATAGGCGTTCACATAACCTTTTTTTAACTGAAAAAGGTGACGAATTAAAGAAAACAATCTTGCCTGTAGTGAAAGACGCTCACCATTTTGTTACGAGTAATTTGAGCGAGGAAGAAATTAAAGTATTACAATCGTTATTAAACAAATTGTATGATACACACTATTAATATTTGTTCCTTATTGATGCTATGCTATTCATAAGGAACAAACTTTGTTTTAGATATTATATGTGCTATAGCATGTAATTTTGTTTGGACGAATGGGAAGATAACTTTATTTTGTATCATATCTGATTCAGGTTCATTTTTTTGCTTAGTGCCAGTCAAATTTTCAAATTATATATGCTATAGCATATATAATTTTTGGCCCTTTAATATTGAGAAGGGTAATGTAAATGGAAGTGACTTCCATACGGGGAATCTCAGGAAATAGGGTAAAGGTAGTGACTACTACCTGAACAATACTGAGTTTTTATCAAATAATAAGAAAGGTGTGATTACTATTTTAATTTTCATCAATATTGTAAAAGTAGTGTTGTTTCTGTTCTTTTTAATGACAGGAACGAAAATTATATCGGGGAAAATGGCAGATGAATTCAAACGATTTGGTTTACCTTCGTTTTTTAATTTCTTAACTGGAGCTTTTGAGATTGTAGGAGCGATTGGAATGTTGATAGGAATTTGGATTCCAACAGTAGCTTTATGGGCAGGATTGTTATTAGGCGGTACGATGCTTGCAGCCGCATTAACTCTAATTGTATTAGCGAGAGATCCTTTTAAGAAAGCAATACCTGCGCTTGTTTTGTTTGTCCTTAGTTTAGGGGCAAGTTTGTATCATATTTTTTAAACATAACTGAAAACTATTAAACTTTCACTTTATGCGTTCAAGTTACTATCGTTTTGTGATTATGTTACAAATAGGGGGATTCTCCAATTAGTGCTTGAATAATAATAGCAATACGAATTTAGACATTACGATCATTCGGATCATAATCAGTAAAAGAATGGCAAGAATTTTATATTAAAAATAGGAGTGAGTGAAAATGGCATATTTATTACAAGTTGATTTTCCGTTTGAAGGTCCTTTTGGTGAAGAAATGGAAAAAGGATTTTGGGATTTAGCAAATAGTATTAACGAAGAAGAAGGATTCCACTGGAAAATATGGACTGAGAATGAAGAAACAAAAGAAGCTGGAGGCATTTATGTATTTGAAGAAAAACAAGATGCTGAAAAATACGCGGAAATGCACAAGAACAGACTTGAAACAGCTGGTGTTAAAGATATTAGAGTAAGAATTTTTAACATCAATGAAAAGTTAACTAAGTTGAATCGTGGTTTTATTAAATAATTCCGACAGTCGGAGCAAGCGTAAAAAGGAGGGGGATAATCCCCTCTTTTTTAATTCTTAAATTGATGGTGAGGGGGCTCGTATAAAAAATAAACCTAGTGCTATCATGAGACATTTTTTATTTGAACGATCTACAAGACTTCTTGACCAAATATTAGTAAACAATGTTGATAAAGCCCTAATAATATATAAACCAGAGACAGTAATTGCTGATTCTGTTATGTTAAGAACGATTAGGTTTAGAGCAATAATGTAGATTTTCGTTTTACTTTTATCTCAGCAAGTATAACACCGCTTAGAATAAGTAATGCTCCAATATACCCTTTGAGTGACAATACTTCGTTCATGAACAGGTATGCAAATAGTGCAGAAAATACAGGTTCTAATGAAAAAATGAGTCCTGTATGTGTCGGTGTTGTGTATTTCTGTGCCATCGCCTGAATGATGTAGGCAAAAGCACTGCAGAATATACTTAATACCAGTACAGCGATCCAACTTTCTTTAGTGGATGGAAGTTGCGGCTCTTCGAAAATCAGGGCAGAGAGTACGCCAAACCCTCCTGCAAATCCCAACTGAAGAATTCCAAGCTGCAATGTATTGGCCACTTTAGCCGCCCTTCCGGTGACAATAATATGAAAAGCATAAAAGAGAGCAGCGAGTATACAGAGTAAATCTCCAGAATTAAGTGTTAATTGATTATTCAAAGTCAGTAAACCAATTCCAGTCATTGCAACAAGGGAACTAATGATTAGTCTGTAGCTCAGTCGATCCTTAAACAGAACGATAGATAATAAAGGGATAAAGATTACGGTCAAACTGGCTAGAAAACCAGCATTTGAAGCTGATGTCGTTTTTAAACCTAAGATGACTGAAGCAGATACAAAGAAAAGTAAAAATCCTAGAATAAAGCCGTATTTTAAGGTGACAAAATGAATTGAATGAAATTGTTTAAAAAAAACAGCAGCACAAACCAAAAAAGCAATACCAAAGCGTAATGCAACAAGAGAAAATGAAGGGACAGTTTCCAATCCGATTTTCATAAAAAGGTAGGAAGTACCCCAGGTCATTGTAACAAGTAAGATCATAAGATTAGCCTTTATTGGTTTCATTTTTAGTTCTCCTTTAAAATTTTTATGTACTTAGTTTAATTGTGATTCAAGTATTAGTAAAACGAATATATGTAATGTTATACTTGAACAAAATTCATACATGAGAAAGTAGGAGAATCGATGAGTCTGACTAAGTTAGAAATCTTTCTGAAGACGGTTGAAATGGGGAACTTATCAAGAGCGGCCGAAGCACTGAATGTGACTCAGTCAGGTGTCAGCCATGCGATTAGAAGTCTTGAATTGGAGTATGGTTTTCAACTGTTATCCCGGAATAAAACGGGCGTTCGATTAACAGAAAATGGTGAGCGTGTTTTAACGCATGTTCGTGAAGTAGTAAATCATAATGAGCGATTGAAGCAAACTGTTGCAGAGATTAATGGGATAGTGGCAGGAACCTTGCGCATCGGAACCTTTACAAGCGTTTCTATTCACTGGTTGCCTGCAATCATTCATCGATTTCACTTGGAATACCCTCGAATTGAAATCAAATTAATGGAAGGTGATTATGGAATGATTGAAACGTGGATTCAACAAGGGGTGATTGACTTAGGTTTTATGTCACTACCGTCGTCGGGCCATCTAGAATCTATTCCACTAAGAAAAGATCGAATGCTATGTGTCCTTCCTAAAAATCACTCATTAAGTAAACAATCTATAATTCAGTACGATCAGCTCAAGAAAGAGCCTTTTATTATGCCTGCTTCTTCATGTGGTTACGATGTTAGGAAAGTATTAGAAGCTGCTAGGGTTCATCTCGATATCCAATTTGAAACCGGTGATGATCATGCGATTGTCGCGATGGTGGAGAACGGGCTTGGAATCAGTGTCATGTCTGAACTCGCATTACAAGGACAATGCGAAAATGTTACGGTTGTGGAATTGGAAGACAAACCTAAACGATCGCTTGGGTTGTCACTTACTTCAATTAAACACGCATTACCAGCGACAAAACGTTTTATCGAACATACCCAAAAATGGCTGGATGGCGATTGAATATATAGGCAAGTAAAAGAAAATTAACATTTTATGATATTTAGTCCATATAGTGGTACCTTTTCAAAAGAAGAAATAAACGGGGAAAGAAAAAGAGCAACTCACAGAAGATATTCACAAAAGCTCTCCAATTATAAGTATGTAGTTAGTGTATTCATCTTATAACGTATAAAAAGACACTATAGAAAGTGCCTTTTTATACGTTGACATACTATGAAAGAAAATGTAGCGATTAATAATAATTTGTTGGATGCTTCTTGGTTAATCCTAGTATATTAATATAGACAAACGTAAATTAAGTTTTGAATATATATAGATTTTTTATGTTTGTACACATCGTTCGTCAACTTCTTTTCGTTTTGATAATTTGTTATTCTGATTTGTAATAACGATAATTAACTAGTAAGTTAGAATAAAGATTTAATACTTGCTAAGATTGTAAGTACTCCTACAATAATAACAAATACATTGCTCATTTTACCTCTATATTGAGCTAATACCGGTACTTTACGGATCGCATACATTGGTAATAGACATAAGATAGCAGCAACTAATGGACCGCTTAGAGCGTCAATGAGCCCAAGAATACTTGGATTTGCATAAGCAACGTACCAGCATGTTAATACGACAAAAGTAAGAATTACTGTCTTAACTGTTTTTTCTTCTATATCTTTTCCACGTGTTTTACCAAATTTGATAATCATGTCACGCATTACTTCATATGATCCTATATAATGACCAAGGAAAGACTTTGTTATAGCCATAAAAGCAATAATAGGAGCTGCAATCGTAATTACTGGCGAATTAAGTTCATTAGCGAGATAGGATAGGATTGATAAGTTCTGCTCTTTTGCCACTTTTAAATCATCTGGAGTCAAACTCAGTGCGCTGCTCCAAACGAAGAACATAACAACAACGAACGTCATGATATAACAAATCTTTTGTATTTGAGCACATTTAGCATCAGTTGCTTCTATGCCATACGTAGATCTTTGTTTTATCACAAAAGACGAAATCATTGGAGAATGGTTAAATGAAAACACTATGATAGGTAGTATCATCCATATCGTTCCCAAATAACCTGTTCCGGTTGAAGCAGTAGAGACATCTGAAAAACTAAGCATTGATGTGTTCCACTGAGGAATTAGAGATATTGCGATAAATAGTAGAGAAGCTATGAAAGGGTATACTAGCAAGCTCATAATTTTTACAGTGATATCTTGACCAAAATTTAGTATAGCGATAAGACCCAGCACTAAGACAAGCGATAAAATGGCTCTTGAGGGCTCTTTCATATGTAATTGATTCACAATAAAACTACTTGCAGTATTTGTAAGTGCAACTGAATACATCAAGACAATTGTATAAATTGAGACGAAGTATACGATGTTAAAAATAATACTCGCCTTATTTCCGAAATACTCTCTTATTGTACCCGTAATTCCCTCATCGGCAGAATTGGAAGCATATATCATTTTAGCAAGCGCTCTATGTGAGTAATACATAACTGGATAGGCAAGTAATGTAATGAGTAATAATGATAATAAACCACCTGAACCTGCATTAATTGGTAAAAAGAGTACTCCTGCTCCAATTGCTGTCCCAAAAAGGCTCAATGCCCACGTAGTATCTTGCTTATGCCACTTTTTAGGATCCAAATATTTCTCGTTTGTAATCACAGTATTTTCAGATTGCAATTCTATTTTTTTAGCAGTATTCCCATTCATATAATAAATCCTCCTTGTATCCTATTCTTAAGTCTTAGGAATATAAGTCGTTCTGGAAAATGAATCTCCTACAAGTTCCTCAAATCGTGTGTTCTTCTCTAATTGAATCTAAAAACCAATGTTTGTTAACGTTTTCAAAATCTTTTGATTGTAGATGAGTGTATTTAAGTGAATAAGGATTAAAAAATTGTAAGTATGTCCAGAATTCCCCTAAAACTATTGCTTTTAATTCGTGAGACATCTGACTTCCATCCCTTTATATCGCTTCAATAACCTCGTCAACATTGTAGACAGTGCTAAGGCATAGCTAATACGATGTCTTTTGCTACTAAAGAATTTTTAATGAATTTTCTTTTTGATTACACACCTTTCTTTGAGTGATTTTTTCATCTTGTTCAATTTTAGAAAGTTGATATTTTCTAAGGTGCTAATAGGTTATCCCTAGACGTCCCTATTATAGCTTGTATATTTATAAGTTAAATATTTTTGTATTTTAAGAAAAAATGAACAAACAGAATTTTGAATAGGTAATAAATTCAACATTACATGTAGTATTTGTGTCTAATGTTTGAAACTGTATTAGTTAGAGGGAAATCAGCAGTAATACAGGGGTTCTTACATTTTCACATTGTTTATATTGGTAATCTCTTGTTGAGATACCTATATTTCTCTTTTTTGAAATATCTTATTTTTAGCGTGAAAGCTGTTGTAATAAATAATACATATAGATGATAGAAACTTATGTTAGGACATGTATAGGTGAGATGTTGAATATTAAATAGTAAATTTGTATTTAAATTCATTTTTCGGAATAAATAAACTTTTATGTGAAGTCAAATTCCTATCAAATTAATACAACTAAATGTTATTAAAATAAAAAATAATCAATTATAAAAGAGATTTTGAACGTAAGGAATTTGTAAGGAAGAGGTAAGAAAAAAGAGATTTTCATTGTGTAAGATGAAAATGTAAAGAAGAGTGAGAGGAGAAAAATACTATATATTTCTATAAAAAACAAATCAATTAATAAGACTTGTTTGGAGGAAAAGAGACATTACAGATTCAATGTCGTCCTTTTGCAGTGGGTTAAGAAGAAAGCTGTGTGATTAGTTCCAAACAGCAAATAACCATTTATACAATATGAATAGGGGAGAGGATTATTTTGATGAAAAAGCATCGTCAAATTACATGTTCAGGTTTAGCTCTATTAATAACTGGAGGTTCCCTGTTTTATACACCTCTAACCTCAAGTGTAAAAGCGGAGTCCATTCAAAATGTATCTAACTCGTTACAAACAAGCACTCAAAGAGACCGTAATTCCGTCAAAGAGGCAATGCGGGATACATTGAAACTAGGATATCCAGGGATACTTGCTAAAACTTCTGAGGGTGGAAAAACATGGAGTTATGCGGCTGGTGTAGCTGATCTGAGTAACAAGAAAGCAATGAAAACAGATTTTCGTTTTCGGATTGGCAGCGTGACAAAGACGTTCACTGCAACAGTTGTACTTCAATTAGCAGGAGAAAACCGCTTGAATTTAGACGATTCTATTGAAAAATGGTTGCCTGGTGTCATTCAAGGAAATGGATATGATGATAAACAGATTACTATCCGGCAATTATTGAATCACACAAGTGGTATCGCTAATTACACAAGGTCAAAGGATTTTAATATGATGGATACAAAAAAATCTTATACTGCTGAAGGATTAGTAAAGATGGGAATATCCATGCCTCCAGATTTTGCTCCAGGAAAGAGCTGGTCGTATTCAAATACAGGATATGTATTACTAGGAATTCTTATTGAAAAAGTAACTGGGAACAGCTATGCGGAAGAGATTGAAAATCGAATTATTGAACCACTTGAATTAGCGAATACATTCTTACCTGGAAATTCAAGCGTCATTCCAGGAACCAAGCATGCCCGCGGATATATCCAATTAGACGGAGCAAGTGAGACAAAAGATGTTACTTATTATAACCCAAGTATGGGGAGCTCGGCCGGAGATATGATTTCTACAGCTGAT
Source organism: Bacillus cereus group sp. MYBK108-1 (assembly GCF_051917185.1). Lineage (NCBI taxonomy): Bacteria > Bacillati > Bacillota > Bacilli > Caryophanales > Bacillaceae > Bacillus > Bacillus cereus group sp. MYBK108-1. The sequence goes on from NZ_JBQAHZ010000004.1 coordinate 58,709, forward strand.
GATTTAAACAAATTCTTTTCTTATTTACTTGGGGGCAAGTTATTGAAAGAACAGCAACTAAAGCAAATGCTTACAACAGTCCCTACAGGAGTAGATGAGCTTGGTGATTCCGGGCTTGGAATTTTCAAAATGAAGCTTTCAAACAGTGAATCGATATGGGGGCATGGAGGAACCATTCCTGGCTTTTTAACTTTTGCTGGAGGCACACTTGGAGGCAAGCATACATTGGCAGTCAATTTGAACAGCCTTAAAGCTGATACTCCTGATCCTTTTAAAAATATTTTACTTGCTGAATTTAGCAAGTAGTCTAAAAGTAAAAACGGGTAAAATTTATCATAGTTTCATAGTTACAAAAATGAATGATGAAAACGATCAATTATTTAAGGAGGTATCCGTGATGAAAAATAAGCTAACTGGTGTGTTAGCCACTGCATTAGCGGTAACTATGATTCTACCAACAGGAGCGAAAGCATTTTCTGAAAGTAAGACTACTGTTGTAACTGGTGAAGAAGTAGCTAGTCAGGAACTGAAGACGATTGCAGAAGAGAAAGCGGAGCTACTTACGAAGTCCCATGGGGCAGCTAGCGTGCAGTATGCACTAATTGATAATGGAAAACTTATTTTGTCTGGTCAGGCTGGCAAGAACGATATGGAAGGGGAAAAGCCGCTAACCAAAGATACTTTATACGGGATTGGTTCAGTTAGTAAAATGTATGCAACAACGGCTGTAATGAAATTGGTCGATGAAGGAAAAGTCGATTTGGATGCTCCTGTTGTCCGCTATGTTCCTGATTTTAAGATGAAGGACGGTCGATACAAACGTATTACACCGCGTATGTTATTGAATCACTCCTCTGGATTGCAAGGTTCTACGTTAGGTAATGCATTTTTATTTAACGATAATGATACCTATGCCCATGATACCTTGTTACAGCAATTGTCAAATCAAAACTTGAAGGCGGACCCTGGTGCTTTCTCGGTATACTGTAACGATGGTTTTACGCTGGCCGAAATTTTGGTGGAAAGAGTTAGTGGTATGAGCTTTACTGAATTTCTACATCAAAACTTTACAGGGCCTTTAAAAATGAATCATACGAAAACGCCGCAGGACAAATGGAGGGATGAAAATCGGGCTGGACTATATTACCCGGCGTACCAAGGGCAACTTCCAATTGAATCGGTGAATGTTATTGGTACGGGAGGTATATCTTCCACGGCAGAAGATATGGTGCGATTCTCACAACTATTTATGGGACAGGAAAAAGGAATCCTCTCTGATAAGGTAGTTAAGGCAATGGAGCAAGAGGAATATAAAAAAGGAATGTGGCCGGGGGCTGGCGAGAATATTTTTAACTATGGTCTTGGCTGGGATAGTGTGAAACTATACCCATTCAGTGAATATGGGATCAAAGCTTTGGCTAAGGGCGGCGATACGGCATTGCAACATGCTATATTAGTCGTGCTTCCGGAACAGAAAATAGCAGCGGCTGTATTGACATCTGGTGGACGGAGCTCTACAAATCAGCTAATGGCAACTGAATTGCTGCTCGCTACGCTTAAAGAAAAAGGTACTATTAAGGAAATCAAGCCGAACAAATCCTTTGGTAAGCCGGTCAAAGTCAAAATGCCTCAAGGCGTAGCAAAGAAAGCTGGATTTTATGGTAATAGCGAAACTCATTTCAAGATTGAAATTACGAAGAACGGTGAACTATTCTTACCATCTAATCCAGAAGAAAAATATGTATATACTGCTGATGGAAGCTTTATTAATGAGGGGGGTACTTCCAAGCTCAACTTCGTAACCGAGAAGAATGGAAGAACTTATTTGAAGGAGAGCGCATATAAATCGCATCCAGGTTTAGGGCAAAGTGTGATGACCCACTATTTAGCTGAGAAACTAGAAGACAACGTGCTATCGAAGAAAACCGCTGCTGCATGGGCAAAGAGGGAAGGTATCAAGTTCTATCTTGTAAACGAGAAATTTAGTTCTATTCAATATCTCGTTCAACCGAAACTTCTTAGTACACAAATTACTCGCAAGGAAGGCCCAGCAGGTTATTGGGGGGGCAGAAAAATTACAGGTCCGAACACCGCGGTGCATCAGATCCAAGTACCCGTGATGAATGGTCGTGATACGACGGAAACGCATTTCTATACAGAAGGCGGCAATGAATATATGGAGATGGCTGGATTGTTATACGTAAGTGAATCAAATGTAAAACCAATTGATATAGGCCAATCATCCAAAGTTACGCTGGGAGCAAATGGACATGCGAAATGGTTTACAATTCCGCAAGCGGCAGCAGAGAAAAGAATGACCGTGACGTTGCCACCAAAGGGTTCGTTTGCGGTGTATGATGAGAAGGGAGTTTGTGTCAACTTTAGCATCGTGAGTGGCAATAACAAGGCGAAACTGCCGAAGAACGGAACAATCGTATTCGCTGGGGCACCGAAATCGGTATTTGCAATCTCGGTGAACTAGCTACAATTTAAGATGATCTAAACAAAACCAGTACGGCACAGAAAAGATGTATTACTGGTTTTGTTTGTATTTATGCATTATCAATGAAAAAACTTGAATAATATCACGCTCAAGCACTATAAAAACATCAAAACTAGAAAATTAGTATCTCTAGAAGATGTACAGTTTTTTGGGAGTTGAATAATTTTAACAACGTAGAGAGATTAAATTTCTACTCTTTTTCTTCAATTAATAGAAATGTATGTACATACACATTATATTTTTATTCCATAAATTTTAAAATTTTGTTCACGATAGTTTGAAATTGTAAAAAAAGAAAATATGTGGCACGACATCACTTTGTTTTTATACAGCTTTGTAATTAAACTATAATATTGTATTTTTTCTTCATTATTGAAATTAGTAATAATAAAATGTATTATTGAAAAGCACAATTTATAATTCAAGTAATCAAGCATATGTACCCATAATAATTTGAACATTCAGAAATTATAATATTGTCTAAAAACGAGGTGAGATTCATAGAAACAGTACATATTAAGTGGTATGGCATGTATAGTATAAATGACTTTTATAATAGGGAAGAAGCTTCTAAGAAGGGGATATTTGCAATCTCTAGAGTATATGCTAAGAATGTAACATTGCTTTATATAGGACAAACTAAAAGAAGCTTTATACAAAAGATAAGAGAACTTAATAAAGAGTGGGCTTTTGATGAGAGCGAATTAAAGATTACATTAGGAATAATAGAATTTCCTAGTGGTGAACTTTACTCTGAAAAGAAGGTAAAAGAGATAAAATCTCTTTTGATTTTACGACATACCCCATTAGAAAACGAAACATCTTTATTATACTATAGAGGGAAATTTAATTTTAAAATTATTAATAAGGGAAGAAGAGGTTTAATTGTTAAAAAGCTTTCTACAGGAGATCTAATGTGGACGTAATTGGAATCACCTTTGAATAAAATTGAAGGTTTCTTAAGTGCAGAAGCTTATCAATTTTTAATGTATTAAACTATTTTGAATAACATATGTCAGATGCTTGAAAAAAACAAATTTTATTATGATATAAAATCCTGTATGGAAATTGTAGTTTATTTCTATCATTTAATAAAAATATTAAGAATTATAGGGATAATGCATGAAGAGTAGAGGAGAAAGTAAACACGGAGGTTTGAAGAATGGGACAAGTAAGCAGATTTCAGGAAAAACAACAGAATCGTCGTCAAAAGGCAATTTTTAATATTGCATTTACTTTGGTATTAGTGACAGTTGGTATAGTGACATACCAATTGTTTACCCCTTCTAATACATCAACGAAAGCAATTGCTCAAGAAAAGAAAGTAACAAAGATAGAAGAGAAGAAAACTGAAGATAAAGAAACAGCAAAGATAGAAGAGAAGAAAACTGAAGATAAAGAAACAGCAAAGATAGAAGAGAAGAAAACTGAAGATAAAGAAATAGCAAAGATAGAAGAGAAGAAAACTGAAGATAAAGAAATAGCAAAGATAGAAGAAAAGAAAAGCGAAGATAAAGAAGCAGCACAGTTAGAAGGGAAACAAAAAGTAGAAAAATCGGTAAAAACGAACGGAACTGAAAATAAAGAGGAAGAAAAAACGGTATCTCAAGAAAAGGATCCTCAAACTAATCCTTCATGGAAGCCAATTGGTACAGAGCAAGGAGCAAAACCTGATATGAAATTTAAAGAAGGAACAGTAGATTGGAGTGAGATGAAAAAAGCAATCTCTTATGCTGTTGATGTTCCAGAGAGCCAATTGATTTTCGATTTTATTGGAAATAATGGTAATAATAAAGCCTACGGTAATGTACGAGATAAACAAAGTAATAAAAAATATAAGGTTAATATTGATTGGGTAGAGAATCAGGGGTGGAAACCAGCATCTGTACAAGTGGTAAAATAAATAGTAGAAATGTAATTATATGTTTAAAAGTTTACTCTTGTAAAACTCATAAAAGAGTTTGTTTCAATCAGGACTCTTTTGCTATGTTGACAGGATTAATTACTCAGGCTCAATTGTGAGATCCTGATGCAGACAAAGTTCGAAGTTTATTAAAATCTATCTAATTTAGTGCTTCGAAAGGTTCAAAATTGCATTTTTAAAGCATTAAATAATTAATGGTACCTTTTGAAATATTTTTGGTCTCATTTTATTAGAAACAATTCCGTCTATATAACTAAAAAATGTATTATGATATCTATTGAACATATGAATAGGATAACAATTACCTGCTGTTAGCAAGTTGCAGTTTATCTAATAAAAAGATCACTTGTTTCTAAGACAAGTGATCTTTTTATATACATTTCCTTTACTATTTTTAAAATTGAATAGATATTTCAATCTGTGTAATTACAATAGACTTGATTAAAATTAAAACTGCAACAAGGATAATACCGTCCATATTTGTAGTAAGAAATATATATATAATATCTTAATGTAAGGTTGGCCTATGTTCTATGAAGATACTAAAGAATTATAGGAAACATTGAGAAACGGGAATTATTTTTATTACAATATTTATGCATCTTTAGGCCTAAATAGCTGGGTATTAGCTAAGAAACTTGAGATATTAGACTCCTATTAAGTTAAAAATGACCTTAAGTGTACTTCCCATAAAGAAAATTGTGTAAATAAGCTGTCCATATGGGCAGCTTATTGTATTTTTTGGCTTAGCTTGTTTTTTTCGAAGTGCTGGCGGTTCCTCTACAAGTATTCTTGCATTTAAATTATTTTTAATATATTATATTTATATGGTTATATAGAGATTGATGTATACAAAAAAGACTCAAATCTATTAATAAGATTTAAGTCCTTTTCAAAGATAAAAAGATTGTACCGAAATGGAATACAACTTATACTTTTCTTTTTAATATGTATCTAGTAAAAAGACATTTTTTATCAATAAAATTGTATTTTCAATATAAATGGAAGTTCATTTATATTCAATGATAGGAAATAGTGGGTCTAGAACATAGAGGAACAAAGAACCATACAGAGAAATCTGAAGAACCTGAAAGCTATTGTATGTAGTTTGTTCATCTCAAGTACAATAAAAGAGTCTTACCTCTGTAGGCAAGACTCCACTAGTATCGTTGTATAATATTTACATATCAACTAAAAAACAAAAACCATATAACACCAAGTAGCAGAATCCTAATATTCCTCCTACAGCTAATACTTGTTTAAACCAACTTTTAAATTTTATATTACTGTAAATACCTTGAACTTTTTCCATATTTCCTCCTATTAAGGAGAACCCTTAAAGACTCTCACTTCGTTATGGTACCATTAAAGAATGACTAATAGAGGTTAAATATTGTCAAAATGTATAAATATGCAATATTGCATACAGAAATGTATTGTTACAAATGTAAGCGTTTACTATAATAAAGGTATAAAGTTTAATCACATCCCAGTACTAACAAAAGAGGAGGAAATAATATGGAAATCGCAATGGCAGTTTTAAAATTTATAGGTGGAGCAATCCCATTAGTTCAAGAGCTTCTAAAAGCATTTATGTAAATTCACTATTTAGCAATTATTTATAAAAATTATCATTCGTATGAGTAAAGCCCCTTTAACAATATTAGGGGGCTTTTTAAATTTCTAAATATTTAAGGTTACGTCACTTTTAGCTAGCAGAATTAATAGAGCTATTGAATTTTATAAGAAACAAGAAGCAGTTTCCTCACCACCTAAGATTATTTTCTCTGGTGGACAAGGATCAGATGAAAATATTTCTGAAGCGAAAGCTATGCAGGAGTATGCTGTGAATAATAGGATTCCTCTAGAGAATACAATAAAAGAGGACCGTTCTACTACAACATACCAAAATATGCTTTTTTCAAAGAGAATTATGGAATCATTAAAAGGAACACAGTATAATTGCATTTTTTCTACAAACAACTTCCATGTGTTTCGCGCCGGATTATACGCTAAAATAGTAGGATTAAATAGCCAAGGAATTGGCTCAAAAACAGCCTTCTATTATTGCCCAAATGCGATGATTCGAGAGTATATTGCAATCTTCGTTATGAATCGTGTACGTCACAGTATTGTAATAGCAATTATTATGGGATTCTCTATCATAGCAACCGGAGTAAATTATTTATTTTTTTAAGGATGTTGTATAACTTATATTTTGGGAGTTATCTTAGGCAAGGAGTCACCTTAGGGTGACTCCTCTTTTTTGTGTTATATGGGTTGGTTTATTTAAATGTTAGACTACAATGCAAGTGATTGTTATGATGTTGATTAAAAAGGCAGCTGTTGTAGTCGTCTTTTTATTATCTTACAAAAGTGTAATCTTCATGTCATGTTCTTGAATTTCTTCTCAAATAAAAAGGGGTTATGATAACAGCATAATAAAAAACACATGAGGTGAATGACGTGAAAAGATATATTACACTTTTTAGTATTCTAGTTGTATTTGCTACAATGTTAGTTGGTTGCGATGTGAATCGTATGGGAAAAGATGAATACTATGTTCAAATTACAACTGATGCGAAAATAAAGTCAGGGGTATCTAAAGAAGGAAATAAATACACAGAGTATAATTATGAATTACAAGGATTTGACGAAAATGGTAATGAAAAAACAGTGAAATTTAATGGATTTAAAGAGCTTCGTAAAGAAGCATTCTTACGCGTGTTCCACTCCGATAAAAAAGGTGTAACTGCTTGGGAAGAGGTGAAGAAAGACGAGCTTCCTGGGAAGGTGAAAGAAAAATTAGACGTGAAATAAATGATTTATAATGGCGAACCCACATATTCGAAGGGTTCGCTGTTTTTTTGTGGGGTAATTTTGCCCAAATCTCCGAAAAGGGAGAATAAGCTAAATTAAGTAGGTATACCACTATATCGCCATAAAGACGTTATTCTTACGGTAGAATTATAGGAAAGGATGACGTTTTTTTATGTCTAATTCTGTATCTGACGACTTACAATTATTTGCACAGGAGATTAAGAGTCTTTTATCACCAAATACCTTACAGAATCTAGCTAGAGATGTTGGATTTGGGGTACCGCCACATCGCCATCAACCTAAGATTTTGAATTATCCCCAAAACGAAAATTTCATTCTTTCATAGTTGTCCATAGAAGTTCAGTTCGTTTTTTCGTTTATGGGAAGAATGTATTTTTTAACTTGATAGCACTGTGACGATTCCCCTAAGAGACCTAAAAAAACTATGTAAAGAAGGTTTTCCAAAAGATTAGGCATAGCGCTACTCTTTTTGGAAAACCCTAATCGATAAATTCGTGTTATTATTCTTGATATTGCTGTTGAACCGCCTCTGGTAGTTCCTCAAAGATTATTCTTTTAAAATGTTAATAATACTTCATTAAATTCTTTTGTAGGAGTTGCGTTTAATCCATGAGGACAACTTGTATTAGAGCAAGTTTACTATCAGGAATGGAATCATATGTGCGTTTCCACTTAACTCAAAAGGTACAGTTGCATCAGAGTCACCGTGAATTATAAGATTTAATATAAATATAAAATTTACCAATATATATAAACCAGTATTATAGTTTGATACTAATTTATTTGATTCTTTTATTTATGTGCTTGTTAATTTAGCATAGATGATAAAAAATAAGGTTAATTGTCCTATTATCACAATATTCGGCACTACTATAATTAAATTAATAACAAAAAAGACTGCTAAAATTCCTAAAAACAAGCACAAATGATAAATGTTCAAGCGGTGTTGTTCAAACCTGTATTGATGAAAAACAATTGTAGTTGACAGGAAATAGAGCAATACAGAACCAAAAACAAAATATAAGATAAAAGAATAATAGACCTCATGTAAAAATAATAATCTAATGGATGCTGCAACCATACTCAAAGACATTAAAATAAATAGATGACCGTAAATAATAATTTGACCAGAAGTTTGTCTAGACTTGTCGAGTTTCTTCTCCATGTTATCGAAATATTGCCACCACATCGAAATAATGAGGATAAATGAAATGATCGCAAAGCTTATTGAATCCCAATTTCCTTGTTTAGGTTGAATGACCACAAGAGTGCTTACAAGAGCTTCCCCAAAGAGAATAATGGAAAATAGACCAAATCTCTCTAACAAGTGGGCTGTATTTGTAGGAACCTTTTCTAAATACTTCCTTCCAAGCAGTGGGACAATAATATCGATAAGAATCCCAAAATATAACACAGCATATCGAATCCAAGAATCAAAAAAGACGGATAATAATGAAATAACGATTCCAATCCAAAAATATCTTCCTAAAAAGAGTGCTGCTTTTTTTCGAGCTCCCTCTTCTATACGCTGGACAACAAGATATTGAATTGCAGTCACGACCCTTAAGCCAATATAGCCAATTAAAAAAGAAAGATAATAAGGATCAAAATCAGATGATAAGCTTGATGTCATTATTAGGACAAAAAACATTTGCAGGATCAAAAAAATTCTTTGATGAAATAAATCTTTTCCAAACCGGTTAACAAAGATGGTTTGCCCTACCCAAGCCCACCAGATCGGAATAAAAATTAAGACAAATTTTACTAAATACTCTGCATGGATTTGACCATCTTCAACATGAAGTAAAACATGAGTCGCAGCCGTCACTGCCGCCACAAATAACAAATCATAAAAGAGTTCTAACCACGTCACTTTCTTTTCTTCCATTTCGGTACTCCCTCCTTATAGTTAATAGTATGCTAAAAAGATATAGTAATTAGAAGAGAAAATAATATAGACATAAACCATTTTTCCTCATTATTGTATTCAACATAATCCCCTGGAACGTCAGTGTTACATTTTATATAGTTGGCTACCTTTAAAATTTTAATATTAAAATACAATACTTTTAGACCGTTTAGTTTTTCTCCTATGTCATCCGCTACGATTTTATCTCCACCATATAGGGGACACCCTATATTCCCATCAACTTAAGAAATTTTAATACCTTTAAGTACAAAAAAACGTTATCATTTCTAAACAGGATAGATTAGAAATGATAACGTATGGATGATACTAGCTTATATTAGTCTTTCTGGTGCTGTGATGGTATATCATACTAATTAATAAAATGAAAGAATGTAGCAATAATAATTCTAGAATTTTTTATCATAAAGATGTAGCAACTATAGAACGCTTAGTAACAGCTATGAAAAAGAAGAACGTAAAGCTAGAACAGGCTATAAATCGAGCAATGTCAAGTTTTGAAGAAAATGAGATAGCAACTGTTGCTACAGATAGTGTAGCGGATACAGAACACGAACTTCATCACATGAGGGTAATCCGAAATCGGTACTTGAGTTAATCGTCAGCTGAGGTCTTTGGAATTGAACCGACGGGTAACTTTAACAAAATAAGGAGTACAATTAAACAGCCTAAAATATGCAAGTTTTTATGCGAAACTGCTTGCGTATTTTGGCTATTTTTGCATTCGTAAAAGTGCTATAAGTAAACAGCGTTTTTAAATTGCCAAATACCCCCATGAGATCAATGGGACTTATATTCCACTTCTTTATTAGGATTATATTAAGAAGTGGAAATAGTATAAGTACCCAAAAAACGATAATAAAAACTGTATTCATCAGTTTCTACTCCTTATGTGGATCATAAAGTTATTATCCCGTTTATTGTGGGCTGACTAAAGTTTCACTTTATCTCTCCGTCTCAAAAAACTCAATCCACTCTCCATCAGGGCCAGCGAAGAATATGTAACGTGTTCCATCTGGTAATGTTTCGATTTCTTCTCCTAGTAAAAAGGTTACGCCGTGTTTTTGTATTCTTTCAATTTCATCCTCTAATGAATCTACCTTAAAGCAAATATGATGTACTTTTCCTTCTGCCGGAAGAGAAGAGTTATAACCTTCAATGAGTTCGAGTATCGTTTCTTTCGATTCTTCCACACCTAAAAAAGCGAGTTTTAAGTCTGGGTTCGGGTGCCCCATACGTTTAAGGAGCTGTAAGCCGACTACTTCTTCATAAAATGAGATAGATGCTTCTAAGTTTGCAACCATAAGTCCAACGTGTTCTATTCTTCTAACTGGCATGTAGATTCCTTCTTTCTGAAAATTATATACAATATATTATTGAAAATTAAGAAAATAAGCAAGATAAAAACCTTACAAATTTTAGCGTGTTATATGGTATAGTGAGAAAGTATGTTTGGGGAGAAGGAAGGAGATTATACGATGAATACAACTACTCAAACTCCTTCATTATCGGAAACGATGAAAGAGTGGCATTATGCATTAGCATATGAAATTAAACATTGGAAAACGATAGGTGGTAGTAAAATTTCTATCATGAATGGTCGTTTTTTATATACAGATTATGAAAGTACAGTATACGTATTTCAGCTTATTTCGGAAGTAAGCTTACCTGAAGGTTCACCGATTCGAATTGAGTTCGATGGTGAGGAAGCGACAGGAGAAGTATTATCTGTACATGGATTAGAAATAGAACTGAAATTAAATGATTATATACAAGGTGAAATAAGAGAAGCGGTTTTATACAGTGAACCGTGGCAACTTTTAGAGCAACTGCAAGAGCGATTGAAAGAAGCACGTAAAGATAAGCTGAAACGTAATCGTATAAAGCGTCTTGTTGATGGGACGAGCAGCCCGAAACATATTGAGAAGATGAAAAATCCAAAAAATGAACTGGCATATCGCGCGTTTTATAATCCGACAACGTACGTATGGGGACCGCCGGGAACAGGGAAGTCTTACAATTTATCACGTATTATTTCGGCCCATTATCAAAAAGGAAAATCGGTACTTGTGTTAGCTCATAGTAACGCGGCAGTAGACGTATTAATGAGTGAAGTAACGAAGCAAATTGAGAAGAAAAAGAAATGGACGCCTGGCGAAATTGTTCGTTACGGTTATAGTCAACATGAACATATACGAAATCATGAAACGTTACTTGCATCTAAGTTAGTTGAAACGACGAACGGATCATGGGGTGAGGAAAGACTCTACTTGGAAGAAACACGCCAAGAGCTTCGTGAAAAAATCTTATCGTATAAGGCAACGTCCTCTGATAAGAAGCGTATGCAGGAGATTGAAAGTGATCTTCGAAAGCAAAAGGCTAAAATTAAAGAAGTAGAAAAAGAATATATTGAAAATGCGAAAGTAATCGGCGCAACTTTATCGAAATGTGCCATTGATGCGCTAATTTATGAGCGTACATTTGATTTAGTTGTCGTAGATGAGGTGAGTATGGCGTTCGTTCCGCAAATTGCATTAGCTGCTTCACTTGGAAAACGTATCGTCGTTTGCGGTGACTTTTTACAGTTACCTCCAATTGCGATGGCAAATCATGAACTCGTTCGCAAATGGCTTGGGGAAGATATGTTTTACCATGCTGGGATTGTTGAGTCTGTTAATAAATCAGAAGCACACCCAAACCTATTTATGTTGCAGGAACAAAGACGTATGCATGCGGATATATCGAAGTTTACGAATTCGTTTATTTATAAAAATAGAGTATACGATCATCCGTCTGTTTCAGAGCGTAAAGAACTTGCGCAATTGCAGCCGTTTGCAAATGAAGCGAGTGTTTTATTTGATACGAGCCAAATGGGAGCTTTTTCGTTAAAAGATGCTGCTTCTGGTTCACGTTTTAACATTATGTCTGGTTTAGTAGCAATGCAAATGATGTTAATCGGATTGTTAGACGGTGTTCAATCAATTGGTATTGTGACACCTTACAGGGCGCAGTCACGCTTTTTATCGACGTGTATTAGAGAAATGTTGCAGAGAACGAAATATCAAAACATACCAGTTTTAGCGGCGACAGTTCATAAGTTCCAAGGTTCTGAAAGAGATATGATGATCTTTGATACGGTTGACAGTTATCCGCAAGAACGACCTGGCGTATTATTCTTTGACCATAAAAACCATCGCCTCGTCAATGTAGCAGTGACAAGGGCGAGAGGGAAGTTCATTCAATTATCAGATTGCCATTATATGCGTAAAAACCTTTCGAGAAAACAAGCGTTATCACAATTAACAGCTCATATAGAACGTCACGGAGATGTGTATGATCGCACGACATCAAGACAATTGTGGGAACGAAAAATATCGAAACGTTTACGCTGGTTTATGGAAATGAATCTTGAGGAAACGAAAGGGCTATTAAAAGATATTTTAGCAGCAAAACGAAAAATTATTATTTCACTTCCAAGTACAAAACAAGTGGATAAGCGAGTATGGCAAGCGTTAATGCGTACAAATGCGCAAATAACAGTGTATAGTGACGGACCAGTTCCACTGAAAAATGTAAAGTTACAAAGACAAAATAAAGCATTCCCGTTCCTAGTAATCGATGATGAAATCTTCTGGGCAGGCGCACCGCTTACATCTCAAATGATGTTTGAAGGTAGTACGGAATTTCCGTACGTATGTGCAAGACTGCAAGCACCTGAGACAATTGGTGTATTAAAAGGATTTTTAGATATTCGGTAAATTCGGATAGGAATTCCTTGACTTTTACTTGGAATGAACTTAGAATAAAAAATAATTTAATATAATTTTATGAAAATTCTTATCACGAGAGGTGGAGGGACTGGCCCTATGATACCTCGGCAGCGGATTCGTTATGAATACTGTGCCAATTCCAGCAAGGTAACTTGAAAGATAAGAAAGAAGCTCATTTTGACTGTATATACAGAAGCCTCTTTCTATCTTTTAGAAAGAGGCTTTTTTACGTGAAAATAAAAGGAGGAAGAAAAATGGGAGCGACAGGAGTAGCGTCACAAAGAAAAACAATTGAAGAGAGTATCGAAAGAAATAAGGAAAAGTACATAGAAACAAGTCATGATATTCATGCGAATCCGGAGATTGGAAACCAAGAGTTTTACGCATCAAGAACGTTAAGTTTATTACTAGGTAGTGCGGGGTTTCAGTTGCAGCACAATATAGCTGGACATGAAACGGGATTTATCGCGCGAAAAAGCTCTGGAAAACAAGGACCGGCAATTGCATTTTTAGCGGAGTACGACGCTTTACCAGGACTCGGTCATGCGTGTGGTCACAATTTAATCGGCACAATTAGTGTTGCAGCAGCAATTGCATTATCAGAAACACTTGAAGAAATTGGCGGAGAAGTTGTCGTGTTTGGTACGCCAGCAGAAGAAGGCGGGCCAAATGGTAGCGCGAAATCAAGTTATGTAAAGGCAGGTTTATTTAAAGACATTGATGCGGCGCTTATGATTCATCCGAGCGGAAAAACAGCGACAACGAGTCCTTCACTAGCAGTCGATCCACTTGATTTTCATTTTTACGGAAAAACAGCTCACGCTGCAGCTTCGCCAGAAGAAGGGATTAACGCATTAGATGCGGTTATTCAGCTCTATAACGGTATTAATGCACTTCGCCAACAACTTCCGTCAGACGTGAGAATTCATGGCGTCATTACAGAAGGAGGAAAAGCACCTAACATTATTCCTGACTACGCTGCAGCAAGGTTCTTCATCCGTGCAGCAACGCGAAAAAGATGTGCAGAAGTAACAGAAAAAGTAAAAAATATTGCTGAGGGAGCATCGTTAGCAACAGGTGCAAAAGTAAAAATCCATCAATTCCAAAATGAAATCGATGAATTACTCGTAACAAAAACATATAACGATATCGTAGCGGAAGAACTAGAACTATTAGGTGAAGATGTAAATCGTAAAGAAAGAGTAGGAATCGGTTCAACCGACGCAGGAAACGTAAGTCAAGTCGTACCGACAATTCATCCGTACATTAAAATCGGACCAGATGATTTAATTGCACATACGAATGAATTTAGAGAAGCAGCACGTTCAGAACTTGGAGATAAAGCATTAATTACATCGGCAAAAGCATTAGCAAATACGGCGTATCGATTAATTACGGAAGAAGGGTTGTTAGAGAAGGTGAAGGAGGAGTTTAGAGAGGCGCAGAGGAATCAAGGGTAAGGGGATTAAGGTACTTTTTTCGAATAGCAATCTAAATAATAAGTAGAGATATAAAAAAGAACATTGAAAATCAATGTTCTTTTTTGTTACTAATCATTAATTTTGTTGGATTTTCTCATAAAGGAAAAGCTTTTACTGTTAGCGGAGGATAATACGTATCCTTTATTAGAATGACAATTTCTCCTCAAACTCACTCTTTAAAACAATTAAAGGAGATGACAAGCCAAATTGCATTAAAGAGTCTAAAAATGTAGCGAGAGAATCCATCGAATCGCTCATGACCTTCATCATATAATTAAATTCCCCACTAATTCGGTATAAATCCGTTACTTCAGGAGCGGCATTACAATATTGAATAAAATCAGTACATTGGCTCGTTTTAAACATGATGAATGCTTGAATGTTTTTATTAATTTTTGCAGGCTCAAATTTCGTTCGATAAGCCGCTATAACTCCTTGATCTTCAAGCTTGTTAATACGTTCTTTTACAGCAGGCTGCGTCATGGATATAATTCGTCCTATTTCTGAAACAGAAATTCTCGCATTTTCATACAACAAGTTCATAATTTTATGATCGATTTCATCCAGTTTTACGGCGTTTTGCATTGTGTAGCCTCCTTATTTTTGTTTTATAAAGTAAATTACGAATTATAACTATAATATCATAAGCGAATGGACTAAATTACCTATAAATCTATATTTAAAATGATTGGTGTTTACATGAAAATATAAGTATAGGTTTTTATCAAACGGAAATTTAGGAGGGATGGAAAAAATGAAGAATCTTGATGGGAAAGTAGCGTTAGTAACAGGAGCGAGTCGCGGAATTGGCCGTGCGATTGCGATGAGATTGGCGAAAGATGGAGCATTAGTTGCGATTCACTACGGCCGAAATAAAACAGCTGCAGATGAAACGATTAGTGAGATTGAATCTAATGGAGGAAAAGCGTTCTTAATTGAAGCTGAACTCAATTCAATTGATGGTGTCAAAAAGCTAGTAAAACAGTTAAAGAATGAATTACAAATAAAAGTTGGTACATCAGAGATTGATATTTTAGTAAACAATGCAGGGATAGGTACACAAGGAACGATTGAAAATACGACAGAAGAAGTTTTTGATGAAATTATGTCTGTAAATATTAAGGCACCGTTCTTCTTAATTCAGCAAACATTGCCGTTACTACGAGCAGAGGGGCGTATTATTAACATTTCATCAGCTGAAGTACGACTTGGTTTTACAGGCTCAATTGCATACGGCTTAAGTAAAGGTGCATTAAATACGATGACACTTCCTCTAGCTAAACATCTCGGAGAAAGAGGTATAACAGTGAATACAATTATGCCTGGATATACGAAGACAGATATTAATGCAAAATTGCTAGATGATCCGGAAATACGAAGTTTTGCTACGAATTCATCTGTGTTCGGGCGAATAGGGCAAGTTGAAGATATTGCAGATGCAGTAGCATTCCTTGCTTCTTCTGATAGCCGCTGGGTAACTGGGCAGATTTTAGATGTTTCTGGAGGGTTTTGCTTATAGGGGCACTACTCCATACTCATCAAGCTAATCAAGTAAATTACTAGTTATGAAACGATCCTTGTTTCATAACTAGTAATCTATAGAAAGGTAGGGATGATAAAGAAGTCTATTAAAACGTGATTTTTTCGCTAGGAAATTTGAATAAAGGGGCTATTTTTCATTATTCGTAATCTAAAATAATCAAATTTTATTTTACAGTACAATAAAACAAAATTATTGACCGCATGGTACAAAAAGGGTATTCTATTCATGTTATCTTTAAAATGAGAGGAGGATACGATTGAATAAACGCGGCAGACCTCGAGAGTTTGATTATTCCTCAATTGTAGATGTTGCAATGAAAACATTTTGGTTAAGAGGATATGAAGGGTGTTCTACACAAGATTTATGCAGTGATACAGGACTTGGAAAAGGAAGTTTATACAATACTTTCGGTAGTAAACATGAACTGTATAAACAAGTATTAGAACGCTACCATGAAATTGGGATTAGGGAACAAAGGAAATTGTTACATACTCCAATTCCAGTTAAAGAACGATTAAGTAATTTTTTTGAATGGGCATTGAAAGAAGACTTTGAGAATATGGATCAAAAAGGATGTTTATTGATTAATGCCAGTATAGAACGTGCTAAAAACGATTTAATGGTACAAGAAATTTTCTCGAAGCATGTTGAACTTCTTAAACAAGCTATTGAAACAGTGATGGAGGAAGGATTGCAAACAGGTGAAATTTCAAAGAAGCAATCAGCTGAGGAATTAGCTAGTCTGCTTTTAAGCAGTTATTACGGATTCCGTGTTCTTAATGTATCGATGCAAAATCGGATGTTGTCTGAACAAGTTATCAAAGGAACAGTAGAGTCTATTTGTGGCGCTTAGTGCGCTCTTTTTTCGCACTATTTTTGTACCGATCATTACAATAATGAATAAGGAGTGTTTTTATGTCATCGATTATTTATTTATTAGCTTTAGCAATCTTTTGTATGACTACATCAGAATTTATGGTTGCAGGTATGATGAATGAACTTGCTCTTGCATTCCAGGTTCCTGTATCATCTATTGGGTATTTAATTTCAGCTTATGCAGGAGCAATGGTAATAGGAGGCCCCATTTTAACTGCAATCCTCTTACGAATGCGCAGCAAACAAGCATTATTGTTTTTAATGTTCATATTTTTAATTGGTCAATCGCTCGGAGCTATTGCTTGGAACTATGATATTATGATGATTTCACGTATTATAACTGGTATTGCTTCAGCTTCAGCTTTTGGAGTTGCGATTTCCTTTTCTGCGACATTGGTTCACTCTGATTCAAGGGGAAAAGCTGCATCAATTGTACTTGCAGGTTTAATGTTCGCAACTGTATTAGGTTTACCTATAACGACCGTTATTTCGCAATATTTTGGCTGGCGTATTAGTTTTGGGGCTGTTTCTGTTCTTGTGCTAGTATCAGGGATTATGATTCAACGGTTGTTACCATCATCTTCAAATAAAGAGCAATTAAATTGGAAAGATGAACTTCTGCGATTTAAGAATATTCATCTTTGGGCAGCGTACGTAACAAGTATGTTCATTATTGGTGGCACGTTTGCAGCATTTAGCTATTTCACTCCTATCTTTACAAATGTTACAGGATTTTCAAGTGCAAGTATTCCATATTTACTTGCTCTCTATGGTAGTGCGACGGTAATTGGGAATATAATAATTGGCAAGTTCGCTGATAAATTTACAATGAAAATACTTATGGGTGGATTAATTATATTAATCATAGCGTTGTCTTTATTTGCTTTAAGTGCAGAGAATAAATACATTGCAGTGATTTCTACGATTTTTATTGGTTTAACTGGTGTAGCATTGAATCCAGCTATGGTTGCGAGGGTGATGAAAACAGCTAGTAATGGAATAATGATAAATACCGTTCATAGTTCTTTTATTACGCTAGGTATTGTTATTGGTTCGTCACTAGGTGGTCTTGGGATCAGTAAAGGATATGGTTTTGTATCTCCTCTATGGATTGGAGCTTGTTTAGCTATCCTTGGGGTAATTTCGTTATTCCCATATTTACATAAAGGAAAGGCAGATTAAGATGTTTAAAATTTCTTTATATGAGGTACCGCCACATCACCATCAAGCTAATACTTTCATATATCCCTAAATTAAAAAATTCTTTTTCTACAGATAGCTATTCTGAGAAGCCGCTCATTTTTTCGTTTTGGGGGCATTTCTTTTTCTTAAGTTGATGGGTAGTATGGTGATCTCTATTAGACGATAGTGAATTAACAATTTCGGGGTTCAGTTCAACTTTATTCAAAATAAGATTTTTTTGCAGCAAAATCAATGTTAGTGGAACTTTTTTAATCAAACTTTTTTAAAAATTAACATAAATACTTGCAATATTTAAATTAGTACTATATAGTTCTAGTTATGACAAAGATAAAATTAATGAATCAAAAACGTGTGATTGAAGTAGCTGCAACATTATTTTTAGAAAAAGGGTTTGCTTATACAAGTATGGATGAATTAGTACGTGTAAGCAAAGTTTCAAAGTCTAATGTGTATTATCACTTTTCTAATAAGGAAGTATTATTAGAAGGGGTCGTTGATTATTGGATTGAAATGTATCAATCTGCAATTGATGACGTACTTTCTCAGAACCAATTTTTAGTTGAAGATCGTATCCAACTGTTTTTAAAGCAATTATCACAAGGAGTTCAATCGAGAGAGTATAAGGGAAGCTGTCCATTTATTACTCTTTATATTCAAAGTCCTACACAGGCCACGCAAATAAAAGAAAAAATAGGTCTTTTTTTTACAGGATTACAAAAGAAAGTTTCTCTATTACTTAAACAAGGGGTAGAGAATGGAGAATTTAGAAATACGATTAATATTGATGAGGTTGCATCACTTTTTATTACAAATCTTGAAGGAGCGTTATTTATTTCAGAAACATTGAAGGATGCAACTGTAATCACGAAAACAGCAGATCATTTTTTAAAATTGCTTCGATAAAAGAAGCATTTTTTTTACATCAAATTAGTACTAATCAGTACTAAAAGGGGGATTTTATATGAGAACAGTATTTTTAACTGGTGGAACAGGCTTTATTGGAAAACAATTAGTAAAAGAATTAGCCAAAGAGGATGTTAAAATTCTTCTTTTAGTGAGGTCGAAAAATAAAGCAACACGTCTTTTTCAAGAAAGAGGCATCTTAAAAAAGGAAGTTATGCACTTTATTGAAGGTGATTTGACGAAAATAGATTTAGGTCTAAGTGCTGAAGATAAGGAGAGGGTATTGAAAACGGATGTGATTATTCATGCAGGAGGCCCCATGGATATTCAAGCGACAAGTAAAGAGGCAGCTTCCGTATTTTTAAATGGCGCCAAACATATTAGTGAATTAGCTAAAAGTATTCATCAATTGAAGGGTTTGCAACAATTTATTCATGTTGTAGGTTATATGAGTCCTTTTGATGATAAAAATAGCAAGATTGCAATTGATGTGTTTAAAGAAGGAAACAATTATTTGAAAATAAAAAATCCATATGAGAGAACAAAATTTTTAGCAGATCTTTATATCCGTCAGCAGGCATCAGCAGTAGGTTATCCGCTTTCTGTAATTAATCCGCCAACTGTAGTCGGTAGTAGTAAAACAGGGAGTACAGAGCAGATAGCAGGATTAGGTTTGCTTGTGATGAGTATGCGAAGAGGGCTCATGCCAGTGATTCCTGGAGGTAAGGGATATAGGTTACCACTTATTTCAAACGATGAGCTTGCGAAGTTTATTGTGCAGGTTTTCAGATTGGAGCAACCGACTATTCAAACATATACACTTGTTGAAGACAAACAGCACGATCAAAACATTGCTGAATTATTAAGTATTATGTCGGAAAGTATGAATATGAGGGCACCAAAAATCTCTGTTCCAATGCCATTTATGAAAGCAATTATGAATAGTGGAGGAAGTAAAATAACAAAAATTCCTTCTGATGGACTGAATTTTATTACAAAACAAAAATTTTCAAATGTTTCAGCGAAAAAAATTATGGGAGGAGATTGGTTTAAGAAGACGAGTGTAATGAAATTTTTCCCTGCCGTAGTAGCTGATCTGGATTATCGAATGATGTATCAAAATGGCCGGCATAATCATTTATTTAAACGAACATTATGCGATAACACTACCCTTTACCAATTACAAGGAACGGGTAAACCGTTTATTTTATTACATGGTTTATTGAGTGATGGAGAGGATTTATTTCCTTTAGCACAAGAGCTTCATGAAAAAACTGGTCAACCTGTATGGATCTTGGATCTTCCAGGTTTGGGACGGTCTCCTTTTAAACAAGAGAAAAATCTTCTAGATATCTATTTGAATGTAGTGAAAAAGTTATTGGAGAAAGCTACGAATGGTGCGCATCTAATTGGACATTCATTCGGTGCGTTTATTCTTCTGGAAGCATTGGTACAAGAGTACATAGATAAGAAGTATTCAATCACTTTACTTCAGCCACCTGTTGCTAAAAAAAATGCTAAATCGCTAAATGTTCCTCAATTTATGAACAAATGGACATTAAAATTGGCAACTACTAATTTGATAGAGCGTTATTTATTAAGTAATGGTTTGTTTGAAAGTACGGAGAGCATCCCTGAGCATTATATTGAAAAAATAAGTAACAGTTTTACTTCTCCTAGAATTTTAAATACTACGGTTCAGCTTAACAGTTTACTCCTGAAAAACGATCAAGGTGATTTCAATGAAGTAACAAAGTATAATCTTCACATTATTTGGGGGGATTATGACAGAGCCTATTCTGCTCCATCGCATCTTGGTAAGGTTGATTTTGTTCCATATGGCCATCATTTTCCTCTTAGCCATCCGAGTGAAACGGCAACATTAGTAATAAAAAATAGTAATACTAGCAGATGAGAGTGTGGGATAAATAAAAAGTGTGTAGTAAGATCGTTGTGTCTTTGAAATAAAATCGTACTGTTTGGGGTCCCGCGAACAAGACGCGAATTTTGCACGCTAAGCAAAAAAACAATAAGCTGTCTACATGGACAGCTTATTTACATTATTCTCGTTATTGGAAGTTATTTTTAACTTTTCCTGATCTGAAAGAGTCAATCTTTTTTTATATAATTTATCAATAATTATTCTTTTTTCTCCGGCTGATAGGAAAGAATAACGACACCTGAATTGGTCGTTCTTGTTTCTATAAGTTTTAATGCTTTTGTATTACTCTGGTCTTTAAAGAGACGCTTTCCGCTCCCTACGATAACGGGATTGATTATAAAGTGATATTCATCAATGAGGTCGTGTTGCATCAATGTTTGTATAAGCTCACCACTACCATAAATTAAAAGGTTCTGACCGGGCTGTTCCTTCAGTTTCGATATTTCTTCTACAATATTACCCTTGATAAGATTTGCATTCCATTCGGTTTTTTCCAATGTTGTTGAGGCAACAAATTTAGGCATGCTGTTCATCTTATCAGCAAAACCTTCTTCATCAGTCATAGAAGGCCAGGCAGCTGCAAAACCTTGATAGGTTACTCGCCCTAGTAGAAGAGCTTCACTTTCAAACAGTAAATCGGATTGAAACTTTGCTACTTCTTCATTGAAATATGGAGCAGTCCAAGCTGGTTCCTCCATGACACCATCTAGTGAGAGGTACATCGATACAATTATTTGTCCCATTTTATTCTCCTTTAGTTTTAAATTGAGATTTTTACATATTGGTAACACAATTATTAATTCTTCAGTTAGAGAAATTCTTCTTTTTTAATAGTTTCGACAAAATGTATTTATGTATGTTTCGGAATAACTCAATATATATTAATAACTTCGAAATATTGTATAACAGATAATTTTTATGCATCATTGCTTATTGTGCTAACGAATCCGGATAGTGTGGCGACCGACTAAATAGTTGCTTATCCTCAATTATTAGAAGGGAAGTTCTATCATTTCGCGAATTTGTTAGACATAGACGAGCGCTATAATTTTCTATATCTACATAAAGAGGTGACTACGCATGAATCAAAGACCGTCAGAAGAAGAATACGCCGGGAGTTCCGGCGAATATATCCGTTTGGCGCCGGACGGTAACATCATCGACATTCTGCTCGCCCAGGAAAAGCAAATGACCGAGCTCCTGGCATCGTTGACCAAAAGCCAGGCCGCATATCGGTATGCGGAAGGAAAATGGACGCTGAAAGAAGTCGTGGGCCACATTGCAGACGCGGAACGAGTCATGACCTACCGCCTGCTCCGGTTCGCAAGAGGGGACCAGACGCCTCTGACCGGTTTCGATCAGGAATTGTTCCTGCCTCCTTTCGGAAGCTGGACAACGGCGCAATTGGCCGAAGACTACCGGGCCGTACGGCAATCAACGATCACATTGCTGCGCGGGCTACCGGCGGAGGCGTGGATCCGCAAGGGGACAGCCAACAACCTAAGCATTACGGCGCGCGCCCTCGCGTACGGCATCGCGGGACACGAACTTCATCACATGGGGGTCATCCGAAATCGGTATTTGAGTTAATCGCCGGCTGAGGCCATTGGAATGGAATTAACACCTCTCATACAACCTTAGATACCGTTCTTATTGGGGTCCCGCCCCACAACCATCAACTTAAGGATTTAGACTATTTTTGAAATTAAAAGCACGTTACTATTCTCTTATGTTAATGAGAAAGGATGACGTGCTTTTTATGAATATGCACCAAAAACAAGAGTTATCTTTATTTGCCGAAGAGCTATATCGATTTTTCTCATTTTGGGGTATTTGTTTTTCTTAGATTGAGGGTGATGGGGCACTACTCTATAATGATCAAATTAAAATTTAAAACAGTTATAGAGACTCCATTCCTCAGAAATATTGTAACTATTAAGTTGTAAAAAGAACCATAGTTTTTCATTTTTGAAAAGGTTATGGTCTTTTTTTATTGTAATAAAGATATGATGCGAGGAAGTTTTTTAGATAAATCAAAAAAACTTGATTAATAAGTTGCATATAGAACTCATCTACGTATATACTATAAACATCAAAAAAAGTTGATGAAGGGAAGTGAACTACAGTGGCACAAAATTTTCAGCTCTATGAGAAAAAGTTTAAAGCGTTGGCGGATCAGAAACGTTTAGAAATCATGTATGAACTTTGCCAGCGAGGACAGACGTGTGTATGTGATTTAACAGAAGTTTTTGAAATGACGCAATCTAAATTATCATATCATTTAAAAATTTTATTAGATGCAGGTTTGATTGTAAAAGAAACAAAAGGTACGTGGAGTTATTATGATTTAAATGATGCGGAAGTGAATAATTTATTATCAGAAGAATTGTGCTGTATCTTTAGAAAAACAGGGAAAGGTAGTTGCTGTTAAAATTTTGAGTTATTAATCAAAAAAAATTGATTAATGATATATAAAAAGGAGGAATAAGGTATGAGGTATGTTCACGTCGGTATAAACGTTACGAATTTAGAGAAGTCTATTGAATTTTATGAAAAGGTATTTGGTGTTTCACCAGTTAAAGTGAAAACAGATTATGCAAAATTTTTATTAGAGACGCCAGGACTTAATTTTACGCTGAACGTACGAGATGAAGTGAAGGGAAATCAGGTAAATCATTTTGGTTTCCAAGTGGATACAGCTGAAGAAATTACATTGCATAAAGAACGATTAGAAAAAGAAGGTTTCTTCGCGCGTGATGAGATGGATACGACTTGTTGCTATGCAGTGCAAGATAAGTTTTGGGTAACAGATCCAGATGGGAATGAGTGGGAATTCTTTTATACGAAAGCAGATAGTAATGTTCACAAAATTGAAGAGTCATCTTGTTGCGCGACTTCAAATGAGGTAGCTAAAAATTCTTGTTGTTAATAGGAGATGGAAAATAAAATGAAACGTTTATCTTTTCTAGACCGATATTTAACACTATGGATTTTTCTAGCGATGGCTGTTGGGATTGGTTTAGGGTTTGTGTTCCCTAGTGTAGTAGACGGACTGAATACATTACAGGTTGGAACGACGTCTATTCCGCTTGCTGTTGGTTTAATTGTAATGATGTATCCACCGTTAGCGAAAGTTCGCTATGAGGAAATGGGCCGAGTATTTAAAGATGTAAAAGTGTTAGTGCTATCTTTAGTACAAAATTGGATTATTGGTCCGGTACTTATGTTTGTGTTAGCAATTATTTTTCTTCCTGATAAACCAGAATACATGGTTGGTCTCATTATGATTGGGTTAGCACGTTGTATTGCAATGGTCATTGTTTGGAATGACCTTGCTGATGGGGATAAAGAGTATGCGGCAGGTTTAGTTGCTTTTAATTCGGTATTCCAAATGCTCTTTTTCTCAGTTTATGCATACGTATTTGTAACTGTAATTCCAGAATGGTTAGGGATTGAAGGTGCTATTGTCGATATTACAATGATAGAAGTAGCAAAATCAGTATGTATCTATTTAGGAATTCCTTTTATAGCAGGTATGTTGACACGCTTTGTACTAGTTAAGTTAAAAGGAAGACAGTGGTATGAAAAAGTGTTTATACCTAAAATTAGTCCACTTACATTACTTGCATTGCTATTTACAATCATCGTTATGTTCTCTTTAAAAGGAGAGATGATTGTTAGCGTGCCACTAGATGTGGTAAGAATAGCGATTCCGTTATTAATCTATTTTATTGTAATGTTTTTTGTTTCTTTCTTTATGGGAAGAAAAATTGGTGCAAACTATCCGGTGACGACAACGTTAGCATTTACAGCAGGTAGTAATAACTTTGAGTTAGCAATTGCTGTAGCAGTTGGTGTGTTTGGTATTCATTCGGGCGCAGCATTCGCAGCTGTCATTGGACCGTTAGTCGAAGTACCTGTCATGATTGCACTTGTAAATGTCGCTTTTTGGTTTAAACGTAAATATTTTAATGATCAATCAACTTAAAAACAAAGGTGGAAAACAACATGGAAAACAAAAAAACAATCTATTTCTTATGTACAGGAAATTCATGCCGAAGCCAAATGGCAGAAGCGTGGGGTAAACAATATTTAGGAGGTAAGTGGAATGTATATTCTGCAGGAATCGAAGCGCATGGAGTGAATCCCAATGCGATTAAAGCAATGAATGAAGTGAATATCGATATAACAAATCAAACATCAGATATGATTGATACAAACATTTTAAATAATGCTGATTTAGTCGTTACACTTTGTAGTCATGCGGATTCTGTCTGTCCTTCGACACCTTCGCACGTAAATCGTGTTCACTGGGGATTTGATGACCCGGCAGGAAAAGAATGGTCTGAATTTCAACGTGTTCGCGATGAAATTGGTGAACGTATAAAACGATTTTCTGAAACAGGTGAGTAAATAAAGGAAAGAGTCAATCTTCTATTGTGTTGGAGATTGGCTCTTTTTTATTATGTATTTCATTTACTTATCGCATCGCTTTAAAACTACTCTTAGTAAAAATGCAGAATGTTATGTAAAAATGGTAAAGTTAGAATAGAACAGTTTAAAAAAGGGGGTGTAACGTATGATCTGTGAACTAAGCAAGGATGATTTTTATAGGTGTAATCGTTTAGTGAATGAACAAGATCCATTAGAGGTACGTGCTGTAATTGCAGGAGTGAATCCTGGTCGTATATTTGTAGATAACGTGACTTCTCCTAATTCGGGACTCATTTGGTTAGGTAATAATGATGGCTTCTTCTTTATTGGAGATGCTGAAAATGAAGAGTTTAATAAAGAAGTGAATCGTTTTATTAATCATGTAATAGTACCTGAGGCGAGGAAAGTAGGACTAGATTGCTTTGAAGGAATCGGGAATCATTCGAAGTGGAATAAAACAATCGAAAGAATATTTCAGCATCGTAAATTAAAGAGTTGGAATCAAAGAGTGTATATGCTAGGAAAAGAGGATTATGAAAATCATCATGAGCCTAAATTTGAACAGGGATATACTGTGCTGAAAATGAGTAAAGCTCTCTATGAAAATAATAACAATACATTTAAGAATATTGATTTTTTATAATCAAAAATTTTAGAGTTTTGGTCTTCACCGGATTGTTTTTTCAATGAGGGAATCGGTTATTGCGTTGTTTATGATGATCTAATTGTAAGTGTATGTTTTTCAGGTTTTGTATTTGCAAATATACATTGTATAGATATTGAAACGATAAAAGGTCACCAAGGGAGAAAATTAGCTCAAAAGATAGCGCATAGTTTTGTGAAAGATTGTTTGGAGAATGATATTATTCCATATTGGGACTGTATGGAATTGAACAAGCCTTCTGTTGCAGTTGTGGAAAATGTAGGGTTTACAAATGTATTTAACTATGTGGGATATTATTTTTTATTTGAATAATCTAGGTATACTTTACAATTTACACTTTGAGGTTGCCCAATCATTATATATATCTACAATTTAAAAAAGAAAGCATATGAGGTGTCCGAAAATGAAAATACAAATAGTATTGTTTGATGGTTTCGGAGAACTTGTCTCTTTCGCACCGTTTGAGGTACTGAAAAGAGCGATAGAAGAAGGGGCTCAATTTATAATTGAATTCGTTTCAAGTGAACAAAAGCAAGAAGTTACTACTTCGTTTGGAGTTACAGTTAAACTACATGATTTTTTACGAATGGATAATAGGCCAGATTTGTTAATTGTACCTGGTGGTGGCTGGAATCATAAAGCTGAACACGGGGCACGAAAGCAAGCAGAGCTTGGTACTTTGACCGAAATGATTAGCGAGATGCACAATGCAGGAACAATTGTTGCTGGTGTGTGTACAGGAGGTATGCTATTAGCTGCCTCTGGTATATTGAACGGTCGAAAGGCAACGATGCACTATTTGGCACAGGATGAAATGAGTGAATACGGGGCAGAGCTTCTTCATTACAGAATTGCGGATCAAGGGGATGTTATCACTGCAAGAGGAGTCACTTCAGGAGTTGATTTGGGACTTTGGATCACGGAAAGATTCGCAAGCCCTAAAATTGCGGCTGCCGTTGAATACAGAATGGAATATGAGAGACGAGGTGTTGTTTGGAAGTAATTTGCTTTCTTTTTTATCCTATTTTAAAAGGGAGGGGAGGCTGCCCATAAAAGCCCAATTCATATGTACTAATAATCAGTCGGGATGCCAAAACTCCTACTGATTAAAGTTTCATTTTATAATTTTTACTTTATTAAAAGTTGATTTGTTAGAAAGGATAATCATTTATTGCTATAATGAATGGATGCGTGGCAGGAAATAGATAGAAAGATACTGCTAGTAATTTATACTTAAAATGTAGGGAGATTGAACAGAGTTATGGGGACAGAAAAAGAAATTAGTTCCGCTAAATTAATATGGAAGATGACGCGCCCGCATACATTAACGGCGACGTTTTCTCCTGTAATTTTAGGGACAGTGGCATCACTTTATGTTGCCAAAATTGATTGGCTTTTATTTATTGCGATGATGCTTGCATGTTTAGCGCTGCAAATAGCAACGAACTTATTTAATGAGTACTATGATTTCAAACGTGGATTAGACACTGCTGAATCCGTTGGCATCGGTGGCGGAATTGTCCGTCATGGATTGAAACCAAAAAATGTGTTAACAGTTGCGCTTTTATTATATGTCGTAGCAGCTTTTATTGGCATTTATATTTGTATGAATAGTAGTTGGTGGTTAGTGGTTATTGGTTTAATTGGGATGGCAGTTGGCTATTTATATACAGGCGGTCCATTACCAATTGCGTACACCCCGTTTGGAGAATTAGTTTCTGGGTTGTTAATGGGGACATGTTTTGTACTCATTGCTTTCTTTATTCAAACGAATACTGTAACGATTGAAAGTGTATTGATTTCCATTCCAATTGGAATTTTAGTAGGTGCAATCAATATGTCAAATAACATCCGAGATATCGAAGAAGATATTAAAGGTGGAAGAAAGACATTAGTAATCCTCCTTGGGAGAGAAAAAGCTGTGGTAACACTAGCGGTAGCCTTTTTCATTGCGTATTTATGGATTGCCGTAATTGTATTAATGGGTTATATAAGCCCTTGGGCATTAGTTATGTTCCTAGGTTTGAGAAAGCCAATTTCTGCGATTCAAAGTTTCCAAAAAGGGGCAAAGGATCCTGGGTATATGCGCATCGCAATGAAATCAACAGCGATGACAAATACGATTTTTGGCTTCTTATTATCAGCAGGATTATTAATTAGTTATTTGTTTTAAATGAAAAATACTGTTAAGTAACTTAACCCCAATTTCTCAGTTTTTATATAGAGAGATTGGGGTTTTTATTTTGCCTTTGTTTCATGTTAAAAACAGTTTCATTTGAAATGCAAATACCAATAAATCGCAACTTCATCATTTTCAATATCCAAACCTTTATAAACAAGAAAATCAAACCCACCAATTACAAATCCGCATTTTTCATAAAATTTACATGCTGCGACATTATTATTTTGCGTTTCAAGCATGATACCTGGCATATTGCCTTTTTTTGCCCACTGCTTTGCTTGATCAACTAATCTTTTACCAACTCCGAGTGTACGATATTTTTTATCTACCGTTATATCTTCTATGTAAGCATAGTGGTTCCAATTCTTTTTTAATACCATTAATCCAATGATTTGGTTATGTAACAGAGCTATGTAAATGACTTGATTAGGTTTATTTATATATTCATTGTAAGCCAGTTCTTCATTATCATCTTGATTTTGTAAATAACTTTTTTCATAACTTGGAACGTCTTCTACTGTATATTCTATGCGTCTATTTCCTTTGGAAAGAGAAAGAATTAACCGAGCATTCACTATAAAACTGTCATCAATCTCCGGGAGATTATCTAAATCATTTGTTTCTAACTCTCTAATTACAAGGTTCATCGGAGTACCTCCACATAATATTATTTCTTCTAGTTCTTCATTTGGTTCAAATGAATTCGAATTACAAAATTATAATAGAATTTCAATTGTACGGCCATCTCTGTATTTTATCTTTATACCGACATGCTGTTATCTTGATGTAAAATATTGTTTAGAAAGAGTAGTATTTTTTATTTTGGATGTATATCCAGTTTTCAAATTTAACTGTAGTAGAGAAACAAATATTTTTTTAAAGAGTGGATGCAATACGCTATTCTTTAACTAATTTCGACATTATCTGCATTTTATCTTCACCTTCCTCTATTAATCTATTTATTGTAAATATCAGCTGAAGTTAATGTTTAGCTGCATAAATAATGAATATGAAAATGAGTAGGGAAAGGATCGAAACATAATGAAAGAATCACAAAACAAGAAAAAAACAAATGTAGTAACGAAGGCAATACTATCTCTAGTAGTTGTTTTAGCAACGACCTTTTTTACGTTTTTTTTAATAGGGAAATGGAACTCTATCCCAGCGAAAGGGGTAGCTAATGAAAGTATTCAGCTAGCTAATACGCAACAACAAGAAAAGAAAAAGGACACATCGCTGGCAAAACAGAAAAGACCTGATGGAAAACCAGTAGGAAGGGTTGTTTATTTAACATTTGATGACGGTCCTAGCGAATTAACTGGGAAATTTTTAGATGTACTAAAAGAGCAACATGTTTCTTCGACATTTTTTATGCAAGGTAGCAATTTACAGAATACTGGTTTTCAGGAAAATGTAAAACGAGCAGTAAAAGAAGGACATTATATTGGTGCACATAGTATGACACATAATAGTGATAAGCTATACAAAAAAGGACAATTTGTAACGGAGATGAAAGAAACGTTAGCTCTTATTCATAATATTACAGGTACAACTCCTAAACTAGTCCGTCCCCCATATGGATCTGCACCAGGATTAAAGGGGCAGGACATTCGTAACAAAATTGTAGAAGCAGCAATAAAAGTTTGGGATTGGACGATAGATTCAAATGATTGGAAATTAAAAGGTAACCCACAGCAAATTATAGAAAATGTAAAGCGTACAACAACAGAAGATGTGGAAGTAGTTCTAATGCATGAAAAACCACAGACATTACAAGCGCTTCCGGAAATTATTAAATTTTATAAGGAAAAAGGATATGAATTCGGGGTATACAATGAAGCGGATCATTTTCAACTAAACTTCCAGAAAGATCAACGTCTATAGTATAAGCCTATTTCTTTTAAAAAGTGTTTTTATTACTAAATCAATAACTAAACCAAAAGTCGATTTCCTATTTTATAAAGAAATCGGCTCTTTCGTTTATGTATTACGTTACAAGAGCTTTCTTATTTTTTCCAGAATGTTTTTTTAGAAATCTGTGCAACAGAGCCTTTTTAGTAGGAGTAACGTGTTGAGGATAATTGAAAAATTCTATATTAAAATTGCACTATAATATTAAAGAATTCCTGACTACAATCCCTATAAATTCTTCTCAATAATTGAAAATAAAATCAATCCAGATTATTATATTGTTATTGTAATTATAAATGTAATTACATTTTATTGAAGGAGGATACAAAGATGAAAAACTCAAAAGGCTCTATTGAATCAGAGATAAGCAAAGCAATTACTCACTGGGAAAAGGACTACCTAGGACGCGGGTCTATATCCGTTAAGACAGATATATTACGGGATATGATTATCGTAAATTTACAAGGTATTTTAACGCCGGCTGAATATACGGTTTGCGAAACAAAAGACGGTATGCTAACGATAAAGAAAAATCGTTCGGAGCTAGTTGAATCTGGAATTGAAGATTTGAAAGAGATTATACTAGAATTAACTGGAGAAAAAGTGAAAAGCTTTCATACGGATATAAGCTCCCGTACTGGTGAACGAGTAATGATTTTTAAATTGTTTCATAATCTTGAGGAAAAATTTTAAAAATTAAAACCATCGTAGGGTTAGTGGGAGATAATTAAGAAACCTAAAAGTTTTGCACTTTATTTATATTTATTAACATGATAATAATTAAAAACTTGAAATTATTTACGTGTACTGAATTTTAATTGGAATAACGCTCAAAAAACTGATAAATAAATTGACAAATTGCTTAATATATTTTATCTTATAATTGTTTTAAAAAATTAATAGATGCTTATTTTAAATGTTTACTATAATTAAGGCTTTAGCATTTTTTTAATATATAATATTGACTAAATGAAAAAGTTTCTTAATTGAAAGATAGCGCATAACATAAATTGATATATTGATTGCATAATCAGGAGATCAGAGATATACTGTTATTTTTAATAGGAGTAATACATACATTACTATCCTCTATAAAATGGGAGCTCTTCAAAAAACTTTATTGAAGTTAGTTGAAGTGAAACCGACAATCTCCATAATTCAATGATGATATAAAATCATTGAATTATGGAAGTTGTCGGTTTTTTTTATGGAAAAAACGATGTACTAAAAAGAGTGAATGAAAATTGAAATTAAAAAAACTATCGTAATGAAAAGGAATTTTTATAGGTTATTTTCGCTTAGAAGGGAGTATTTAACATGTTAATTTCGCTGAGTTCATCAACACTGTTAACTTTATTTTTTATGGCGCTTAGTGCTTCTTGGCTAAGTGGATTATTATTTTTAAATGCAAGGATACCTTTACGTTTTGTTCATATCCATATTGGTATCGCTGCTTTACCTTCATTGGTTTCTTTACTCGCACTTGTTAATAACAATGGAGATAGAGTTGTGGGGCCTTGGCATCTAGATACTTTAGCTTGGTTAATGGCTTTCTTTGTTCTTACAATTGGTTTAATCATTCAGCGTTTCTCTGTACGTTATTTAATGGGAGATCGCTCATATCGAAAATACTTTGCACTTTTTACATTTACTACAGGTGTATCTTCGGTTGCATGGTTAAGTGATGATCTTCGCTTAATGCTCATTTGTTGGGGAGCAACGCTTATAGGATTGGTTCTACTTATAGGGCTAAATAAAGGGTGGAAAGTAGTTAGTGAAGCAACTAAAATCTCTGGCTACCTATTTACAATAAGTTGGATTGCCTTACTATCAGCTATCATTTGGCTTTTTCAAGTAACAGGACAGTGGCAATTAACATCAGTTTTAACGAATGAAAATGTAGTGCTACATGGAACATTGGAGAGAACAGGAATTAACTTATTAATTATATTAGCGGTGATGATTCCAGCAGCACAATGGCCTTTTCAAAGATGGTTAATTGAGTCTGCTGTTGCTCCAACTCCTGTTTCTGCTATTATGCATGCGGGTTTAGTAAATGCTGGCGGTATCATGTTAACTAGATTTTCACCTCTTTTTCATGATGATATTGCACAAATAATTTTACTAATTTTCTCTAGTATTTCTATCTTAATAGGTACAGGAATTAGTTTAGTCCAAGTTGATTATAAACGTCAGCTAGTAGGTTCAACTATTGCACAAATGGGATTTATGCTTATTCAATGTGCATTAGGCGCCTATTTAGCGGCTATTATTCATTTAATTTTACATGGTTTGTTTAAAGCTACACTATTTTTACAAGCTGGTTCTTCCGTGCAACGTTTTGGGGTAGTGAATCAGTCTAATGAAAAGATGTCCAATTTATGGATTATAGTTGGGCGTGTTTTAGGATTATTTATAGCAATTACTTTCTGGTTTATGACTTCTGGAGAGGGGTATCAACTAGTTAGTGCGTTAATCTTAGGCTGGTCACTATACTTTTCATGGAAACAGCTTGTTGTTTTTGGAGAGGGAAGAATGGGACGAATTGCTGGCGTAATTGTTTTGATTGGATTTTCTCTCATTTACTTTACCGTTCATAATTCTCTTTATAAATGGTTGCATACTGATATTTATCAAAGTGTTCAACCTTCAGCTCCAGCCGTTATCTTTGTTATATGTATTTTACTATTTAGTAGTGTTATTAGTACTTTCGTTACTCGTCATCAATCTTCTACTTTATTCGCTGTACTTTATCTTTGGTTAGTTCGAGTAGGTGAGGCGAGACGAAAGTCAGTAGAAAGTCACCCAAGCTATCTGAAACATTATGTATCAAAGGGAGGTAATTCGTGATGAGCATACCGTCAATATTAAAGAAAGATACAAACATTGATATGCAAGAAAATAATATAAATGATTTAGTTGCATCTGCTAGCCGAGTTATTGCGCCACTTTGGCCTATCTCTACGTTTGCAGCTCACCACCCTTGGATGGGACTTGAAAAGCAATCATTTGAACAAGTCGCAAATTGGTTAAAAGAAGCTCGTAATGTGGATATTTATCCTAGTGCCTCCATGATTCATTCGGCAAAAGCGAAAGGTGAGATTGAGGAATCATTTTTACAAATGAGTTTGTCTCGTTGGCTGGATTCACAATCTTTTCATATTCCGCGAGAGAAAGCAGAGCGATTTTGCCAAGCAGCTTTAAAGTTAGAAAAATTACCTTCTAGTCTATTATCATCGCCAGAAGTAAATAAATTGGCAGAAGAAATGAATTATATAAATACAGCAAGTATGCAAGCCTCTGTTATGCAGCCAATAAGTTCGCTTATAGAGAGTCAAAATAGTGAAAACCTATCTGATGTTCTTAATTATCATATCATTAAATGGTGTAAATTATATCTTGATGAATCCGGATCAAATTGGACGATGCCAAATCAAGAGAAAGGTTTTTATCGTGCATGGCAACACCTTATTAAATTTGATCCAGCGCTCAGTAAAAATGAGCGTAAGGTTTTAAAAGATTGGCCACAAGATGCCGAAGTAGCTTTAGCGAGAGCATTATCTGAACTAGGAATTTCTGAATCTAACATACAATCTTACCTTGAAGGGCACTTGCTTTCTTTGCCTGGGTGGGCAGGAATGATACGATGGCGCTCACAACAATCAATTCAGGAACAGGAACTTCTCATAGAATATTTAGCAGTTCGAATTTCTATGGAGCTGGCTATTGTAAAACCTTATTTACCTTTAAAAAATCAAAAGGTTGAGAAAAAAGTTTCGATCGTCCCACTTATAGCTTCTTGGATCTATTGGGGGAATATTTCAACACGGGAATGGTTACAAATGCCTGCTACTGAACAAAGTGAATTATTAGTATTCGCTTATCGTTTTGATGAAAATATTCGCAAGAAACTTTGGCTGGAAGCTTGGGAACAAACGCATGCAGAGCAATTAAGGGAGAAGATTGCTTCTACACAACGTGCAACCAATGATAAAAAGCGTGTAGTAGCTCAATTAGCATTCTGTATTGATGTACGTTCAGAACCGTTTCGTCGCCACCTTGAAAAATTAGGTCCGTTTGAAACATTTGGAATAGCTGGTTTCTTTGGGTTACCAATTGCAACTAGTGAACTAGGTAGTAATAACAACCATCCTTCTTTGCCAGTTATACTCAAACCGAAACATCAAATAAAAGAGCTCACAAATGAAAATGAACTTAAATCTTATGAGCAACGTAAGAGGGTAGGCAGTTCGGTACGTTATACTTTTAAAACGATGAAACAGAACGTACTGACAAGTATGGCGCTACCTGAGTTAAGTGGTCCTTTACTTGGTCTACAGATGGTGACAAGAAGCTTTGTCCCAAGAGGAGTTGGTGGTTTCATTCGTAACCTTCGTAAAACTATGTTACAAAAACCTGATACAACATTCTCGCTTAATCATGTTCATGACACAAAGGGCGAGATACCTATCGGTTTTACGAAAGAAGAAAAAGTGAACTATGTGCGTCAAGCTTTAAAAATGGTGGGACTGACAGAAAAATTTGCTCCTTTAGTTGTAATGTGCGGACATAGTAGTCAAAGTACGAACAATCCTTATGCTGCAGCACTTGAGTGTGGTGCTTGTGGCGGAGCAGCGGGAGGATTCAATGCAAGAGTTTTTGCTACTTTATGTAATCTCCCAGAAGTGAGAGAGGCGTTGTTTGCGGAAGGTATTAAAATTCCTGAGGATACCATTTTTGCAGCAGCTGAACATAAAACAACAGTGGACGAATTGGAATGGATTTACGTCCCAGAACTTTCGGAAACTGCGCAAGAAGCATTTGATTGTATCGAATCGATTATGCCAAATGTGAGCCAACATGCAAATAGAGAGCGTTTAACGCAATTACCAAATTTTAAAACGAAAATAAAAAATGCGAGTAAAGAGGCACATCGATTTGCAGAAGATTGGAGTGAAATACGTCCAGAATGGGGATTAGCTCGTAATGCATCTTTTATTATCGGGCAACGAGAATTAACTCAGGATTGTGACTTAGAAGGTAGGGCTTTCCTTCATAATTATGATTGGAAACAGGATGAAAGTGGCGATATATTAGCTAACATTATTGCAGGACCAGGAACAGTAGCTCAGTGGATAAATCTACAATATTACGCTTCAACTGTAGCTCCTCATTATTATGGTAGTGGAAACAAAACAACCCAAACTGTAACCGCGGGTCTAGGTGTTATGCAGGGAAATGCAAGTGATTTGTTGCCAGGCTTACCTTGGCAATCCGTTATGCAGTCAGATAGTGAGACGTATCATTCACCACTTCGTTTACTAATTGTAATTCAAGCGCCTAGTCAATATATAGAACGTTTGCTAAATAATGATTTCACATTTCGAGAAAAAGTTCAAAATGGATGGGTTAGACTTGCAAGTGTTGATCCAAAGGGACGCTGGAAAAACTGGTAACAATCATGTAATGAATTATCAACTATTGTTACTAGCTTAAAAGTTTCATAAATACAATAATGAAGAAGGAGTGCCCCATATGAATTCAAAGAATAAAAAAGTTTTATTGTTAACAGACATTAAACATGAAATAGAGCCTATTATCCAACAAGTAACTAACATTCAACAAGAAAACATGTTGACTATACACAGCTACGATTCTGTAATTGTACATCCTTATGGAGATATAATGAGATCTATTATTATTGCTATTTATCAAGAAAATGTTGAAGAAATTTTTGTTGTAGGAATAGAGGATAAAGAAACTGAGGTAGTTAATCTACAAATTCAACGTGATTCCATAAAAAATAACAGGGAACTAGACTATCTCTTTGAAAATTGCATGCCTGAATTTTCAAGTGGTAGCCTTGATGAATGGCTAAGTGGAAAAGAAAATGTTAGTGAAAATATTGAGAAGAGTATAGATATGATTTGTCATCATCCACTAGTACCGTCTGATGTTAAAGTTCATGGTTTCAAGATTGATAGAACAGGGGAAAAAGAAACGGTTGTTAAAGTTTCTGTTAATAAAGTAGTGAAACAAATGCATTCTTATGTGTAAGTTGTCGATAGATAAGCAACTTTTATTTGGTAGATACTATAATATGTTAAATATTTGGAGTTATTTCCTTTAAAAAGAGTAAAAGAAATCTTCTATAAATGGAGATCTTTTGCTCTTTTTATAATAAAAATAAAAAATTATTTGACGTTTTTTCGAAAAAATTTTTAAGACAAGGCTTTTAGGTTTATGAAAACCTTTATTCATGATAGCAAGATAATTTTAATAAGAAGTATATAGTAAGAATGATTTGGAGATACCGATGGGGATATAACTATTTTATTTAGGACGGTGCAATTAAAATGGATTTACAGAAAGGGAAATTATATTGGAACACGACTTTTTCTAATACACCTTCTTATCCTCGTTTGGACGAAGATATAAAATGTGACGTACTAATAATAGGAGCAGGGAGTTCGGGTGCTCAATCAGCATACTATTTGAGTAAATCAAATTTAAACATTGTTATCGTTGATAAAAGAAAGGTAGGACATGGAAGTAACCTTACAAATACAGCACTTATTCAATATTTAGGTGATAAGATGTTTTTTGAACTTGTAAATACATTTGGGGAAGAGTATGCAGTTAAGCATATGAAATTATGTGAACAAGCTATTAATGATATTGAATATGCTGATCAAAACTTGCCTTATTGCTCTGACTTTAAACGACGTGACAGCTTATATTATGCAAGTTATGAAGAGGATATAAAGAAATTAGAAAAGGAACTGTATTATTTACATAAGCATGATTTTAAAGCGGCTTGGTTATCAGAAAAACAAATTGGACAGAGATATCCATTTAAAAAACGTGCAGCTATTTATACGTATAATGATGGTGAAATAAATCCTTATAAATTTACACATAGTTTATTAGAACAAGCCTCTAATAAAGGAGTTCACATTTATGAAGATACAGAGATTGTTGGCAAAAAGTTAGAGAAAGAATGTGCTACCTTTTATACAAAGGAGGGCAATTCTATTACTGCCAATAAAGTAATTGTGGCTGCAGGATATGAAGGATTGGAATTTAAAAAGGAAAAGAACGCTACACTGATTAGCTCATATGCAATTGTTACTAATCCTGTGGAAGATTTATCTTCTTGGTATAAACGCACTCTCATTTGGGAAACTGCGAGACCATATATTTATATGAGAACTACTGCAGATAATAGGATTATTATAGGTGGGTTAGATGAAGATACAAACATTGCTCAAGAAAGAGATTCAAAATTAATCCATAAAAAAGAGAAATTAGTGAATGAATTTAATAAGCTCTTTCCCAATATAACAGTTGAACCTGAATTTTATTTAAGTGCTTTTTATGGTGGTACTCATGATGGTTTACCTATAATTGGAATGTATGAAGAGTTTCCAAATTGTCACTTTATCTATGCGTATGGAGATAATGGATTAGTATATAGTATGGTACTTTCTAAAATTG
Organism: Bacillus cereus group sp. MYBK108-1; assembly: GCF_051917185.1. NCBI lineage: Bacteria > Bacillati > Bacillota > Bacilli > Caryophanales > Bacillaceae > Bacillus > Bacillus cereus group sp. MYBK108-1. Next base: position 96,310 of record NZ_JBQAHZ010000004.1, read on the forward strand.
TTCGAGATATAATTATTAACGGTTCAAGTCCGGATTTGCATTTATATTTACAAACTAGACCAAAACCAAATCAGTAAGCTGCATGTATGTAAAATCAAGGTAGTATAAAGAAGTGATCGTTTTAACGGTTTTAATTATTTTATATAGGAAGCAATTTAGCTTAATGTTCGTCTTAGAATTAGGAGGAAAAGAATTTAAGTGGGATTCGCTACAAATCATTGGGTTATTTGCATCGTTTATTGTATTTTTTATTGGCTTCCTATTGGTAGAAAGAAAAGTGAAAGATCCGATAATATCATTTTGGATGTTTAAGCGTAAGGAGTTTGCAATATCTCAAATTATTACATTTTTCTATGGAGCAACATTTGTTATTTTAACAGTATTTATTCCTATTTTTGTTCAGGCTGTATATGGTGGAACAGCAACTAATGCTGGATTAATTTTAACACCAATGATGTTAGGTTCTGTAGTAGGTAGTGCAATTGGTGGAATATTTCAAACGAAAATTAGTTACCGCAACTTGATGTTATTATCTGTAATATCCTTTGGGGTAGGGATGTATTTGTTAGGAACGATGGATCTGCAAACAAGCCGTGCACTTTTAACAATATACATGATTATAACGGGATTTTGGGTTGGATTTTCGTTCTCTTTGCTTCCCACAGTTTCTATTCATAATATGGAACCGAGATTCCGTGGTTCAGCTACTTCGACAAATTCATTCTTTCGTTCACTAGGTATGACAATTGGAGTAACGATTTTTGGATCCATTCAAAATAGTACCTTTACAGCTAACTTAAAGGATGCTTTTAAGGGAATAGAACACAGTTCCAACATGTTAAATAAGCTAGGTGATCCAAGTGCAATATTTCGCTCAGATGTAAGGTCCAGTATACCTACTTTTATTCTTGAAAAAATTATAGCTGCTATGTCATCTTCGATTACTACTGTTTTTCTATTAGCTTTAATTCCAATTATCGTTTCGTTTATGGCAATATTATTTATGGGGAATGTCAAAGCTGATACAAAGGGGAATAAAGTGAATTTGAAGTCATAAATTTTATAAAACCAAAAGATTCTTTACTTATTTTTAGCTTATACTATTGGTATAGGTTATTAAGGAGTGGAGAGTTATGAATACAAAGCTTTTTATGCTGGGTCTTCTTATGGAGAAAAATAGGCATCCGTATGAAGTCCAGCAACTTTTAAAAAATAGTGAAATGAAATATTATATAAAAATTACTAAAGGCTCTTTATATTATACATTTGAGCAACTTGAAAAGAAGGGTTTTATAGAGGTTGTTGATATTATTCGTAATGAACAACGCCCTGAACGGACTATTGACGGTATTACTAAAAGTGGTAAACAAGAATTTGAGCATTTATTATTAGAGCAAATGATAAAGAAAGAAGATATGCATCGTCCTATATATGAAGCGCTACTTTTTGCACAATATGGGGAGGAAGAATTAATTCTAGAACAGCTAAAAACTAAAATTTCTCAACTGACGTTATATCTTACTACTCTTCAAAAAGTATATGAAGAGAAGTGTGGCAAAGAGAGTTTAGCTAAGTTATATATATTATCTAGTGTTATTTTACATTTAAGAACAGAGTTAAAGGTTTTACAGAGTTTATATAATAACATAAAAAATGAAAAGATAGATAATATAGGAAATGATGTACTTAGAGAGATAGAAAATCAATGTTTATAGTGGTGAATATTATTAAATAAAGAAAAGTATAATATTTTAATTTGTAAATTAAAATGATTAATTTGGACAGGTCTAATAATATAGGGAACTGTCCATTTTTAATATGTAAATTCTCCATTCAATGTTAAGAAATCTTAATATTTTTTTAGGATGAAAATTAAGATTTTTTCAGTAGATTGATTGTATGTTCTACATTAACATTGGAGGGGAATTTATGAATGTTATTCGTTTTATGCAAGAGTATGTGAAGCAGCCTCGGATGGTAGGGGCTATTTTACCAAGCTCAAAGAAACTTGCAAAACAGATGGTTTCTTCAATTTGTTTTAAAAAAGCAAAATGCATTATTGAATTTGGTCCAGGTACTGGCATTTTTACAGAGGAATTAATTCAACGTAAGTACCCAGAGACTATTTTATTATTAATTGAACAAAATGAAGCATTTTATAAGAAATTAAGTGAAAAATATAGGTATAAAGAGAATGTTTATATTATTCATGATTCTGCTGAGAACGTCACTCATTATGTAGAAAAATATCAAATTGAGAAAGTCGATTATATTGTATCGGGATTACCCTTTACTAGTCTTCCTTTTAGGGTGTCGAAAAATATTTTATATGAGACTAAAAATATTCTTGAGGAAGAGGGTACATTTATTACATTTCAATATACAAAGTTAAAAAAACAACTCCTTAGTTCTGTTTTCTCTAATATTGAAATAGGAAAGGTATATTGGAATATACCTCCAGCTTACGTTTATACGTGTAAGGTAAAACTAAATGTATAATATTACAGCATAAAATGGGATGTCAGAGAGGAAGAAAATATGATACAGAAAGAAAAAATTTTGATTGTAGATGATGATATAGAGATAAGAAAAATCATATCCATTTATTTAAGAAATGAAGGGTATGAAATTATAGATGCACCGGATGCTATTGAAGCTTTAGACATTTTAAGAAATACAACAATTGATTTAATCATTTTAGATATTATGTTACCGAAAATGGATGGCATAGAGGCTTGTTTAAAAATAAGAGAACAATATCAAATGCCTATAATTTTTCTGTCAGCTAAAGATGAGGATATAGATAAGATCCAGGGATTAATGAGTGGAGCAGAAGACTACATTACCAAACCGTTTAATCCACTTGAATTAATGGCAAGAATTAAATCTCAATTACGAAGATACCGTATTTATCAAACAGAAGAAGTAAAACAATTTATTCATGAAATAGGCCATCTTAAGGTAGACGAGGAGACAAGACAAGTTTTCATTAGAAATGAAGAAGTAAGGTTAACCCCAAAGGAATTTGACATACTTTCTTTATTGGTGAGAAATAAAGGAAAGGTTTTTAGTGTAGAAAAAATATACGAGATGGTCTGGGAAGATTTATTTTATAAATCAGATAATACAGTTATGGTTCATATTACTAAAATACGGGAAAAAATTGAGGAAAACCCTCGCCAGCCTGTTTATTTAAAAACAGTATGGGGAGTTGGTTATAGGGTATGATCAATCGTACGAAATTAAGGGATAATATATTTTTTTCTACACGCTTGAATATAAAGCTTATTTTAATTTTTTTGCTCTGTTTTATCGTTGCAGTTGTTACTTTTTTTCTCATAGCAATGAAAAGTGCAAATCTACTTTCTTATAATCAACAGATTGAAAAGGAAGCTGAGATAAGGAATATAGCAATAAGGATTACTAACGATATACAGAAGGATAATTTGAATTCGGGAAATATAGAACAAATCATCCCAAAGATTGAATCTATTCAGCAAGACAACCGTAATATAAACTTTTTAGTATTAGATTATAAAGGGCAAATCATTTATCAGTCACATAATTTTCAATTACAGAATAATAATCCAAAAGACTTATTACAGGAGAAACTAAATGTTACATTAAACGACCAAAATCCTTTGTTTAAAAAATTTATAGTGTTTGTTTCACCAGTTTCATTTCAAGATGGAATTGGATATTTAATGGTACAATCTAAAAATGTACATAAAACAATATCGCCAGCTCAATATAATCAAAACCTATTACTTGCTTTGGTGAGCAGCATATTGATCTTCATCCTTTTATTTCTGCTATTTATGATTCCTATTACAAGGTATATTAAAGAAATTGAACGAGGTATTCAAAAGATTGTAAAAAAAGATTGGAAACATTCCATACGTGTTAAAGGAAAAGATGAATTATCTTCTTTAGCTTATAATATTAATTGGATGGCTAGTCAATTAAGGGAGCGTTTTGAGAAAGAGAGAGCAATTGAGAAAGGAAAAAGTGAATTTATTACCAATATTTCTCATGATTTGCGCACCCCTTTAACATCTATTATTGGATATTTAGCATTAATAAATGAAAAACAATATCGAAATAAAAAAGAATTAGAAATGTATATTCAAAATACGTATAATTTAACATTAAAATTAAAAACTCTCATTAATGAATTGTTTGAATACACAAAACTATCTTTACCTGATGTTAAGTTGAGAAAAGAAAAAGTAGAATTGGGAAATTTGTTAAGCCAGCTAGTAGGAGAGTATATCCCGATTTTTGAAAAACAACAATTAATTGTTGAACTAAATATCATTAATAAGGATATTTGGGTATGGGCAGATATAGAAAAACTGGTACGTGTATTTGATAATTTACTATCTAATACTGAAAAATATAGTTTTTCAAATTCAACAGTAATAGTGGAACTAAAAAAAGAAGAAGATAAGGCATTTATTTGTATTACAAACAAAACAGATCATCTTGAAGCAAAAGAATTAAGCAAGATGTTTGAGAAGTTTTATCGTGTTGATAAATCACGGTCGAGTCAAATACATGGATCCGGACTTGGTTTAGCAATTGTAAAGCGCACAATTGAATTGCATAAGGGTAAAGTATGGGCTGAAAGTCATGGGAATAGTCTTACGATACATGTAGAGTTACAGCTTTTAAAAAATGTTTGAAAATTAGTGGGGAAATTGCGTTGTGTAAATAATAAAATTCAAAATCATAGTAGTAAGAGTTTATTTACGGTTCCATTATAAAAAACGCTATTTTAAATGTATTAGTTAAATGTGATTATTTGTTATGTTTATGAATGCTTAAATAAAGCATTCATAAACAATATTATTTGTTAAATCCATTTATCTTACTAAGTTCTGTTATTTGTATAATCCATTCTTTTTTTAGGTAGGGTAGAGTTGCTTGGATATGATGATATTCCCATTCTTCCTCAATGGTAGGGTAAAGATTAAATAAGTATTTTTCTTCATCATTTGTTACACTTGCTTTAGGATTGCCAGTAAGTTTAAAATAAATGTCGCACCATCCGCTATAGTTTGTTAACATGAATAAAAAATTAGGACATGTGAATTCGATGAGGTATATTTCTTTCTCTAATTGAATATCTGATAGTAATTCCCTTGCAGTCTCAAAAGTAGGCTTCTTTTGGTAACTATTGCATGAATGCCATGCCCAAATGGGTAAATCTATAATAAAGTCAATACCTTTCTGTTTCATGTGTCTTACAATGTATTTATATGCTGTGCAATCTTCTTTACTAACAAAAATAGGATCGGCTATAAGCTTACCTTCATTCAAAAGTGTATTTATGGCATTTTGGTTTTGAAAAGTCCATAGGATTGTTGAATCAATAAATGTATTTAAGTTTGACTGTTTATCAAATTGTTTTCCCATATTTCTCTCCAGTTTCTTTTTATTTTGCAGAATTAAGAATAAATATGACTAATCGGACAATAAAAAAGACCTATGCTAGATACAATTGTAAATGCTTATTTAAAGTAACAACAAGAAATAATCTTTGTATATAGAGTGTACAATACATGCAAAACAGGATTAAAGAAGATTTTAAATATAATATGAAATAGTACAAAATAAGAATTTGATATATCTTTTATATAAAAACTATTAATTGAAGTTTGTAATTATATAGTTAGTATACTAACTATATAATTAGTGTGCTAACTATTTTGGAGGTCATATGAATAATTTAGGCTATTTATTACACAAGGTAAGTATAATGACAAAAACAGAATTATCAAATCAATTAAAAGAATATAAAATAACAGCTCAGCAATGGTCTGTGTTAAAGGATATATCTCTTTATCCAAATGGAACCACTCCGGCTATGATTGCTGAAAGGCTCTTAGCAGACCGTCCAACAGTAACCGGAATTATACAAAGATTATTGCAAAAAGAATGGATTCTTATAAAACATAATCCTAAAGATAAACGGTCACATTTAATATTTTTAACAGATGAAACTAAGGCATTAATACAGGAGATAGAAAATGTAAGCGATGAAGTTATAAAAAATGCTACAGCTAGTATTCCTAAAGAGGAAGTAGAAAATACAGTTCGAGTTTTGCAAGGTATGATTCAAAATTTACAAAAAAATAAAGGGTGATTATAATGATTTTAGTAACAGGTGCTACAGGGAATGTAGGAAAAGAGGTTGTAAAATGCCTAATAAAAAGAAATGCTACTTTCAAAGTCACAACGCGCAGTAGAGAAACTGAAGGAGTGTATTTTGATTTTGAAAACCCCTTATCTGTAAAGGCGGCTTTAAAAGGTGTTACTAAAGTCTTTCTAATAAGACCGCCACATCTAGCTGATGCAAAAAAGTATTTCCAGCCTGTTGTAGATGCCGCAAAAGAAATAGGTATAAAACACATTGTATTTTTATCTTTATTAGGTGTAGAAAAAAATCCGATAGTACCTCATGCTAAAATTGAAGCTATGATAAAGGCTTCTGGGATCCCTTACACATTCCTAAGACCGAGCTTTTTTATGCAAAATTTATTATCACAACATGGTGATGAATTAAGAAATGAAAAAATAATTGAAGTACCTGCTGGTAAAGGGGAAACAAGTTTTATAGATGTACGGGATATTGGAGAAGTTGCAGCTAAGATATTAACCGAAGAGGGACATGAATTTAAAGCTTATTCTTTAACGGGAAATGAGGCATTAACATACTATGAAGTTGCTGCTATTATTTCAAAAATAATAAATAAAGATATTACTTATACAAATCCAAGTATATTTAAATTTAGAAAAAGAATGATTCAAAAGGGACTTAACAGTGACTTTATTTGGGTTATGATTGGAATATATACAACTGCAAAATTAGGATTAGCTAAAAAAGTCACATCAGATTTATCGAATTTACTAGATAGAAGTCCAATAACTATGGAAACGTTTGTTTATGATTACAAAAAAATATTAATATAATAATGCAAAAGTAAAAGAGATGAGTATTCACATAAAGAATCTATTATGTTTTAAGAGTAAGAAAGGATAGCCATGCAAAATAAAATTATTGTTATGTTTCAAAAAGATTTTCGTTTATATGATAACCCAGCTCTATTTGAGGCTGTTCAGTCTGGTGAGGTTCTTCCTGTATATATACAAGATGAAACTTTTTCAATAGGAAGTGCGTCAAAGTGGTGGTTGCACCATGCTGTAATAGATGTAAAGAAGCAACTTGAGGCATTGGGCTCTACTTTAATAATTCGTAAAGGACGTACGGAGGAAGAAATACTTTCTCTCATAGAGCAATTAGATATAACGGCTGTATATTGGAATATTTGTTATGATCCGGACAGATTACAATCTAATCAAAAAATGAAAATGATGTTAGAGGATAAAGGTATTATCTGTAAAGAATTTAATTCGCATTTATTATTAGAACCGTGGATTATTAAAAAGAAAGATAACACTGAATATAAGGTGTTTACGCCTTTTTACAATGCATTTCAAAAGCAGGTAATACCTAAACCTTTTAGCAGAGTGCAGAGTATAAAGTGGGGAAACTCTTTACCAGCAAGCTTATCTGTTTCAGAATTACAATTGTTGCCGACTATACCGTGGACATCTCATATGGAAGTAATATGGGATCCGACAGAAGAAGGGGCATATAAAACATTCAAGAAATTTTTCTCTAGTAAATTAGTCTCTTATAGTGAAGGAAGAGATTTTCCAGGTCAAAATGTCCATTCGATGTTGGCACCGTATCTTTCATTTGGTCAAATATCAGTAAAGCTAATGTTTCATTACTTAATAAATAAAAGTACCGAAAGACAATGTAGTCTTTTTGAAAAACAAGTTAATAGCTTTATACGTCAATTAATTTGGCGAGAGTTTTCTTATTATTTACTATACCATTATCCATTTACAGTATATAAACCTCTTAATAAGAGCTTTGAAAATTTCCCGTGGGATAAGGAAGAGGAGTTATTAAGAGTATGGCAGAAGGGTGAAACTGGTTATCCGTTTATTGATGCGGGAATGCGAGAACTATGGCAAACAGGTTTTATGCATAACCGGGCAAGAATGGCTGTAGCCTCTTTTCTTGTAAAGCATTTGTTAATTCCGTGGCAAGAAGGAGCAAAATGGTTTATGGATACACTACTAGATGCTGATATTGCAAATAATACAATGGGATGGCAATGGGTTGCTGGAAGTGGAGCAGATGCATCACCGTACTTTCGTATTTTTAACCCAATCACACAAGGAGAAAAGTTTGATAAAAATGGAGAGTATATAAGAAGATGGGTACCAGAATTAAGAGATATCCCAAACAAATATATACATAAGCCTTGGGAAGCACCTGAGCATATTTTACAAAAATCCAATATAAAACTTGGGGATACATATCCTTTTCCGATTGTTGATCATAAGGCAGCACGGGAGAGAGCCCTTTGTGCATATAAAAGTATGAAAGAATTTGTATGAAATAGGTTAAACAATATGTATTTTGAATTTTAATATTAGAATTTTATCCATTACAAGGACATACTAATCATATAAAGTTTCTATAATCTTCTAGTAAAAAGGAGAATGTTTATGAAAAAATCTAGTATTATAGTATTTTTACTAACATATGGTTTGTTTTATGTTTCTAGTGTTTTATTCCCTATTGATCGTACTTGGTATGATGCGTTAGAAAAGCCGTCTTGGACACCATCTGGTATGACAATCGGAATGATATGGGCTGTATTATTTGGACTTATTGCATTATCAGTTGCAATTATTTACAACAACTATGGATTCAAGCCAAAAACATTTTGGTTTTTATTCCTTTTAAATTATATATGTAATCAAGCGTTCAGCTATTTTCAATTTAGCCAAAAGAATTTGTTTTTAGCAACAGTAGATTGTTTACTAGTCGCTATTACTACGTTACTTCTCATTATGTTTTCTTCCAATTTATCTAAAGTATCGGCATGGTTGCTAATCCCATATTTTTTATGGTCTGCATTTGCTACATATTTATCTTGGACAATTTATAGTATAAATTAAAGACGTAAATGAAAACTTGAGCACAATGAAAATGCTCGAGTTTTTATGTTTATTAATGATAATCTAAAGTATAGAATATACACATCTTAGGGAGGTCATATGTGTGAAGAAATGGATAAAAATTGTTCTGTACTCTGTATTAGGTATTTTAATGATCGGAAGTATTACTTTTTTAACTTGGTCTCAGTTTACTTATAAACCAACGAAAGAGGCTTTGTCTTTAGTAGATGATAAAAAAGATGAAGATTATATAGTTTTTGGAGAGAAAGATGCAAATATAGGAGTTATTTTTTATCAAGGAGCTAAAGTAGAAGCCGAGGCTTATAGTTACTTAGGAGAAGCTCTTGCAAAAGATGGGCATTTTGTAGTAATGCCTAAGTTGCCATTAAATTTAGCGATATTTGGAATAAATGAGGTAGACAGTGTAATTGAACAGTATCCGGAAGTTCAAAAATGGTATGTTGCAGGGCATTCAATGGGAGGAGCTATGATTTCTAAGTATGCCTTCCAACATGAAGACAAGGTAGACGGGATTATTTTCTTAGGTTCGTATCCTGCAGATGACTTCTCTACTAAGTCGATTCCGATGTTATCAATTTACGGGGAAGTAGATGCTTTAGCAACTGTAGAAAAAATAGAGAACAATAAAAAGTTCATGTCAAAGAATACAACTATGCACATGATAAAAGGGGGTAATCATGCTCATTTTGGCATGTATGGTGAGCAAAAAGGTGATAATGCGAGTTTAATTACGGCAAAAGCACAACGAGATGAAACAGTGAAAGTAATTGAAGAATGGTTATTGAAACAATGATAACGAATTTAATAAATCTACCGAAAGAATTATCCAAACGGTAGATGGGAGAGAGAATAAAGAGCCAAATCGTATGAATTGGCTCTTTTATTTATTTGCTATCTCCAATTGTCCCCTTATTTTCTCCGGAATATCCTCTTTAGAAATAATATCGTAAGAATACACATACTTTCCTTTCACATGAATTTTTAAGTAAGTTTTTCTTATAAAATCATTAGGTGTGTTCGTTCCAACATTATATTCTTTTTCATTGCTTAATTCATCAACAGCTTTTAGTGAGTACATAGCTTTTCCTTTTTGATGATAATCCGGAACACCATATCCTTTCGCAACGGCATATACATTTTTTTCTTCAGCAATCGGATTAAATCTGTCTAAATCCCCGCGTAATATGAAAGGTAGTAAGTATATAGGAAGGCCTATTCCTAATATGCAAATTACAAACTTCTTCATGGTCATTTCTCCTCTTGTTCATTTACAGGATTCAGTATAGAAAAAAATTCTTATAAATATAGAGGGAAATTTCTTAAGGTTTTCTTAATAAAGTTTAACCGTGTGAAAAAAACTAACTTGAGCATTAAGCTTGCGGAATGAATAACCAAATAACTTTTTTCTTTATTTTTTGATATTTCTTAAGAACCTATCAAGAAATAAGTGAGTTTTAGGATTTAGAATAAATGTATCTTACAGTAATAAGAGAATTATCTAAATAAATTAGAGTGAGAACAATTAAAGAAAGTATCTTGTGGGGTGCTGCTTTCTTTTAGAATAGAGAACCCCATGGGTCAGTTACATGTAATGCAGCGCTGCGCTTCTATGTCACTGAAAAATTCAATGATAAAAAAAGAGGGGGAAGGCATTTTTTATTGAAGTTTGTTAATGATAGATTTTTAACTAGTTAAGGGGGATCGTAAAATAGATTATTAATCTCTTTAATAATTTTTATTTTCCTTATAGTTGGCATGTTCTATTAGAAATTTTAAATTTTGGAAGGAGAATCAATAATTATGGGTAAGAAAAGAAGAATAAGTAATAAGCTATTACTTGTCAGTGCAATTTTTACAATAGCAATTCCTTCAGTCTCATATGCGGAGGAAGTAATTTCACCTAAAAATTTTACGAGTTCTTCAAGTTTGTATGAGGGACGGAATACGGAAGTATTGAAAACAAGCTTATATCCTGATACATATAACTATCCGTTTAACTACCAATTTAGTTCGAAATTAAAGGAAGCAAACACAACTATAAAAAAAGTAGACAATAGTGATGATGAAAATCCTATTATATCTACTACTCTTTCATTTATTCGCCATATGAATAGTGAAGATTATAAATCTGCATTTGATTTAACCTCAAGGTCATTACAGAAAATAATATCCGAAGAATGGCTGAAAAGCTATTGGGAGGGACTCCCAGTGCAATTACAAGCAGGTTCTTTTATAGAAATTGGAGAGGTTACACAAAAAGAGACAAATCCTGTTCATACAAATGTGGAGATTCAATTAGTTTTTGAAAAAATGACTGTACCTTTACTAATTAAACTAGATCCATCTGGAAAAATAGACGATTTTCAACTAAGCATGTCGTTTAGTCCTGTTGCAGAGCGTCCATCATATAGTAAGCCTGAGTCATTTGTTGATAAAGAAGTAGTAGTTGGAAGTGGTGCATTTCCATTACCAGGAACATTGTCGGTTCCAAAAGGAAAGGGGCCTTTTCCAGCGGTTATTCTTGTTCAAGGATCAGGAGCAACTGATCAGGATGAAACAGCGTTTGCTTTAAAACCATTTCGCGATTTAGCTGAAGGTCTTGCATCGAAGGGAATTGCTGTCCTTCGCTATAATAAAAGAACGTATGAACATGGGTTGAAAACACAATTCAGTCCCTTTTATACAGTTGATAAAGAGACAACAGATGATGCTCTTCTTGTAACTCAATTTCTTAAAAATGAGCCTCTAATAAATAAGAATCAAATATATATTCTTGGTCATAGTCAAGGTGGAATGATGCTTCCGAAAATGATTGAAAAAGACCAAAATAAAAATATTGCTGGAGCAATTGTAATGGGAGGGCCAGCTCGTACGATCCAAGACGTTGTTTTAGATCAATTTGAGTACCTTTTCTCTATTGGAGCAATGAACCTGGATCAATATAAATTCTACAAATCGCAATTTGAATTATTAAATGATCCCAATTTCTCTGGTCAGAATCCCCCAAAAGATTTTTACTTAGGGTCAGCAGTATTTTGGGATTCTATACGGAAAATTAAAGCGGCAGAAATGTCAAAAGAACAAAAGACACCGCTTCTTATTATTCAAGGAGAAAGAGACTATCAAGTTCAATCAAAAATTGAAATTCCTCTTTGGAAAGAACAATTAAAAGAACGAGATAACGTAGATTATCGACTATATCCAAAGTTAAATCATTTCTTTACAGAGGGTGATGGGGAAATAAGTAAGCCAGATGAATATTATAGTCCTGCTAATATCCCTGAGTATGTTATAAATGATATTGCTGCTTGGGTGCAAGGCAGATCGCAATTAAATTAGCAACCATATGTTTTAATAAGGACTTTCTTTCCGTAATCAAAATAGAAATATTTTGATTAGGTTGTATGTTTTTTTTAAGCACTCTTTGAAAAGGAGTGCTTTTTTATTTTGCTATGATTTCTATAAAACAATGGGCTTACCTTCCAAACAAATCGTTATTTGGAGCGCTTTTATCAAAGCAAAGTGCTTGTGACATTTCTTTGATATTAAAAACATGAATAACCTATTGTGTGAAATTTTTTGAAAATTTAGGTTTAACATCTTTAAAATAGGTGTATTACATATTACATAACAACTAAATAAAAAAATAAAAAATCTAAAGGAGGAAAGATACGATGCATACGAATGAAAGAAAAACGGTAGTTTATGAATATCAAAATGAACAGGAAGTAGTTATGAAAGTAAAAGAGCTAGAATTGCAAGGGGTTCGCCACGATGACATTTATGTTTTAGCACATGAAAAACATATAACAAAAAGGATTGCGGATGATACAAACACAAATACGATTGGAGTAAAAGAACAAGGATTGGGAACAAGTATTATCAACTTTTTCTCCAAAAAAGGGGACGAACTTCGAAATCAAATGGAAGAAATGGGGTTGTCGAAGGAGGAAGCTAACTTATATGAAGAAAAACTAGATCAAGGGAAGATTTTACTCCTAGTAACAGCTGAAGTACCAATGGCGAATGCTAGGCAGCCGCAAAACTATCATTCTCTGTAATAGATTGCAACATCTGATAAATAGGTAAGGTAATTATTTTAGGTTGTAGCATGGAGGAAAATAAAAATAGAAAAGGATGAGAAAAATGAAACATACAATATTTAAATATGCTGTGATTGGAATTACGACCGGAGTCTTAGTCTCCCTATTAAAAAAAGAAAATCGGAAAGCTATACAAACAAAAGGAAAAAGCGTAAAAGAAAAACTACAAGAAGGAAACATAAAGGAAACATTGGAGAAGGTAACTGAGACGAGTAAACAATTTTCTGTAACTGCAGCTAATGTTGCAAAACAAACATTACCACAACTGCTTACAGCCACACCAGTTGTGATTTCTACCATTAAAGACTTAACAGAAAACGAAAATAACAAAAAGAAAACAGATGAAAAGGATTACGAAATAAATGAAAATAGTAAGAACTTAGACGGGGAAAAAACGAAAAATGAAAAGAAATATGTGAAAGAAGGGAAAGAAGAGAGTGCCTAGATTTAATTCTAAAAATAGAAAGTGAGGAAAAAAGTATGAAATCTCTGTATGCAATTGATGTAGGAATTGGCTTTACCAAAAGGGCATATCGACAGGATGTAGATTCTGAGATGACAATCAAGAGTGAAGCTTCCACACTAGCCCCTGTACCTAATCATGCTGAAAGTGAAGATTTAACAAAGGTAAGTTTTATAGACTTAGATTTTGCATACTACATGGGAAATGAAGCACATCAATCTGACGCTTCGTTTCTTCCTCCATTTGACGAAGAAATAGAAAATTATTATGAAAGCGAACGATTTAAACAACAAATATTTGGTTGCATTGCAAAGGATTATAAAGAAAATGTCGTGTTACCTCTAGTTGTTACCGGGCTCCCCGTTACTTGTTTTGGTAGTCAGCATGAGCAATTACAACGTGCACTAAAAAAAGAAACTTCCGTACAAATTGATGGGAAATTTATTCATATTACGGTGGAAAATGCTTTGATTCTTCAGCAACCGGTCGCTTTACATGCCTATTTCTTAAAAGAGGGAATCATTCAGGAGCGAGATCGCATCTTAATTATTGATGGCGGATTTCGTACAGTAGAAATGACAGATATGAAACAGAATGTCATTTTAAATCATTATGAGGCGGAACTAGGATGTAGCAAGCCTTTGAAAAATATTAAGAATATCGTGCAGAATCATGAGGGTGAAAGTAATCAATTGCATATTAACGACATGCCAAACATATTAGAAAAAGGATATGAATGTCGAGAAGAAAATCATGAGGCAAGTCAGGTTCATACTTTGATTCAAAAAGAGTTGGATGCACACTTCCAAGACGTCATGCGTGTATTACAAGAACAATTTAAGTTAGAACAGTATAACACTATTATTTGGACAGGAGGAATAGTAGATCTCCACAAAAAACGAATTGAAAAAATGAAAAGTGAAATTTCTTCTTTCCGTATGGTAGACGCTTCGAAAGAGGCTGCACTCCATGGATACTACATTATTGGGAGTCAAGTATTTGAGGACATCACCAATCAATCTGCATATGAATCCAAATTATAATAACGAATGAAATGGAGTTCGTTGAATAGACGTGCCAAATTATGTAGCTTCTTTTCCACATATAATAAATTCTTTATAAGAAAAGATAAAAAGTGCTTGTATAGAGGAAATGTTTAAAATTGAAAATAAAAATAACTAATATATAGGGGGTCTTCCTTTTAAAAGAATAAGACCTCCTATGTTATTTATTTTGTAATTTAGATGATCTAAAAACTCTTCCTCCAAGACATGAATACCTACATACAAATTTCGTATTACGGATATGATTCAATCAAACATAAAACTATTTAGAAAGGAAGAATAATATGGAATGCATAAAAATGACGAAATGGAGTTGGTATCATGTGAAAACTAGTGAGCTTGAAAAACTTTCTTCTATAATCCTTCGTGATGTAACATCTTATTTCGCTCAATTTGTAAAGAAAATAAGTTCTCCTTGTGAAAATGGATTATATGTTTATACGTTATCACCAAGTCAAACTTGTGTATATGGTTCGTTTTTATATGATCAAGATAAAAAGGACGCCAAAATTCAAAAATTTCTTCATTATTTCGTAGCTGATGGAATACTGATAACAGTTCAGGAAAAAGAGGAAGAGGATTTCCAAAAAATAATACATAATTTCCCTATGGGTACAAAAAATTGTAATAGTTCCGCTGAAGGATTATGTGCTATCTTATCAATGTTTATATCTCATTATTTGCGAAAGGTTGACTACTTTGAAAACAATTTCAGAAATGTATTATGGGATTTTTATCATCATAATAACATAGCAGTTTTAGAAAGGATTTATCATATTCGTCATGAATTATTTATGAACACACATGTGTTTCGCTTAATACAAGAAGTGTTACAAGGATTGGAGGAAGCTTGGTTAGAAAAACTAACAAACACCCTTTGTTATAAACAAACATACGTAAAATTAGAGCGTGGATTACAACTTGTTAAAGAGTACCAAGAAGAATTAGACACGATGATTCATTTACAAGAAGTTGTTTCTTCTCATCGTGGGAATGAAATTATGAAAGCTCTTACTGTATTAACTGCTGTGAGTACGCCTTTGACAGCCTTAGGAGCATTATGGGGTATGAATTTTAAATACATGCCTGAACTAGAATGGAAATATAGCTATTTAATCGCTCTCTTATTTATTATTTTCACAACAGCGGGTATGTATATGTATATGCGATTCAAAGGATGGACAGGTGACTTATTACGAGTAAAGAAAAAGAAATCTTTTTTTAAATCTAATTAATCCTGTTTATAAAAAATATGATAGATATATGGTTTGTAATATTTATTAATTGAGATAGCACCATATCCCCATCAAGTTAAAGTTTTGATGTCCTCGCAATGATAAAAATGGTGAATATTTATATGAAAGATTAGAGCTCTCCTTCCTGTAGGAGAGCTCTAATCTTTGTTTAAAAACTATATCATATACATGGGGGCAGACTCATCATCTGAAATTTGTCCGGATTCAATTTGGAATATGGCAAAAGAGAACTTGCCATTAAAAACAAGCTCTCTTTAAAAGAAATAACGTAATTGAGATACTTATATAGTAACAATTGTTTTCTTCTAATTCCATATGTCATATGTTGAGAAATAAATTATAAATGGATTGATAAAGCTAAAATGAATGATTGACATAATATTTTGACGATAATATAATGAATCTCGAATTCAAGATAACTTGTAAAGGATTGGTAATTATGAGCGTGATTAACGATGAGAGCTTATCTTTAAAGTTATTTGTTATATTATCAAGGGCAGTACAGTCAATTACTAAGCGTATTGAAGAGGATATAAAAAGTTATGGACTTAATCCAACTGAATTTGCAGTGCTTGAGCTACTGTATAGTAAAGGCGATCAGCCTATACAAAAAATTGGAGACAAAATATTACTTGCAAGTAGTAGTATCACGTATGTAGTGGATAAGTTGGAAAAGAAGAGGTTCTTAATACGAAAACCATGTCCTAAAGACCGCCGTGTCACGTATGCGTCAATTACTTCAGAAGGTATTGAACTAATGGATATTATTTTTCCTCAGCATAAAGAGGCGATTCAGCAAATATTTGGTGGTTTGGACTATATTGAGAAAAAAATGATAATCGAAAAGTTGAAAAAATTAGGGTATTATGCACTCGAACTATAAATTTTTAGAAATATATCTCGAATTAGTAATGTCCTAATTAAATATAATTTAAATAAACAGGAGGAAAAATTAATAAATGGTAGTAAATTTATTATAATACAAAATGAATAAAGCGTGTAATTTCAATCGGTATAATATGAAATAAAGTTGTTATGTTAATGTATACATATCGTCCTTTAAATTATAAATCTTTCATAAAGCGGAGAGTGGGTATCAAGAATGGAATTACGTCATTTAGAGTATTTTATTCAAGTTTGTAATAATAATAGTTTCACTAAAGCTGCGGAAGTTCTAGGTATTTCACAGCCGACTTTAAGTCAACAAATACGAGTTTTAGAAGGTGAACTTGATACACCCTTGTTTCATCGAGTTGGAAGAGGTATCAAAATGACAGAAGCGGGTAAGCTGCTATTTGATAAAGGAAAATTTATCATGCAACAATTTGATGACGTTTATAATGAAATTTTTGAATTAAAGGGTGTAAAAAGAGGTGTGATTACTATAGGAGGTTTATTAGAGGATCTTACTTATTTAACACCTTATATTATGAAGTTTCAACAACATTATCCCAACATTGTAGTAAAGATTATAGAATCCGAAGTTGCTGTAAATCAAATCGTTGACAAAAATATTGATTTCGGGATTACACGTAGTGCTCAAATTCCAGACACATTAACAAACACCCTTTTGTATAGTGAAGAGCTCGTCCTTGTAATTCCCAAAAATCATCCTTTGAATGAAAAATCATTTGTTTCTTTTCGAGAATTAGTAGGGCTCAGTAGAGTAATGGTTTCATGTAGTTGTCGTGAATCTATTAAGATATATTGTGAGAGTTTAGGGTTATCTTTATCTGAAGCAAATATAGAAACAAAATCTTCTATTTCTCTATTGAGCCTTGTATACAATGGACATGGTGTTGCCATAATACCTCTTTCACTGGTTAACTTTGTTAATAATGATACTTTGAGCATAGTTCGTATTACTGATCCAACACCAAGTCAAGATATTAATCTTATTCACTTTGGTGATAAATTTTTAAGTTTTGCAGCACGCATCTTTATGCAGAAGTTAAATGATTCTCAAAAAGTATCAGTGTAATAGAAATAATAATGATTCTAGTGTAACAATTGAAAAAATTAAAATCTATATTAAAGTCGAAGGACAGTGGATTTATATGTGTGGTGTAGTCGATCAAAAAGGGGATACCATTGACTTTTAATTAAGGAAAAAAGGACAGACTTTGCAAGGAGAGAAGGCTATCAAAAACAAGTTAAGTTAATCAATCAATTCTTCGGTCTTATCGCATAGTAACAGATTCCATGTAGGGATATACACTGCTATTTTGAATTTATATATCCTTATTGTAGAAAGAAAACCACCGGCATTATACCGGTGGTTTTGATTTAGAAAGCAAAGCAAGTACAACCAATACCCCATTTAGTTCCATCTTTTCCTATTACGGTATGAGTGTGTTGATGGAGAGGGTTACTACAACTATGTAACTTGTTATCACGGGAATCGTGAGAAAGTATAGTGTTGGCTAGGTTAGCACCACCATAACCATAAACGCCCGTCGGTGACCAATCAGGTGATGCTGGCGGCAATTCAGGTGATAAGTTTTTAAATTCATTATTTCCATAAACAACCTGCCCACCCATAATGGTGAGCAATGATTCAAGGTCTTTGATTTCTTCTTCCGGCACAGTAAAGTAGTCAGCAGACAATACAGCAATATCAGCAAACTGACCTACTGCCAGGGTTCCTTTTTTACCTTCATCGCCAGAGAACCACGCACTTCCTTTTGAATATAATTCCAGGGCTACTTTTCTATCAAGTTTATTTTTTTCATCGTATATGGAAAGCCCACCAATGGTTTTTCCAGCAACCATCCAGTAAAGAGCAACCCAAGGGTTATAGCTGGAAACCCTGGTTGCATCACTACCGGCGCCAACAGGTATACCAAGGTCTAACATACGATAAATCGGAGGAGTATGCTTTGCAGCTTCCTTTCCGTATAAGTCAACAAAGTATTCACCTTGAAAAGCCATGCGGTCTTGGATGGCAATACCGCCATTTAAAGCCTTAACACGTTCCATACTACGATCTGAGATTGTTTCTGCATGATCAAACCACCAGCGTAGCCCATTAAAAGGAATTTCTCTGTTAACTTCCTCAAATACATTTAAGAAACGTGTGATTGACTCGTCATAAGTTGCATGTAAACGGAATGGCCAACGGTTTTCCACCAATAGAGAAATTACTTTCTTTAAGTCGGCTTCCATTACTGTAGCTAGTTCGGGCCGTGGCATTTGAAATTTTTCAAAATCGGCTGCCGAGAATACTAACATTTCTCCGGCACCATTCATTTTATACTTATCATTTCCTTGACCGGGAGAAACAATTTTTGCCCATGAAGCAAAGTCTTCATATTCATGATTAGGATTTTGCGTAAATAGATTATAAGCAATACGCAAAGTTAATTGTTCCTTCTCGGCTAAATGTTCAACAACTTTGTAGTCATCAGGGTAATTTTGGAAACCACCACCTGCGTCGATGGCACTTGTAATACCTAATCTATTTAATTCACGCATAAAATGGCGAGTTGAGTTAATCTGGTCGTCAAGATTAAGTACTGGAGCTTTACCCAAACTTGAATAAAGAATAGAAGCGTTAGGGTTAGCAATTAAAAGGCCCGTTGGATTACCTCTTTTATCCCGCTGAATTAAACAGCCTGGAGGGTCTGGGGTATCTTTCGTGTATCCCAGTGCACGTAGCCCTGCACGATTTACAAGTGCTCTATCGTAAAGATGTAGCACAAAGACAGGCGTGTCTTCAGAAACAGCATTAATCTCTTCTAATGTTGGCATCCGTCTCTCTTTAAATTGAAATTCAGACCAACCTCCAACTACTCTTACCCACTGAGGAGCAGGTGTACGCCTTGCCTGTTCTTTGAGCATTTCTAGAGCAATAAAAAGTGATGGCACGCCTTCCCAACGTAATTCCATATTATAATGCAGACCACCACGAATCACGTGTATATGGGAGTCATTCAAGCCTGGAATAGCTCTCTTTCTTTTAAGGTCTATTTTTTTTGTTTTTTCCGTGGCACTATTAAGAAGCTCATCTCCACCTACTGCAGTGACTAAACCATCAGTTATGGCGATAGCAGATACCTCAGGCTGAGAAGGGTCAAGGGTAGTAATTTTTCCGTTATATAAGATCATATCCGGTAAATTCATGTTCACACCTCGTCTACTTTCTATTATTTTGTAACCATGGATGAAATAATTTACCGAAAATCGGCATGACTACCCATGATAGCAAGGACACGATACATACAGAAACAAAAAAAGCTGACATAATAGGATTCATATGTTTTATAATAGGTCCTATCACTTTAGGAACTAACATGCTAAGAGGCCATACACCCAGAAGGGTAACGATAGACATTTTCCATTTTGGCGGTGGAACTGGCGTTTTCGGAGTAACAAACCAATAAGCCAAACTGCTTTCAGTTTTGTAAGTTGGATTAGTGGCTTGAAATTGCTCCGCCGTTTTTAACAAATCCCGGCGAACATCTGATTCTTGCCAAGTACGTAGATGCTCATACGTATCAAAGCGAAAAATAACAGTATACTCTCTGGATTCGTTACTTGGGACTATTAGATTTACACCTAAATGTCCTGGGAATTTAGTAGCCGCAGCCTCAATTTCATGTCTCCATGTTTCAAACTGTTTTTCTCTACCTTCTTGAATTTCCCATGTAACAATGGTTGTTACTGGATTGCCAGCATCCATCGTGTTCCCTGTATAAGTCTCTTCGACAGCTACTCCTTCTTGTTTCATATTTTCCTGCTTGGAAGCGCGCCGTGCACCATAGTATATGCGTATTCTACACCTTGACCATAAGCACCAGTGTGTTCCTTTACAATCTCCATTACAGCATCATAAGTGTCTTTGTGTGCCCAGTCACGTTGGTATTCAAGTAAAACTTGAATTGCTGTCACTGGAATTGCACCAGCTTGTTCTACACGACGCATAGCAGCGTTATGTGCTGTCAAACTAGTACCACCTGAAGCATCATCAACTGCATATACCTCATAGCCAGCTTTAATTGCTTCAAGCACAGGGAATGCAAGGCAAACTTCAGTCCAAAGTGCTGCAAATATTAATTTCTTTCTACCGGTTGCTTTAACTGCCTCAACAAATTTCGGATCTTCCCAAGAGTTCATTGAACTACGTTCTATAATTTCATGGTTTGGGAATATATCAAGAATTTGTGGCCAAAAATAACCAGAAAAGCTGCGTGTTTCAACTGTAGTAAGAATAGTAGGTACGTTAAAAGTTTTTGCTGATTTAGCAAGTAGCATAACGTTATTAATCAATGTTTGTCTATCAATACTTGCAACTCCAAAAGTCATTTGAGGTTGAAAATCAATTAAAATTAAGGCACTGTTCTCCGGATTTAACAATTCTAAATTACTCATAATAAAACGCTCCTTTTTCAATTGTTTATTGAAAGTAATGTATCTTCTGTCAATTGAAGCTCTACTATACTTTTTAATTTAAATTTAGTGCTGATTTAATCAGCACTAAATTTATACTATCTACTTTAAAAAAGGTGATTTAAAGCTATTTCCTTGAGATACATTTATGCATTTTGTTTACTAAGATCTCGCTGAGCTCCTCTATAGCTTCCAATTATATTTTGATAGCCTGGAAGATTGCTAGCAAGCAAATTGCCAAAACCTTCGACATCGTTGCGCCAATCGCGTTGTAATTCGCAAGCTACGCTAAACCAGTTCATAAGTTGCACGCCACTATGTGCCATACGTGTATTGGCAGCATCTGCAACTTGTTTACTGAAAGTTCCTGAAGCATCAGTAACAGCAAATACTTCATATCCAGCTTTTATAGCGGAAAGTGCCGGGAAAGCAACACAAACGTCCGTAACTACGCCTGCGATGATAAGTTGTTTTTTTCCAGTTTCTTCGATTGCTTTTACAAAATCATCATTATCCCATGCGTTAATTTGTCCAGGTCGAGCTATTTTTGGTGCATGAGGAAAGAGATCAACCAATTCTTGCATTAAAGGTCCATTAGGCCCGTTTTCAAAACTTGTTGTTAAAATAACTGGTAAATTAAAAAACTTAGCAGTATGAGCAAGAGCTAAAACATTGTTCTTGAATTCATCAACACCATAGTCACGTACTAGTCCGGACATAAGACCAGTTTGATGATCTACTAAAAGCACAACAGCATCATCTTTGTTAATACGAGAATAGAGATCAGTCATTATGTATTCCTCCTAAAAATTAAGTAATCGAAGAAAGTTTAAATAGTCGAATACTATCATAAGTTTCTTCGTTTATAACTAAGCTGACCAATAATATTGGTTATAGCAGCATTCACAGAACATGAAGTGCTATACAAATTTATAGTATTTGAAAACTGATTCGTTAATCAATTCTAAATTATCTATAATTTGTATAGGTCGTAACTATAGTTGTTTTCACTATAAAATAGATTGGTTTTACCTATACATCCTATAGATAGAACGATATTGATAGTCACCTATTTTTGTTATTACAATTGAATAGGAGTAATGTTCAGTAATTATTTTATGATGCAAAAGGTATTAGAGGGGGGATTGTTCCAAAAGGAGAAAATGAATGCATTGGAACAATAGAGTTTCATACTTAGAATTCACAACATAAACGTGCATGAATAGGTTATGATGTTCATCCAGATTATTGAAGAAAAGGATACATATTGGAATATTTTTAGGAGGTAGAAGCATGGCTAAAATTACTGTAGGAACCGAAAAGCAAGAACCAATTGAGATATATTATGAGGATCATGGCACAGGAAAACCAGTTGTACTCATTCATGGTTGGCCGTTAAGTGGTCGATCTTGGGAATACCAAGTTCCCGCTCTTGTTGAGGCTGGATACAGAGTTATAACATATGATCGTCGAGGATTTGGACAATCATCTCAGCCGTGGGAAGGGTATGAATATGATACCTTTACTTCTGATTTACATCAACTATTAGAACATTTAGAGCTTCAAAATGTCACACTTGTTGGTTTTTCTATGGGTGGAGGCGAAGTAGCCCGGTATATTAGTACGTATGGAACAGATCGTATTGAAAAGGCTGTTTTTGCTGGGGCAGTTCCTCCGTATTTATACAAATCAGAGGATCATCCTGAAGGGGCCTTAGATGATGCAACAATTGAAGCATTCAAAAGTGGTGTGATAAATGACCGCCTTGCATTTCTTGATGAATTTACTAAGGGATTTTTCACGGCTGGTAATCGAACAGATTTAGTAAGTGAGCCATTCCGTTTATATAATTGGGATATTGCAGCCAGTGCATCACCTAAAGGAACACTTGATTGTATTACCGCCTTTAGTAAGACAGATTTTAGAAAAGACTTGGAGAAGTTTAATATACCTACTCTTATTATTCACGGTGATTCTGATGCAACTGTACCATATGAATATAGTGGGAAATTAACACATGAAGCAATTCCTAATTCTAAAGTAGCCTTAATAAAGGGTGGTCCACATGGGCTAAATGCAACGCATGCTAAAGAATTTAATGAAGCACTCCTATTATTTTTAAAGGACTGATTACAACTATATAATTGTTAGTTGATAAATTATAAATAAGTAAAAAATAAACCTTTATAAAAGATGCTCTTGGATAAATCCAGGAGCATCTTTTTAAATGGTGATATTGATATGTTAGGTTGATAAATCTCCATTAATTTTGGATTGAATACTCTTCTTAACAGCTAAAATATATTGATTAGAGTTTTTTAGATTTCTTAGAAGTATTGTTATATTACTATCAAGATAATATTTTGAATAATCCTCAAAACAAAGAAATATACATTTTTCTGAGGAAGAAATATCTTGTCAGAAAACAATAAAATCTTATTAATTTTTATAATTGGTAGAATTTTTGTGGAAATAATTCTCTTAATATATTAAAATAACATCGTATTATGTCAGATTTTAATTAGGGGAGAGAAATTTTATGTTGAAAAAAATCATTCCAGTTGCTTTAGCATTAAGTACAGTTACTTTTACTAGTGTATTTGCTGCGCCTTCAATCCAAGCAAGTACAGAACAAAACCGCTACATAGATGTACAAATGCTCGGTATTAACGATTTTCATGGGCAACTAGACACTGTAAAAAAAATTAACAATAAAGATGCAGGGGGAATTGAGTACTTAGGGGCTTATTTACGTGATCGTGAAAAACAAAATCCGAATACATTAAAGGTACATGCTGGCGATGTTGTTGGAGCAAGTACTCCTGTTTCAGCATTATTACAAGACGAACCTACAATTGAATTTCTAAATGATTTGAAATTCGATGTTGGAACGATAGGAAATCATGAATTTGATGAAGGTGTTGAAGAAATGAACCGCCTTATTTATGGTGGATACCATGAGAAAACAGGTAATTTTAAAGGAGCAAAATTCCCATATGTTGCTGCAAATTTCTATAATAAATCCACCGGTCGTTTATTTTTACCACCATTCACTATAAAAAAGGTACAAGGAGTTCCTGTTGGATTTATCGGAGTCGTAACAACGGATGTTCCTAACCTTGTTATGCCTACTATGCTAAAGAATGTAGAAATTACAGATGAAGTTGAAGCTATTAACAAATCCGTAAAGCAATTAAAAAAACTAGGCGTTAAATCTATCGTTGTTCTTGCACATAACGGAGGTATAACAGATGGGAACGGCGTAACAAATGGTGATATTGTCCGATTAGCAAATGAGACTGATCCAGAAGTCGATGTTATTTTTGGTGGCCATAGCCACACCTATGTAAATGGAACTGTTAATAATAAACTTGTCGTACAAGCAAATTCATATGGTATGGCTTTTGCTGATGTTGATGTAAAGATTGATCGTAAAACACAAGATATTGTTGAGAAAAAAGCAGAAATTGTTACAACTTACCATGAAGGCATGGAGCCTGATAAAAAAATCAAGAAGAAGATGGAGAAATATCAAGCAAAAATCGCACCTCTTGTTAATGAAATTGTAGGTAAGTCTATTGCTCCACTAGATCGTAAACTCAATACGGCTGGTGAATCTACTCTCGGAAATTTAGTTGCTGATGCTCAGCGTGCAACAATGCAATCCCAAATTGCACTTATGAATCCTGGTGGTATTCGTAATGACTTAGATGCTGGTGATATTACATGGGGAGAGATATATGGTATTCAACCATTCGGAAATCAATTAATAAAAGTAAATTTAACAGGTCAAGACATTCGTGATATTTTAAATCAACAATGGCAAAAAGACATAACAAGAATGCTTCAAATTTCAGGGATCCAATACACTTGGGATGCGAACAAGCCTAATGGAGAAAAAGTAACAAGTATTCGCTTAGCAAATGGAGAAGAAATCATTCCTTCTAAAACTTACAGCGTCGTTGCGAACGCATTTCTAGCTTCAGGTGGAGATGGATTTGTATCCTTTAAAAACGGTAAAGATGCTGAAACAGGACCAACTGATTTTGAAGCATTAGTAGATTATATAAAAAAATCAAAAGAACCAATTCAGTCTATTATTGATGGAAGAATTCAAAAGATAAATTAGTTTTTTATTAATCTCAAAAACAACTAGATTATTTGTGCGCTATACTCTTTAGTGTGCAGGTAATCTATTTTTTTGATTTGAAATAGTCTAACTGTGGCCAATGGGTATACCGTCTAGATGCAGAGTGCCGAAAAAAATGAAGTGAACAAAAAATAACCCCTAAATTAACCCTATGATAAAGAGACTACAGACAATCAAAATTTGGAACTTCATATTAACCATATATTAACTACGTTAATAATACATACTGAAATTGAATACTTTAGATAACATCATTTATAACGAATATCTGTACATTATAATGTTATGCAATGAGGAATTTACAATGCAATGAATTGAAGCTTATTTAGTTTTATATTCGTATAAGTGAATTAAGAATTTCTTAAGAACCTATTAAGAAATAAGTGAGTTTTAGGAACTAGAATAAATATATCTTAACAGTAATAAGAAAATGAATGTTTTAAACGGAAGTTGGCAGAGTATGTCAAAAAGCTATAAGTAAATATTTCAGGAGGTTTTTTATGAAAAAGAAAATAATTATTGCAATTGTTGCTTCTACTATAACAATGACTCATTTTGTAGGAAATACTTATGCAGATTCGAAAACAGAGGTTTCTGTTACAGCTCCCTACAATACAAATCAAATAGCAAAATGGTTAGAAGCACATGCAAAGCCTTTAAAAACAACTAATCCAACTGCATCTCTTAATGATTTGAAACCACTTAAGGATATGGTAGGTTCAGCTTCAATTGTAGGTTTAGGTGAAGCTACGCATGGAGCTCATGAAGTTTTTACGATGAAACACCGCATTGTTAAGTATTTAGTATCTGAAAAGGGCTTTACCAATCTAGTTTTAGAAGAGGGATGGGACAGGGCCTTGGAACTTGATCGATATGTTCTTACTGGTAAGGGAAACCCAAGCCAACATCTAACACCTGTATTTAAGACGAAAGAAATGCTAGATTTACTTGATTGGATTCGGCAATATAATGCTAATCCAAAACATAAATCGAAAGTACGTGTCATCGGGATGGACATTCAATCAGTAAACGAAAATGTTTATAATAATATAACAGAATATATTAAAGCGAACAATTCAAAACTGTTGCCTAGAGTAGAAGAGAAGATAAAAGGTCTTATTCCTGTAACAAAGGATATGAATACTTTTGAAAGCCTTACGAAAGAAGAAAAAGAAAAGTATGTTTTAGATGCTAAACAAATTAGTGCTTTATTAGAGGAAAATAAAAGCTATTTAAATGGAAAATCTAAAGAGTTTGCATGGATAAAGCAAAATGCTCGTATTATTGAACAGTTTACTACAATGTTAGCGACACCTCCTGATAAACCAGCGGATTTTTATTTGAAACATGATATTGCGATGTATGAAAATGCGAAGTGGACTGAAGAACATTTAGGAAAAACCATTGTATGGGGACATAATGGACACGTTTCGAAAACAAATATGCTTCCTTTTATATATCCTAAAGTAGCTGGGCAGCATTTAGCAGAATATTATGGAAAAAGATACGTATCTATTGGAACGTCAGTTTATGAAGGACAATACAATGTCAAGAATAGCAATGGTGAATTTGGCCCCTATGGAACATTAAAATCGGATGATCAAAACAGTTATAACTACATTTTTGGACAGGTCAAAAAAGATCAATTTTTTATTGATTTACGTAAGGCGAACGGCGTGACAAAAACTTGGTTAAACGAACAACATCCAATTTTCGCTGGAATAGCTACCGAAGGGCCTGATATACCAAAAACTGTTGATATATCATTAGGTAAAACGTTTGATATACTTGTTCAAATTCAAAAAGTGAGTCCATCTCAACTAGATCAATAAATTTAGAATAATGTGCCTTAATGACAACTTGAGAAGTGTTTCATATAATACTATAAAATTTGTTTTATATAGTAAGAAGAATAATCGTATTAGAAAAAATTAGCAATTCAACCTGCTAAGAGTAAAATGAATCTTCAATATGTAAAGCGCAAAAAACACTGAAGCGAAAAAGCATCGGTGTTTTTTGCGCTTTCGGGCACAGATGCTACTTCAATCCTATTGTAGAAGTGATTTTGTATGTAAGGAATTTGTAAGGAATAGGTAAGAAAAAAGAGATTTTCATTGTGTAGGATAAAAATATAAGGAGGCATGAAGGGGGGAACAAGTACGGCCTACATATAAAACAAATAATCAGTAACAAGAGTGTTTTAAGGAAAAGAAGTAATTTCTATGGTTAATATGTATGTGGAAAAAGAGTGATTTAGAGATTGTTAGAATACAATGGTGTTTGTGAAAATAATGATTAGTACGTTGATTGCAAATTCAGTGTTGACTTTTATCATTGGGAGAGTTGATAGCTGTGTGGTTAGCATATGACATAATTATTAACCATCAATACGATTTTAATAGAAGAGAGGAATTCTTTATGAAAACAAGCAGTAAAATTACATGTGCAAGTCTAGCACTTTTAATAGGTGGAAGTTCCCTGTTATACATAACACCAACATCAATTGTAAAAGCAGAATCTACGCAAAATGTATCTAGTTCGTTACAAACAAGTACGAAAAGCGATCGTACTTCCGTTAAGAAAGCAATGCGAGATGAACTGCAACTTGGATACCCGGGAATACTCGCTCAAATTTCTAAGGGGGGTAAAACTTGGAGTTATAGTGCTGGG
This sequence comes from Bacillus cereus group sp. MYBK108-1, assembly GCF_051917185.1. NCBI lineage: Bacteria > Bacillati > Bacillota > Bacilli > Caryophanales > Bacillaceae > Bacillus > Bacillus cereus group sp. MYBK108-1. Next base: position 124,470 of record NZ_JBQAHZ010000004.1, read on the forward strand.
ATAGCGGATTTGAAAACTAAGAAACCAATGAAAGCAGATTTTCGCTTTCGCATTGGCAGTGTGACGAAAACGTTCATTGCAACAGTTCTGCTTCAATTATCTGGAGAGAACCGTTTGAATCTAGACGACTCCATTGAAAAATGGTTACCTGGTGTTATTCAAGGAAACGGATATGATGGTAATCAGATTACGATCCGGCAAATATTGAATCATACAAGTGGTATTGCTGACTATATAAATTCAAAAGACTTTGATATTACGGATATAAAAAAATCATATACGGCTGAAGAATTTGTAAAGATGGGGATTTCACTTCCCCCAGACTTTGCCCCAGGAAAGGGTTGGTCTTATTCAAACACAGGATACGTATTACTGGGGATCCTTATTGAAAAAGTAACTGGCAACAGTTATGCGGAAGAGGTTGAAAATCGGATTATTGAACCTCTTGATTTGTCAAATACATTTCTACCTGGTAATTCAAGCGTGATTCCAGGCACCAAGCATGCCCGTGGCTATTTGCAACTAGACGGAGCGAGTGAGCTAAAAGACGTTACTTATATTAACCCAGGTAGCTCGGATGGAGATATGATTTCTACTGCTGACGACTTAAACAAATTCTTCTCTTACTTACTAGGTGGCAAATTACTGAAGGAACAGCAGTTAAAACAAATGCTTACTACAGTTCCTACAAATAGAGAGGGAACCGGGTATGGTCTTGGAATCCTTGAAATTAAGCTTCCGAACGGTGTCTCGGTATGGGGACACAGGGGGGGCGTTCCAGGGTTTTCCACTTTTGCTGGTGGAACACTTGGAGGTAAACATACACTCGCTATCAATTCGAACAGTTTAAACATTAATAACCCGGAAGTTTTTAAAAACATTTTACTTGCTGAATTTAGCAAGTAGGAAAAACGGATAAATTTTGTCATTTGTAATTTCCATCGGAATGGATTACCGCTTGAAATGAGTATAGAGGGATTAAGTATCTAGAAACAATCAAGTCAATCATGAAGGATGGCTAAGGGGTTACATTGGCCGGTTAAAAGAGCAACACATATAATGAGTGATTATTATATATACTATTGTATTTGTATGGGTATTGTCACTAATTGTAAATTTATATAAGGTGGGAAGTCTAATTTAAGACTTCCCACTTTTTCCGTTTAACAGCTTTTATTGTGAAGCTATTAACAATAGAAAAAGGAGAATGTAACTAGTTATGCAGATGAAGCTTGGTACATGCGCTATGTAGGATTTTTTTGGGGGATATACAAAAAATAAATTTAGAAGAATATATGAATTAGAGACAAGAAAGCTCAAGTGAATTGAAAACCTTTACTTTTTTGTTTTGGAAATAGTATTTAATTAAACAGTATGGTACTTTATTTTAATAATTGAACAACTGCCTACTAAAAAATTTGATAGGCAGTTGCTTTGCTTTTGGGTGAAAAAAATGATTTTTCTTTAATCTGTAATAACAGTTATAAATTAATTTTAATTATCTTATGAAATAGGGAAAATCAATATAAGTTATAATTATTACTTGTTTTTTTGTTTTACTTGTTCTTTTAATTCATCAAGGGTCTTACCGCTAATATTGTCAGTAATAGTTTCATGTATTTCATTTTTTAATACAATTGTTTTTCCTGCAAGTTGTGCTTTGGAAGACATTTTACTTTCATTAATAGTTTCTATGTTTGTCTGAAGGTCTGCTTTGTTATTTTCATCAAAGGTAATTGCGAATGGTTCAATTGCTCCGTAGTAGTTACCAAATAATTGATCCTTCTTCAAAAACATCATATATTTTTTATTAACCATAGGTTCGATATATAAAGGATCCTTATTTTGCACCTCTTTAGTAGTTATCTTAGTAGCCTTTTTTGTAACTGTGCCATCTGGTGCAACAACTGCATTAGAATCTTCAAGTTTTACAGTTTCAGCGAAACGATGATTGATTTTTATTTGTTTATTTTCATTCACACCTTTAATTGTTTCGGAAATGTTGAAATTATAAAGATGTCCTTCAACGTAATTTTCTTTGTCCTCTTCCGATGGATTACTTGGATTACGTGCCATATTCCACTTAGAGTCAAGACCTTCATATTCACCGATTACAACTAGATCTGCTTCATTAATCATTTGATTTAAATCACTTGTAGCAGGGAAATCTTTACTGAGAATAACAGTTTCGGTATTCTTATCTTCTTCAGCAACAGGGGAGAAGTGACTATTAAATGCTGAATATCCTCCCAAACCAATTACTGTAGCCAAAGGTATTGCAATTACCATAGTTTTTGCTTTTTTACTTAACATTAAGAAATCATCTCCTTTTTCTGTTAATAGATTGCATTTACACCATTTTTATCGTCAGTTTGAGGGACATGCATAGTAGTACGATTACGATTGCTGTTCATAATTGAAGTACCACTGTTGTGACCTATTCCTATTGCATGACCAAACTCATGGACTCCTGTACTTTTAGCAACATTTGATTTTGTAATATTTGTATTACCTGCGTTAATATCACCAGCAAATTTCGTTACTTTTTTAGTGGATGTATTATAAGATGTCTTCATTCTTCCATAATAAGTAGAGGAACTTTCAAACCAAGAGTTTAATGTGTTCACAGAAGAAGAGGAAACTGTAAAATTAATACGAGAAGCAGTGTACCAGGCTGAATCGGCAGCTTGCCAACCAGATTTGATGATACTTGAACCATCGTCTAATCTGTCTCCCCATTTATATGTAGCTGATTTTGAAGGCAGCTTCCATCCTTCTTTTACATAAGCCTCTGAAACGCCAACGCTTGAAAAAACAAACACAGTACCTAATAAAAATGCAGTAATCCCTTTTTTAAAATTCATATTATCCCTCCAAAGATTATTTTTAACAAGAGAATTATAGCACCATTCTCTTCTTTTGGATTAATATTTAATTAACATTTAGAATATTTTGTATTGAGAAAATATAATTTAGGGAGACTTTATTATAATGTATAAATATAAAGCAATGAAATGGTGTCTATGTTTATTCATATTTACTTTTTTAATTATTATTGGTAAAACAATTTGGTCCAGTATAGATGTGGCAGGAGTGTCTAGCGTGTCATCGAATTCTGAAACTATAGTATTAAATAAGACATTCAAAACTACAAATCATTTAAGCGAAATGGTTGAAGAAGCAGACGTTATTGTACTAGGTGAATATGACGGCTTATACTCTAAATGGAATATGGCAAACAGTTCATCACATGAGATTCAAAGTGAAGATGTTGAAGGCCATTTGTTTAGTTTTCATGTCAAAGAAATCTTAAAAGGGGACTATGTAAAGAATGAAATCTTAATAAATCATAGATATTCAGAAAATCTCGTATTAGAGGAAAGTAATGAAATCATTGATAAAAATGGAATCATTCTGAAAGGTGCTACGAAAGTGTTTACTAAAAAAGTAGAAAATAAAGATCCATTGTATATAAAACCAAAATCCGAGGAGACATATATAGTTTTTTTAAAAGAAAATAATAAACTTGGACATTTTTATCCAGCTTTAGAACCTTTTATGATTGAATTTGATGTAAGAAATATTGCACACCTAAAGAGCAATCTAATAAATTGGGATAAAAATAAATATAAATTTGAAACAAAGGTTAAGAATAAAACTTTTTATATTGAAAATGACATAGATTCAACGATCAAAGATAATATTAGCGGAAAAAAATTGAGGGACATTAAGGATTTTGTGAAGAGGACTTCAAAAATGAAATAACATTGTAATAAGTTATATTTCTATTATTAATTGAAAGTTATTACCCTATAAATTCAGTCATTTATTATATAACTGAGTACATAAAAAATGAACTGAATTCTAATAAATAACGTAAAAGCTAAAAGATTTTCGCTTTGAGAACATCTTAAAATATTAAATTGATGGTAACTTTGTTGTATCTCTTTAAACATACCTATATTAAAACCCAAATTTCTCAATTTAATGCTGAGATATTTGGGTTTTTTTAAAGTAATCAATTTTTTAAAAAATTTTTAGAAATTTAAAGATAAAGTATTGTATACATGTAAGTATGATTAAAAATGAAAAGTTGTAAATGCTAAATTTAATTAAATACGCCTTACTCTCTTTACCATTGGCCTGAGTGAATAGTTTATAGGAAATTACACTGGCTAAAGATGCGATAATTGTTCCAAGCCCTCCAATATTTACTCCTAGTAATAAAGCTTTCCAATCAGAAGTAAAGTTTGATAGAAGAATTGAAGTAGGAAAATTGCTAATCAATTGACTCAAGAATATGGAACTAAAGAAGACTGAAGTATCTCCTCTTAAATTAGCGCGAGCAAATGTCTCCAGCGCATCGGAATGGGAAATGTTTCCGATAAAAATAAAAAAACAGACAAAGGTTATTAGAAGAAAGTAATCGATCTTAAATAGTAAGTTTCTATCTAACGTAAATGCTGCCATCAATGTAACCATTAGCGCAATGTAATAATTAATGACACCAAAAATAGATGCAATGATAGTGATAAGTATCAAAATCCAGATGGTAGCTTTTTTTCGATTCTTCACGGTAATAACAGGTAGTTCTATTTTTAAATTTGTTTTTTGAAGTTTTTGAGTAAATATAAATAACAAACTGATTCCAAGTACAGCTAAAAGCAGGATTGAACCTAAAAATGGGATGAGCTTAATTCCATAGTAAGAATATAAGTATAAATTTTGTGGGTTTCCCATAGGCATCAAGCTACTGCCGATGTTTGCCGCAATTGTTTGCAGGATGATTGTATCCATCATGTTCATTTGTGTTTTTTTACTAATGACAAGTGTTATTGGAACAAAAGTGAGGAGAGCGACATCATTTGTTACAAACATGGAGCAAATAAAGCATAACAAAATTAGAATAATAGATATTGACCTGCTGTTATTGCATTTATTTAAAATCGCAACGGCAAGTTTGTCTAATATCTTTAGCTGTTCCAAGGCCTTAATGGCCACCATTAGATTAAATAAGCTAATTAACACTTCAAAGTTAATATATTCGATCTTTGGCGAATGTATTAAGCAGCTTACAATTGCTAGTATCAGTGAAATGGTAAGTACTAAATCCTTTTTTAAAAATTCGAATTTCATAAGGAGTCTTTTTTTACTTTGAACGAATACTATTTCTTTCACAATACACCACCTGTAATCTATGTTAGTAGAATGAAACGCAAAGGAAATATACATTTAATAATAGATATTCAACAAATCTCACTAGGGGATTAATTGAGAAAACAAATGTTTTTTGTATGATACCATAAATAAATTAAATGTTTTGTTTTTTTAATATTCTTATAATAACTTATCGATTCTTGATTTCAAATACTTTATATGAAGTTCTAAAAGAGAAAAAGTATGCATGTTTTTATGAAGAAAATAGAGACTTGTCAAAAGTTAGGTAGAACGGAATCCGTGATGTTTGGATACTGTATAAAATTCACAAAACCTCACTGTTTTTTTAGATGAAAAAACCTTAAAATATTTTTTGGTTTTTATAAAAATCTGTACTTTTTCGTAACATTCTGTACTTTTGATTATAAATTAAAAATAAGCTTCTCTTAGTTGAAGATTGAAAGCGCTTCATAGTTTTTCTATGAACTTTTTACCTAGCCTATTTTTGAGATTAGTAGTGAGAAAGGAGATATTTCCATGTTCTAGGGAAAATTAACAAAAAACCAGTTAATCACTATTGATTATTATGATTTAAATGTAAATCACCGGTAAACGAAACAAACATAATAGTACAACAATATTAGTGGATAAGAATATTAGTTTTACAGAAGGGGATAGAGCACCGTATGTATAAGCGTTAAGTTCTTCGAAAATTCAGTTTTACAGTTACATGTTGTGATGTTTGCTTAAACAGGCCAATCCTATTAATATAGAAAATTTTTATCCTTGTTGTATTTGAATATGAATGAGGTATTTATGCCAGGGAATATAGGTGATTTTATATAGATTATGATAGATAAATTTTTGGTATGGAGTGATAATATGGAAAGATTTTTTGTAGATTTAGTCGGGTCAACGAATGATTTTTTATGGTCTAAATTGTTAATTATTATGCTTGTTATTTGCGGAATTTATTTTACATTTAAATTGAATTTTGTACAGTTTCGAATGTTAAAAGAGATGGTCCGTGTATTAATGGAGGGGAAAAGTGGTTCTAAAGATCAAATCTCCCCTTTTCAAGCGTTTTGTATTGGTATGGCAGCTCGCGTTGGAACAGGGAATATTACAGGAATTGCGATTGCGATTGCATTAGGGGGGCCTGGAGCTGTATTTTGGATGTGGATTATTTCTATTATTAGCTCGGCATCCAGTTTTGTTGAAAGCACATTAGCACAGATATATAAAGTAAAAGATAAAACTGGCTTCCGCGGTGGTCCATCCTATTATATGGAAAAAGGGTTGAATAAACGTTGGATGGGAGTATTATTCTCTATTTTAATCACAATTACTTTTGGTCTTGTATTCAATTCAGTACAATCAAATACAGTTACAATTGCTTTTCAAAATGCATTTGGTACAGATCGCCTAACAGTCGGGATAATCATGGCCATTGCTTTCGCTGCGATTATCTTTGGTGGTGTACAACGTATTGCAAAAATGGCTGAATACAAAGTGGTATTTTTAGCGGTATTATACATTGGAGTTGCATTATTTGTTGTAGTTACCAACATATCAAAAATGCCGGAAGTTCTTTCTCTTATTGTTCAAAACGCATTTGGTTTTAAACAAATAGCAGGAGGTTCAATTGGTGCAGCACTTATGAATGGGGTTAAACGTGGTTTATTTTCAAATGAAGCTGGTATGGGAAGTGCACCAAACGTTGCTGCAACAGCAACAACAAGTCATCCGGTGAAACAAGGACTGATTCAAGCGTTTGGTGTATTAACGGATACACTGATCATTTGTACTAGCACTGCCTTTATTATTTTGCTTTCTGATGCATATAAACAACCGGGGTTAAATGGTATTGCACTTACACAAGCAGCATTAAGTGAACACATCGGTTCTTGGGCATCGGGTTGTCTTGCTATCTTTGTTTTTTTATTTGGATTTGGTGCGTTAATTGGCAACTATTATTATGGTGAAACAAATATTCGCTTCTTACATACAAGTAAAGTGTGGTTAATGATATACAGAATAAGTGTGTTGGCTATGATTGTATTTGGTTCCGTTGCAAAGGTTCAAATTGTATGGGATTTAGCGGATTTATTTATGGGCTTTATGGTTATTATTAATTTAATTGCTATTACCTTACTTTCAAAAGTAGCATTTGCGGCGTTACAAGATTATATAAATCAGAAAAAAGCTGGTAAAGATCCTATTTTTTATAAAGAAAACATTAAAGGGCTTAAAAATATTGAATGTTGGGAAAATTATCAGAAAAATTCAAAAAAGAAAAGTGTGTAATAAGAAAGATATTCAGACTGCAATATGTCTGAATATCTTTCTTGGTTCTAGTGCAAATATTATTGATTATAGTAAAGAAAAAATCATTCTATATAAAGTTAATAGTACGGGGGAATATTTTTAAATGATAAAAGATTATAGCATTCAAATTGAGGGTCAAGAAAAAGTTTGCTTAGATCAATGGGTAGCCCATTATCGAACGTATGCAGCTAAGGGACGAAGCGCCAGTTATATTCCCGCTCTGGGGGAAATAAATGTATCGCAGTTAGGTATTTGTATAGTAAAGCCAGATGGAACAATGATAAAGTCAGGAGATTGGGAGATACCTTTCACATTACAAAGTATATCAAAAGTAATCGGTTTTATAGCCGCTTGTTTAAGTCGCGGTATTTCTTATGTATTAGAACGAGTTGACGTAGAGCCAACTGGAGATGCCTTTAATTCAATTATTCGTTTAGAGATACATAAACCAGGAAAACCTTTTAATCCTATGATTAATGCTGGAGCGATTACGATAGCTTCACTTTTGCCAGGGAAATCGGTGCAAGAAAAATTAGAATCTCTATACGTATTAATTGAAAAAATGATAGAGAAGCGTCCTGCTATTAATGAAATAGTATTTCAATCCGAATGGGAAACGGCTCATCGTAATAGAGCTTTAGCATACTATTTAAAGGAAAATGGTTTTCTAGAATCAGATGTGGAGGAGACACTAGAGGTTTACCTAAAACAATGTTCGATTGAAATAAATACAGAAGATATTGCCTTAATAGGGCTTATACTAGCACATGATGGATATCATCCTATTCGCAAAGAACAAGTGCTCCCTAAAGAAGTGGCTAGGTTAACAAAAGCTTTAATGCTTACTTGTGGAATGTACAATGCTTCTGGAAAATTTGCTGCTTTCATTGGATTACCAGCTAAGAGTGGGGTATCTGGCGGAATTATGACACTTGTTCCCTCAAAATCTAGGAAGGATTTATCGTTCCAAGATGGATGTGGTATTGGTATTTACGGACCAGCCATTGATGAGTATGGGAATAGTTTACCAGGAATTATGTTGTTAGAACATATTGCAAAAGAATGGGATTTAAGTATATTTTAAAAAGGAGCACAGATATTTTGGTGTTAGAGCGAGTCCAAAAGTGTTCAGACCTTATATTGTGTCTGAACATTTTTGAGTTATAAAGTATCTTTCTAAAGTAGAAGGGTGTAATGAATACTCACAATCTATAATGCTTTCGTTTATATCTTATTTATCAGTTTTTGAAAAAAATAGAGTAAGTATTGTATTAATGCAAATAGGTTTGTATACTGACTGTTAGGCGAAAGTGAGAAGTGATTATTTTGAATCTTAGTAATTTAGTAAAAAAAGACATCTATATTCTCGTTTTAATGATACTTACAGTACCCTTAGTAGGTGAAATAAAGTCATTTCCTTTAAATGAAACATTTAGAATGAGCTTTGGCGCACCAACATTTTTCTTTTTTTTGTTATTGTTTCGACGAATTCCAGCATTTTTACCGGGTTTTTTAACAGCGATAGTCGTGGTAGTATTTCGTATCTCAATGGATGTCATTATAAAGGGAAATATGGATTGGCTAGCCGCTTTTCATACGCACTATCCTAGTTTTTTCTTTTATTTTACTTATTCGTATCTCTTTCATTTAGCAAAAATCAAACGTTTTTATCATCAACCACTAATGATTGGTTTTATTGGTTGCATGATTGAAATACTGTCAGACTGTGTGGAATTAATGATTCAATATTTCGTATTAAAAACATCGATCACATCCGAGGCAATAAATGAGATCATTGTTATCGCATGTTCCCATAGTTTTATAGTTCTAAGCTTTTTCAATATGATGAAATTGTATGAAGCGCAATCAAGGGAGAGACATATAAAGAAGCAAAATGAACACATGCTCATGCTCATCTCTAATTTATATGAAGATGCTGTTCATTTAAAAAAAACATTACAAGATGCTGAGAATATAACAAAAAAATCCTATGATTTATATAAAACCTTAGACTCTTTTGAGCACAAACAGATGGATTTTCAGTTTGAGGATTTAAGGCAACAGGCATTACAAATTGCTGGTGAGGTCCATGACGTTAAAAAGGATAACCAACGTATTTTTGCGGGACTTTCAAAATTAATTTCTGATGAAAGTTTTACAGATTATATGTCTGTGCATGAACTAGTAAATATCATTATACGGGCAAATACGAAATATGCACGGTTGCTAGAGAAAGACATCCAATTTGTGTATAAAATTGATGGTGTGCATCCTCATTATCATATTTACACAATCTTATCTATTATAAATAATATCGTTACAAACGCTGTAGAAGCTATCCAAGGTATGGGAACCATCACAATTGACATTAATAAAGACCACCATTTTGTTGAATTTCAAATAGGCGATAATGGTCCTGGTATTTCTTCAAAATATAAAGATTCAATTTTTGAGCCTGGGTTTACTTCTAAATATGATGATTTAGGCAACCCATCGACAGGCATCGGACTATCGTATGTTAAAGAAATGGTCGAACAACTAGAAGGTGATGTTACGCTTGAGGACAGAACCGAAGGAAAAGGATCAATTTTTATAATTAGATTAGGGATTGATCATATAATTTCGAAAGGGTGATTCTATGTATTTTTATATAGTAGATGATGAAAAAGCGGTTCGCTCAATGTTGGCTCAAATTATCGAGGATGAAGATCTTGGGGAGGTTATAGGAGAAGCTGAGGATGGTTTATCTTTAGAGCAACAAATGGTAATCCTTAAAAATATAGACATTTTATTTATCGATTTGTTAATGCCGAATCAAGATGGAATAAAAACAATTCGTCAAATAAAGCCTTCGTTTAAAGGGAAAATCATCATGGTCTCTCAAGTAGAATCAAAAGAATTAATTGCTGAAGCTTATTCGCTTGGTGTTGAATACTATATTATTAAGCCAATTAACCGGATTGAAGTATTAACAGTTGTTCGGAAAGTCATTGAACGAATTCGTTTGGAAAAATCAATAAAAAACATTCAAGAATCGCTTAATATGGTACTAAAATTGGATAGTAATTTAAGTACGCAAGAAAAATACCGTAGTGAAAAACATTTAAATACTTTCAATCATTTTCAAAATTCCATTCATTTTCTTTTGTCTGAATTAGGAATAGCCAGTGAAAGTGGAAGTAAAGATTTAATGGATATGCTAGATTATTTATATAAATATGAACAAGATAACACGTTGGAACAAGGCTTTCCCTCACTAAAAGAGATTTTTATGAATTTGGCTCAAAAAAAACTGGGGGATTCAGCTGAAGATGCCGAATTAAAAAGGTTCATAGAAGCTTCCAAACAACGGATTCGGAGAGCAATTTATCAATCATTAAACCATTTAGCATCCCTTGGACTTACTGATTTTTTAAACCCGAAGTTCGAAAATTATGCTTCTAGATTTTTTGATTTTACTACCGTAAGGAGAAAGATGACAGAATTGAATAATGAACCAACATTACCTGCTCGTATTGATACGAAAAAATTTATTCAAGTTCTTTATTTTGAAGCAAAACGAATACACTCGGAATTACGATGATAAACTCTTGCTCATTATTACTTTCAATTAATAGATTGATAGTTGTTTTCATGTTATTTGTTTTATATAGTTTTTCTAAGAGAGTATTTTCCTTTATTTCATATTGGTTTTAAAATCAGAAAATTCCGTATGGATTCAGTGGAAATATATTAACTTAGAACAAAAAAATGTGTATGCTCTATTTTTAAATATTAATATTCGTTAAAGGAAATAAAAAATTCCACAATAAGATATAAATACATAGTAAGTTGAATAAAGAAAAAAGATGCTATCTTCTAGCATCTTTTTTCTTTAAGAGGAAATATCATTGATACTTATATTATTTTAAATTCAAATGCGGGCATATAAATAAAGGAAAAGGAGATAATATTTAACAAATTATAATTGGAAATGGTATTTTAGGTCAGAAATGTTTTTATACTAATTAGGTTATTGGTACTAAATAAGCATAATGTCTTGCTTTTCTGCTCTTTAATCTTATCGTTATTTTTTATTAAGTACATACCGTTCTTTAGAAGTCTCAATCCTAGCAGAGTATATAAATTGGGTGATAAAAATGTGGAACATAATTACTTCTTATCTTCCAGATTGGAAAGTCTTTGTACAAGCGTTTATCTTGTTTTTAATTCCGTATACTATCTCAAGATTTTTTCATTGGGTTCGTATGTCAGAGAAAGAGTGGGAAGAATGAGTTGGTGGAAGTCAAGAGACAAACAAGTGAAAAAAAATAATATTCAAAGTAAAACGAAACAAGAGCATAAACCATCTCAAAATGCAACCGTTCATTTCACAAATGACTTTGCCTCTAACTTAGAACTTATAAAGCAACAAATCGGACATAATTCTGATGTTCGCTTTCGGAAGTTTAATATTGGACGCACAGATATTCAGGCTGGGATCGTTTTTGTTGATGGTCTATCAGATAAAGAGATAATTGACAAACATATTATGAAATTACTAATGGATGATTTTTCTGATGAATATAAAAATGAATCTTCTTATGTAGAGGGGACTGTTTCAAAAGAATATATTAAAAATAAAGTTCTTACAATTAGTGAAGTAGCAGAAGTCCATTACATAAAAGATTTAATACCCAAAGTATTGATAGGTTCAACAGCTCTTTTAATTGATGGTTTAGCAGATGTGTTTATTCTTGGTACAACAAAAGCAAATAAACGAAACATTGAAGAACCAGTATCGGAGGCATTAGTCAGAGGGCCACGGGTCGGTTTTACTGAAGTATTAAGTGATAATACCTCACTTTTGCGACGACATTGTGCGGATGAGAGCTTATCATTAGTAAAGCTACCAGTAGGAGAACGTGCAAAGAAAGAGTTAGTTGTCGCATTTATTAAAGATCTTGCTAGTACAGAATTGGTGGATGAAATAAAAAACAGAATTCAGAAAATTGACATAGACAGTGTACTCGAATCTGGTTATATTGAGCAACTCATTGAAGATAATTATCTAAGTCCTTTTCCGCAGATTCAAAATACAGAACGACCTGATCGTGTTATTAGTGCTTTGATGGAAGGTCGAGTAGCTATTTTGTTAGATGGAACACCATTTGTTTTAATTGCTCCAGTTACATTTAGTATGCTACTGCAATCACCAGAAGATTATTATGAAAGGTGGCTTCCTGGTACGCTTCTCCGCTTATTACGCTTCATGACAGCTTTTGTTTCATTATTTGCTCCAGCACTGTATATTTCTTTCATTTCGTTTCATCCAGGATTAATTCCCACTAAGCTCGCTATTTCTATTCTCGGATCGCGAGAAGGAGTTCCTTTTCCCGCTTTAATAGAAGCGTTAATTATGGAAGTAGCTATCGAAGTTTTACGAGAAGCGGGTTTACGTCTGCCTAAACCAATTGGACCTGCAATGGGAATTGTGGGCGGTTTAATAATTGGTCAGGCTGCCGTAGAAGCAGGAATTGTTAGTCCAATAATGGTTATCGTTGTTGCGGTAACAGCTATTTCTTCTTTTACTATTCCGCAATATAGTGTGGGAATTACGTTACGCATTCTTCGTTTTGTAGCTATGTTTTGTGCTGCGATATTTGGCTTGTATGGAGTTATTCTCTTCTTTCTTTTACTTTGCAGTCATTTAGTGAAACTGAAAAGTTTTGGCGTTCCTTATACTAGCCCTGCTGTTCCGTACCGATTTAGTGATTGGAAAGATTTTATGGTTCGCATGCCATTAAAAATAATGAGACGTCGACCGAAAATAATGCATACCAAAAAAACTAACCGCAAAAGGTAGCTGATGACGAAAGGAAGTGGCCTTCAGTGATTACTATACCTAAAGACCGAATAACAACTGCACAAGCAGTTGTTATTATTGTAAATTACATACTGGGAACAGGAATCCTCACTCTGCCCAGAGCATCTGTAGAAAAAGTGAAAACACCAGATGTATGGTTAAGTGTGATATTAGGTGGGATACTCGCAATGGTTTCAGGAGTAATTATGGTCAAACTAAGTCAGCAGTTTCCAGATAAAACATTTTATCAATACAGTCAAGATATTGTAGGGAAATGGATAGGCAGGTTGCTTAGTTTTCTTATTATAGGGTATTTTCTTACAACTTCAGCCTTTCAAATTCGTTCAATGGCAGAAGTAATAAGCTTTTTTTTGCTAGAAGGAACTCCCACATGGGCTATTGTTATGCCTTTTATGTGGATAGGTCTCTATTTGATTATGAGTGGTATTAACTCGATTGCACGGATGTTTGAAATAATATTTCCTATTACTTTCTTTATTTTTTTACTCATTTCCTTTATGAGTATAGGGATATTCGAGATAGATAATCTCCGTCCCGTATTAGGTTTGGGAATTAAACCGGTGTTAGATGGGGTAAAAACAACGTCTCTCGCATATACAGGTCCAGAAATTATGTTAATTCTTTTGGTGTTTATGGAACAACGAAAGAAAGCAGTAAAAGCTATTTTAGTTGGAATTTCTATTCCGTTAATCTTTTATGTAATAACTGTTGTAATGGTCATTGGTGCATTATCAATTGATGGGGTTGTAACAAGAACATGGCCGACAATTGACCTTATGCGCAGTTTTGAAATTTCTGGTTTAATATTTGAACGTTTTGAATCTTTACTGCTTGTAATATGGATTATGCAAATATTTGCTACCTATACAATTAGTTACTATGCAGCTGCATTAGGATTGGCACAGCTCTTTAAAAAGAGTATTCATCCGTTTATTTTTGCTTTGATTCCAATCATTTACATCATTGCTATGACTTCGAAAAATATAAATGATTTGCTTAAACTGGGGGATATGCTCGGTAATGCTGCTTTATTTTTATTTGGTTTACTGCCACTGCTTCTTCTTATTATTAAGCGATTAAAAGGAGGAGTAGTGTGAAAAATAAATTTAATTATATGCGGTTCTATTTGGTTTTGTTATGTACGCTTTTGCTTCTATTTTTAACAGGATGTTGGAGCAGTAAAGAAGTAGAAGAGTTGAGTTTAACTGCAGGTATAGCACTAGATAAAGGGAAGGATTCAACAATTGAGAAAGAGGATGAGGAAGGAGGTTATCCTAAAAGAAATCTTATAAAAGCAACTTATCAAATTGTCAGTTCGCAAGCACAAAGTAAAGGAAACGGACAACAAAAACGTTATATAAATGTTTCTGAGACCGGTGATTCCATTCATCAAATTGTTCGTGAGTTTTCATTGAAAAGAGAGAGCGCAATGTTCAGCCCACATTTAAAAAACATTGTTATTAGTGATAGTCTTGTACGTACATACAGTTTAGAACAATTACTTGAACAGTATCTCCGCGACAATGAAGTTCGGCTTAGCTGTATGATCTTAATTAGCAAGGGTCTAGCGAAGGAGGTACTGGAATCAAACAAAAAAGGAGAAATCCCAGCATTTCGTTTGTCTGGAATTGCAGATAATCGAAAGAGAACAACAAGGATTTTACCTCCTGTATCACTCGCTAAATTGGAAGGAAAGATGCGGTCAGGGTCCAGTTTTCTATTGCAAAATGTAATCTCGATAAAAGGAGAAACGAAATTTGTAGGAGCTGCTGTAATTAAAGGGAAGACAAAAAAGTTGATGGGCTTTTTAAATGAACAGGAATTGGAAGGAGTAGTATGGATAAACGGAAAAAGGAATGGTGGTGTGGTAAAAACTTTTGATAAAGAATCAAAGAAACTCATTATATACGAAATAAAGTCAATAAAAAGCAAAATCATACCACATGTTAACGGAAATAATATTTCCTTTGATGTAAACATTGAATCAGAAGGGCGTTTGTCTGAAAATTGGATGCAATCAGGAAAAGATTTTGAAAATGAATTTTTAAAAAGGGAAGAAAAAGCTATTGAAAAAGAAGTAAAGCACTTAGTACATCATGTTACAAAAAAAATACAAAAAGAATACCAAGTCGATATTGCGGGTTTTGGCAACCAATTAAGAATTAAACACCCGAGAACATGGGAGAAAGTCAAAAAAGATTGGGATCGAACATTTAGTAAGGTACCGATTAAATATCATATAAATGTAACTATACAAGATTATGGAGCGTCAAGTTTAAAACGGTGAGATACCTTAATTGAAATTATATTTGCATCAAAACAAAAAGTTACAAAAATTTTAATTTAAAAACTTTTGTAACTTTTTGTTTTTTTATGTCCTTCTTATTATAAATTAAAGAAATGATTTTACCCTATACATTTCTTTTGCGTTATAAAAGTAAATCACAATAGTTACTATTGGCGTGTTATTTAACGTTAGGAAAGAGGAATCGCTATATGTCTTGAATAGGAGGGAGTTTGAAGTGCAAGCGAAAGCAGTGCAAATAGAAGAAATCTATCAAGAAATATTAGACGGTAAAAGAAGTAGGTTTCCACCGAATACATGGAAAGAAGATAGCAATAGAGAGCTATCTAAAAGGGTCACAAAATATTTAATTGAAACAATTTTAAAATGGAATGAAGAGGATATTAAACAAAAATGGAATACGCCTTTAATTATAAAATATCGATTACTCGGCGCGCTCAAACATAGTTATGATAATAGTCCCTATAAGATGATTGAAGACTTATATCCCAATAGATTTAAAGAGTGGGAGTTTGGTATGGCACCATTAAATTTTTGGACTAAAGAAAAAGCTCTTGAAGCATTAAAATGGACTGTTGAAGAAAAAGAAAAACTAAGTAAAGTAGAACTATTCAAATTCTATAGTAAAAAATGGTTAGAGAAAAATAAACTCAGTGCACCATTAGTTATGTATTGGAATGGTAGTCCTTATGCAATGATAAATTCTTTATATCCTAATAAATTTAAAGAGTGGGAATTTAGTATGACTCCTAACAATTTTTGGACTAAAGAAAAAGCATTGGTAGCATTAAGGTGGACTATTGAAGAAAAAGAAAAATTAACTTCTTTTCAATTATTACAAGTTTACAGTGTAAAATGGCTTACTATTCATAATTTAATTTCTCCTTGTCAAATATTCTGGAATAACAGTCCGTACGCCATGATCAATGACTTATATCCTGGTCAAAATAAAGAATGGGAATATAAATTCACACCTACCGGATTTTGGACTGAAAAAAAAGCATTAGAGGCGCTGAAGTGGACTATTGAAGAAAAGGAAAAACTAACAGAGGGGCAATTACTATCTATTTACACACAAAGATGGTTAATTAAACATAAGTTATGGACACCATTAAGAAGATATTGGAAGGGAAGTCCATACAATATGTTAAATACTTTATACCCCAATCGTTATGCAAAAGATATGTTAAAAGGTTATAAAAATAAATAATGATTATATTAGAAGTCTTACTTATATCATACAATATCAAGTTTAAGATAGAGTTAATGAACTCTTAACTTAATTATAGGAGCGAAATTATATGTCACCTTTACGAGATGAAGCATTAAAAATGCATAAAGAAAAACAGGGGAAGATTGGTGTTTATTCTAAAGTTAAAGTACAAAATTCAACAGATTTAAGTCTCGCTTACTCACCAGGTGTTGCTGAGCCATGCTTAGAGATTTATAAAGATGAAAGCAAAGTATATGATTATACAATGAAAGGGAATCTAGTTGGAGTTATATCTGATGGAACTGCAGTATTAGGTCTTGGGAATATTGGACCTAAAGCAGCTATGCCAGTGATGGAGGGAAAAGCTTTACTTTTCAAATCATTTGCTGAGATCGATGCTTTTCCTATTTGTTTAAACACTAATAATCCGGATAAGATTGTTGAGGTTGTTAAATTATTAGAACCAAATTTTGGTGGGATAAACTTAGAAGATATTGCAGCACCACAATGCTTTGAAATTGAGGAGCGCCTAAGAAAATCTTGTGATATTCCTGTTTTCCATGATGATCAACACGGTACAGCTATTGTAACGATTGCTGGCCTAATTAATGCACTTAAGTTAACAAATAAAAAAATTGAAGATGTGCAAATCGTTGTGAATGGTGCTGGTGCTGCTGGGATAGCGATTGTTAAGCTGTTACTTCATATGCATGTAAAAAATGTTATTTTGTGTGACACAAAAGGGATAATATATGAACAGCGACCTATTGGAATGAATGCGCTTAAAGAAGAAATAGCTCGTATTACAAATATAGAACAGAAGCGGGGAACATTAGCAGAGGCCCTTATTGATGCTGATGTATTTATTGGAGTATCAGCTGCAGATGTAGTTGATGAGGATATGATTCGTTCTATGAATCATAATCCTATTATTTTTGCCTTGGCTAACCCTACACCTGAAATTATGCCTAATAAAGCAAAAATAGCAGGAGCACTAGTAGTTGGTACAGGACGTTCTGATTTTCCTAATCAAGTAAATAATGTACTAGCTTTCCCCGGAGTTTTTCGTGGAGCTTTAGATGTACAAGCAAAAGAAATTAATGAAGAAATGAAGCTAGCAGCTGTTTATGCAATAGCTGAGTTAATTTCAGAAGAAGAGCTTCATGTCAACTATGTCATTCCAAATCCGTTTGATCCTAGGGTGGTGCCACATGTAGCATATGCTGTCGCACGTGCTGCAGTGGAAACCGGTGTTTCAAGAAAAAATATCAGCATGTCTGAAATTAAAAACAATCTATTCAGGTTAACAAAAGAGGTAAATATATTAAAATAAATATTTTTCTTAAGAAAATATTATGTAGTAAAGGTTATCTACTTAGTTCTTAGCGTATAAAAAGTTAAATTATGTGTATCTCCCTTTCTGATATTTGTAAAACGCATATATTTATTCCTTGTGAAGTATGAAAATTAACAAAGTCTTAAAAGGAGCGAGTTTAAATGATGATTGTTCTTCAGGTAGTTTTAGCAATTTTTATTGTAGTAGGGGGATTCATAAAAATTTTCCGTATATCTTTTCAGGTAGAACATTGGCGACAATATCAATATTCATTATGGTTTATGTCTATAATTGGTTTTATTGAAATTATTGGAGCAATAGGTATAATCGGTGGTATTTGGAATCAATACTTAGCGCTAGGAGCAAATACGTTATTAGCAGTTCTCATGGTCGGAGCCATTCATGCTCATATTTTTCGAGCAAAACAATCTATTTTAATGGCAATTCCTGCATTACTTTGTTTCATATTATCTATGGGGATAATTATTTGGAATTTAAATATATTTTTTTAAGGTTAACTATAAATTGTTAAAATAAGTAATTATTAGAGGGATGTGTAAGCTCTATTTAAAATGTTGAATAGTTAAAGATTATTAATTCATAAAAATTATCACCATTTTACTCTCGTTTTTAATAGTTCTATGAATAGAAAGTCTCTTCATTTTTTTAATGCATGCTTGTAAACGAAATACGAAAACATAACTCATTATAGGAAGGAGAATTTTGAAATTCTATTGATAAACCCAGTAATTGTAATAGCCCTTATTTAGAATAATAATTTCAAAATCAATAAAATTTAGAGTAGAAGGAGCAAGAGCAAATTATTATGAATAAACAAATAGGATTCATCGGATGTGGAAACATGGGTATTGCTATGATAGGTGGGATGATAAAAAAAAATATAGTTTCTCCAGATCAAATAATTTGTTCAGATTTAAACGTCAGTAATTTAAAAAATGCTAGTAATGAATATGGCATAACTATAACTACTAACAACAATGAAGTCGCTAACAGTGCTGACATTTTAATTTTATCAATCAAACCAGATTTATACTCATCGGTAATTAACCAAATAAAAGATCAAATAAAAAATGATGTAATCGTTGTAACTATTGCTGCAGGAAAAAGTATTAAGAGCACTGAGAATGAATTTGGTAGAAAGTTAAAGGTTGTTAGAGTAATGCCTAATACACCGGCACTTGTTGGAGAAGGAATGTCTGCGTTATGTTTTAATGAAATGGTTACAGAAAAAGATATAAAAGAGGTACTGAACATATTTAATATTTTCGGCCAGACGGAGGTCATAAATGAAAAACTAATGGATGTTGTTACATCTATTAGTGGTTCTTCTCCAGCATATGTGTATATGTTTATAGAAGCCATGGCAGATGCTGCTGTACTTGGCGGTATGCCGAGAAAACAAGCTTATAAATTTGCGGCTCAGGCTGTATTAGGTTCTGCAAAAATGGTATTGGAAACAGGAATACATCCAGGTGAATTGAAGGATATGGTTTGTTCTCCAAGTGGAACGACGATAGAAGCTGTAGTAACGCTAGAAGAAAAAGGTTTAAGAACAGCTATCATTTCAGCTATGAAACGTTGTACGCAAAAATCTATGGAAATGTCTAGTTTAACTAGTAAGTGAGAAGCGAATTTATATAATATTTCAAATCTATTTAATGTAAAAGAAATATTATGAGGCTAGTTAATAACTAAGTAAATTTATATACAACACTAACGAGAAGAACAAACCTTATTTTAAAGGGGATACAGAAAATATGAGTAATTTACTAAAAAAGAAATCCGTTACACAATTGTTAGAGCATAATCAAAGCAAGACTTTAACGAAAACATTAGGAGCATTTGATTTAATTATGTTAGGGGTAGGCTCGATAGTTGGAACGGGCGTTCTTGTGTTAACTGGATTAGTAGCAGCAAGAAATGCTGGTCCAGCAGTTGTTTTTTCATTTATACTTGCAGCAATTATATGTGGATTTATAGCATTATGTTACGCGGAAATTGCTTCTACACTCCCGGCGTCTGGTAGTGTATATACGTACTCATATGCAACAATTGGTGAGTTTGTTGCTCATCTAGTAGGTTGGTCATTGCTGTTAATATATATCGTGGCAACAGCGGCTGTCGCTGCTGGATGGACAGGCTATTTCCACAATTTAATAAAGGGATTTGGATTAGAGATACCTAAAGCTCTAGTAACGATTCCTTCGCATGGTGGTATTGTGAATCTACCAGCAGTAATCATTACATTGATATTAGCATGGATGTTATCCCGTGGTACAAGGGAAAGTAAACGAATCAATAATATAATGGTATTGATTAAAATTGGTATGATTTTGTTGTTTATTACAGTTGGTATATTCTATGTAAAACCAATGAACTGGATACCAATTGCACCATACGGTTTAAGTGGGGTTTTTACGGGTGGAGCAGCTATTTTATTCGCTTTCACAGGTTTTGATATATTAGCAACTTCAGCAGAAGAAGTAAAAGATCCGAAACGTAATCTTCCCATCGGTATTATTGCATCATTAATCATATGTACAATTATTTATGTTATGGTATGCCTTGTTATGACAGGAATGGTTTCCTATAAAGAATTAAATGTTCCTGAGGCAATGGCTTATGTAATGGAAGTTGTAGGACAAGGAAAAGTCGCTGGTGCAATTGCTGCAGGTGCTGTAATTGGCCTTATGGCTGTTATTTTTTCCAATATGTATGCGGCAACACGAGTATTCTTTGCAATGAGTCGTGATGGATTGTTACCGAAATCATTTGCGAAAGTTAATAAGAAAACTGGAGCACCCACTTTTATAACTGGATTAGCAGGAATAGGGAGCTCTATAATAGCTGGGTTTATTGATTTGAAAGAATTAGTTAATTTAGTTAATATCGGTAGTTTGGTGACGTTTGCGTTAGTTTGTCTATCAGTTATTATCCTTCGTAAATCACATCCAAATTTAAAACGTGGATTTATGGTACCTTTTGTACCTGTATTACCATGCGTTGCAATTGTATGCTGTGTGTTTTTAATGCTAAATTTACCGTTAAGGACATGGGTGTACTTTAGTATTTGGATTACTATTGGGGTAGTAGTATATTTCCTTTATTCGATAAAACACAGTAATTTAAATGAGGAAACGATCTCGAAATTACATGATAAAATTGCGAGATAATAACGATCGAAAATTTTATTAATAATCATATTGATAGTTGAGTAACATAGAAACAGTTTTTTGACATTTAGCAAGAGATAAAATAAGAGATGCTAGGGCAGCTAAGTACTTTTTTAGAAACTTTGCTTGTTTTTTACGATTTAACACTGCTAAGGAGAGAGAAGTATGAGTGAATTGCATTTTATGAGTATAGAAGAATTGGATAATAAATTAAAAAAATCTGACAGTGGTATTTATTTCATTAAAGACTATAATGACAATATTATTTATGTAGGCAAGGCTTTTAGTATAAAAAGTAGAGTATTAGCTCATTTTAATAGTTATTCCAATATTGAGGAATATGTACATTTATTTAATAAAGTAGCGTATCTCATTGAAGATAGTTTGTTAAAACGCTCTTTGTTACAAGTTACTTATATGATTAAATATAAACCAGTATTAAACAAAGAAGTACAAAAAGAATTCCCAGAGTTGTATACTCAATACATTAAGCAGACAAATAAAAAATCTATGTTGTTAGAAATTGATAAAGCTAAAGAAAAAGGGGATGAGTTAAAGAATAAATTAGTAAAATTAGTGGGTGGAAAAACTATGTTTTATGACATAATTTCTCTGTTAAACAATGGATATAACTATCATATCCTCGCAAAAGTATTGAGCATAGAACTTCAAACTTTAATTATAATGAAAGAATACCGAAAAAAATTCCCGATACCACATAATTATAAGAGGACAATAAAACATCAAGATATAATGTATGCTTTATCTGGAAAAAAGAATTTAAGTACTTCAAGGTTAAACACTTAACTTTAAAGTAGTAAATTCGTTGCTTTTGTAGCTTTTATAGCTTTTATTGTTATATTGAAATGCAATGTACATTTGTGTTTCAAATTTAATTGGTGGAATAAGGGGAGGGAAAGGGTTCCTATAAAAATACTGGAATAAATTAGGTTGATCATGCATAAATAGCATAATTAGGCACATGTTATTTATAAATATTCAAAGATACGAAAGTAATACAAATGAAATTCTTATTTCTGCTACTACAAGTACTATTGAGCAAATGAAGTATGAAAGTGCTTTTGAACTAGGGGTCACACTGGGACCTGATACATCACATCATCTGCAAATGGTTCGGATCGGTGGAGAGATTACAAAACGCTTAGTTCGAATAGCTGAAAAACAGTTAACAGGTCAATACAGACTACACTAAGAAAATAATCCGTATATATACGGATTGTTTTTCCTTTAATTTACAAAAAAATAAATTTCGAAATTGAAAAAACCTCTCAGATTCCTTTGTAATAATATTTTTTAGTTATGTTAATGACGTAGGTATCGAAAGGTGATAAATTCGATACGAGTGATGTATGAACCCTTTAAAGAGTTTTGGTGTTATTTGCAATTTTAATTCCATAATACTTAAGCCGATATAATAAAATGTTTTATGTCTAAATCGATATAAAGGAATAGTTTTTAAGTGATATTTCTTTTTTTATAGAATAAGCAAAACCTGATATTGTAGTAAGAATTGTTTTGATGTCAATTTACTGTGCACCTTGGTTATTGAAGTTTTTGGTTGATTAACAACTATTGTATTTGGAAATTAATAATAAGTTTATCTCGCTATTTGCCGGGCAGTAAGACCCCGACCTCAAAATTCAGCGGAAGCAAAGAAGTTAGGTGGGGGATCAACTGTCCGTAAAAGCCCGATTGGTGTGGGCTAATAATCAGTGGGGATGAACAAAATCCCCACTGATTAAAGTTTCACTTTATGTGATGCGGTACTAAAACTATCTAGTTTGCTATTTTTAGTATTTGTAAAGTCTATATATATTTTCCTCTTTTGTGGAAAGTAAACTAATGTTGCGATCAGTAATATAGTGTCATTTTTTTTGAAAATTCCATTCGTTTTTTTATTTTTAGTTGATGAAAAGACCTTTCTCTCAATTAAATGTTTAGTTGAGTACTTGAATTTCCTCCACCTTGTACTTTTCAAAGCATAGTGCTTCAAAAATAGCCGTATCGCTTTCATCTGTTTCCAATTTCACAACTTCTTTATTATCTTTTTTTTAAAATTTGGAGCAAAATAGTTTTTCAGTTTCATATTTAAATTAGCAGTATTTATTTTTTTGAATTCAATTTGTATAAGTGATTGAATTGGAACTTTGACTGTTGTTTCTTGCGGTGGTACAGTATCTCCTGTTACTTTCGCTGTATTTTAAATCTTTTTCCAGCTTGGTCCTCGCATTGACTACCACTGTATTTTGTAGTATTTCACTGTTTTCTCAAGTTCAATAATTATATCTTGTAGAATTAAGAAAAGAACTTAACTTATTTCATTTACTTATCTACTCTGATGTTTAGATGCTAACTACAATTAAATAATATATGATTTTTATAAAAAAGATATAGTAATATTTTGTTATGAATTGTACTAATTTGATATTTTATAGTATTATTTGTCGTGAATTATATCTAACAGAATATATTTTATGGATCTATAAAGGAGAATGTAATGAATACTTCTATCGATATACAATACTTGTGTGATCTTGCACATAAAGCATTTAATGCCCCTGTACATATTTTATCTGCAGACAGAAAGATTTTATATCATTCTACATCTGATAATGTTTGTAGTCCTTTTTATTCTTCAAAAGAAGAACATCTTAGTGATATTTATCAAGAAAACGATCCCTTTAACTTGCCACTTTTCCGAAGTAACAACTATCTTGAAAATTTTGTTCTAATTCATATAGAAAATCATGATGATATTAAAGGGACTATTATAATCGGTCCTACTATACATCCAAAAGATTCAGATGATATGATCATAAAATTTCAGAAAGAATTTAAAGCAAATGATAACATTCAAGAAAGACTTGCATATTATCAGTGTTTATCTGAGATTAAAAAAACTACATTAATTGATATGGGAATTTTATTACATTACATGATTTTCAATGAAAAGTTAGATGTAGATATTGTCTTGGAAAAAAATAAAGTACTAGAGGAAATTCCTAATAAAAATGTGAAACCTGATTTATATATTTTAAAACGTCGACAAAACAAACCTAAAACGCACAATATGGCATTAGTAAATGATTTCTTTTCGACTATTAAAGAAGGGAATAAAAAAAAGTTAATACAGTATATGTATGCGGTTTCGCAAGAAGATGTTGAGCTTATGCTAATAGAGGATCCGCTCAGGAATCAAAAAAACCTTGGAATTATTGCGATTACCTTAGCCACTCGATATGCAATAGAAGGAAACCTGCCACCAGATATTGCTTTTGCTCATAGTATTTTATATATACAAACCCTGGAGCAATTAGATAATGTAGAATCTGTAAAGCGATTGTCAGGGGATGCTTTACGTACTTTTGCAGATCGTGTGAAAGAATACAATGCAAAAAAGTATTCTTACGCGGTTACTACATGTATAAAACATATTAATAAAAATGTTTACGATGGAATATCTCTGAATGAACTTGCTAATCATTTAGAAATTACGCCTACTTATCTGTCTAAACTATTTAAAAAAGAAATGGGAATTACTTTAAGCGAATATATTCAAAGGGAACGAGTGGAAGAAGCAAAGAAATTATTAACACTCACTACTTATTCGTTATCAGATATCTGTGCGTGGCTTAACTTTAATGACCAAAGTTATTTTATAAGAGTTTTCAAAAAAAACACTAGCATGACTCCTAGGCAGTACCGTGAAAAATATACAGTAATATAAGCTTGTTATCTGCTGTCTCCAATGTAAAGACTTAAACATGGGTATAAGTA
Source organism: Bacillus cereus group sp. MYBK108-1 (assembly GCF_051917185.1). Lineage (NCBI taxonomy): Bacteria > Bacillati > Bacillota > Bacilli > Caryophanales > Bacillaceae > Bacillus > Bacillus cereus group sp. MYBK108-1. Next base: position 149,667 of record NZ_JBQAHZ010000004.1, read on the forward strand.
TCCCCAAAAATGAAAATTCACTAACCATTATTTTGCTAAAGAAAACAAAAAGACAGAAGGCTGCAAAGTGTTTCAAGTAAGCTTTGCAGCCTTTTTGTAATTTAAAACCTACGTTTATAACGAAGATAAGTTTATAGACTAATATCTTCACATTATATATTTATTAATAAATATATAAGGATGTTTTGTAAAAAAATCAACAATATAACATATATTACTAAATATATCTACATTTTATGCAATTATACATAACTAAATAAAGGTAAAAAAGTATAAAAAGACCTATTATATTATTCTATAAGTATTTTTTCTAAAATAAAATTTCTTGGTTGAGCTAAAATAGTTATTTTTAACCGTATACACATTAATTTGTAATCATTACAATTACAGAAATGAAATTTACGAATAACTATATTTATATAATTTTTTCCGGTTCATATTTTTATTTAACAGTAAATTATCGAGCGTAATCGACAAAATTTTTCTATTTACGCATTAAAAATTTAATGTTTTAATGAACAACATAACTGGTATGACCAGACAGAAAGGAGAAGGTTACGCTAATAGGAATTATAGTGAAGTTGTAAGTAACATTATGTAGAGTATATTTTTCTGAATAGTGTATTTATTTACAAGAGGTCAAGAATCAAATTTGTAATAAACGTGTCCTAAGTTTCTGCATAACAAAAGTCAAGTTATTCCGCAATAAAAGTATAAGCGATGTACAGTATAATTTCACCTTTTGTTATCTAGTAAGGAGTTTGCTGACAAAACTAAGAGATATATTATTAAATTGAAATTAAACAATATTATGGCAAGATTAACTGTAAGCATTGGTTTATTGATTCTCGCGGTTCTGTAGGTTAAACCGCAATTCTAGGGAAGAATTAATAATTTACTATTCATAGGGTGCTTGATTCAAATATAGTTAATAAATTTTTGTTATTTATATTTGAAAAAATAGAGTATCGAAATGAGAGATAAGTAAAATCCTTACATCCTATTAGAAGTAAAAACTAACGATATTACCCTATCTGAAAGATTTCTCCTTCTTAACTAGTTTACAAAGAGAGAGGTCGTACAAGTTATATGAATTAAGTTATAAAAACAATGGTAAAGGAGTGTACAGAATGAAAACTAAAATAATTACAGGATTATTAGTCACATCCATTGTAACTGGAGGAAATATTCCTATCAATACTCTCGCAACACCAATCGTTCAAGCGGAAACTCAACAGGAAGGCATGGATATTTCCTCTTCATTACGAAAATTAGGTGCGCAATCTAAATTAATTCAAACGTATATTGATCAATCTTTAATGAGTCCTAATGTACAGTTAGAGGAAGTCACAGCTTTAAATACAAATCAATTCCTAATCAAACAAGATATGAAGGAATGGTCATCGGAACTCTATCCACAGTTAATTCTATTAAATTCAAAAAGTAAAGGATTTGTAACAAAATTTAATAGCTATTACCCGACATTAAAATCGTTTGTAGACAATAAAGAAGATAGAGAAGGGTTTTCGGATAGACTTGAAGTACTTCAAGAAATGGCTATGACGAATCAAGAAAATACGCAACGGCAAATCAATGAATTAACAGATCTTAAATTACAGCTTGATAAAAAATTAAAAGATTTTGATACCAATGTGGCAACTGCTCAAGGCATACTAAGTACAGACGGAACAGGAAAAATAGACCAGTTAAAAAATGAAATATTAAATACCAAAAAAGCAATTCAAAATGATTTACAGCAAATTGCATTAATACCAGGGGCTTTAAATGAACAGGGATTTGCTATATTCAAAGAAGTTTATAGTCTTTCAAAAGAAATTATTGAACCAGCTGCTCAAGCAGGGGTGGCAGCATATAACAAAGGAAAAGAAATTAACAACTCTATTCTAGAAGCTGAGAAAAAAGCAGTGCAAGAAGCAACAGAGCAAGGTAAAACGGCTCTAGAGATTGAATCAGCAAAAAAAGCAGCTCGTGAAGCAATTGAGAAAAGCAAACAAGGTGAAATAGCAGCCGCAGCCGCAGCAAAAACACAAGAGTATGACCTAATGAAGGTCATTGATACTGAAAAGATTAAGAAAACATTTGGCGTTTTTGCTGAAGTAAATAAATTAACAGCAGAACAGCGAGCATATTTAGATGATTTAGAGAAACAAAATCAAAAAATATATGATTTAACAACGAAACTATCAATAGCTGATTTACAAAAATCAATGCTTCTTCTTACACAAAATGATTTGCATACGTTTGCAAATCAAGTAGATGTAGAACTGGATCTACTAAAGCGCTATAAAGAAGATTTAAATCTAATAAAAAATAGCATTACAAAATTATCTACTAATGTTGATACAACTAACGAGCAGTCTCAAAAAGATACATTAAGACAATTAAAAAATGTAATAAGTTACCTTGAAGAACAAGTATATAAATTTTAATATTGCGTTTTTTGGAAATGTATAAAAATTATAAGCATTTAGCGAAAGAAGGAGAATAGTCATGAAAAAATTTCCATTCAAAGTACTAACTTTAGCTACATTAGCAACTGTTATAACTGCTACTACCGGTAACACTATTCATGCATTTGCACAAGAAACGACTGCTCAAGAACAAAAAGTAGGCAATTATGCATTAGGCCCCGAAGGACTGAAGAAAGCATTGGCTGAAACAGGGTCTCATATTCTAGTAATGGATTTATACGCAAAAACAATGATTAAGCAACCAAATGTAAATTTATCTAATATCGATTTAGGCTCAGAGGGGGGAGAGTTGCTCAAAAATATTCACCTTAATCAAGAGCTGTCACGAATCAATGCGAATTACTGGTTAGATACAGCGAAGCCACAGATTCAAAAAACTGCTCGTAATATTGTAAATTACGATGAACAATTTCAAAATTATTACGACACATTAGTAGAAACTGTACAAAAGAAAGATAAGGCAGGTCTAAAAGAGGGTATAAATGATTTAATTACTACAATCAATACAAATTCAAAAGAAGTTACAGATGTGATTAAGATGCTACAAGACTTCAAAGGGAAACTATATCAAAATTCTACAGATTTTAAAAATAATGTTGGTGGTCCAGATGGGAAAGGTGGATTAACTGCAATATTAGCAGGTCAACAGGCAACGATTCCACAACTTCAAGCTGAAATTGAGCAACTTCGTTCTACTCAGAAAAAACATTTTGATGATGTATTAGCATGGTCAATTGGTGGTGGATTGGGAGCAGCTATTTTAGTTATTGCAGCTATTGGAGGAGCGGTAGTTATTGTTGTAACTGGCGGTACAGCAACACCGGCTGTTGTTGGTGGACTTTCAGCTCTTGGTGCAGCTGGTATCGGTCTAGGAACTGCGGCTGGTGTCACAGCATCTAAGCATATGGACTCCTATAATGAAATTTCTAACAAAATCGGAGAATTAAGTATGAAAGCAGATCGTGCTAATCAAGCAGTTCTTTCGCTTACTAACGCGAAAGAAACATTGGCATATTTATATCAGACTGTAGATCAAGCGATATTGTCTCTAACAAATATTCAAAAGCAATGGAATACAATGGGCGCAAATTATACAGATTTACTGGATAATATCGATTCTATGCAAGATCACAAATTCTCTTTAATACCAGATGATTTAAGAGCCGCTAAAGAAAGTTGGAATGATATTCATAAAGATGCAGAATTCATTTCAAAAGATATTGCTTTTAAACAGGAGTAGAACTGAAATTTAAAACCTAAATTGGAGGAAAATGAAATGATAAAAAAAATCCCTTACAAATTACTCGCTGTATCGACGCTATTAACTATTACAACTGCTAATGTAGTTTCACCAGTAACAACTTTTGCAAGTGAAATTGAACAAACGAACAATGGAGATACGGCTCTTTCTGCAAATGAAGCGAGAATGAAAGAGACCTTGCAAAAGGCTGGATTATTTGCAAAATCTATGAATGCCTATTCTTATATGTTAATTAAGAATCCTGATGTGAATTTTGAGGGAATTACCATTAATGGATATGTAGATTTACCTGGTAGAATCGTACAAGATCAAAAGAATGCAAGGGCACATGCTGTTACTTGGGATACGAAAGTAAAAAAACAGCTTTTAGATACATTGAATGGTATTGTTGAATACGATACAACATTTGACAATTATTATGAAACAATGATTGAGGCGATTAATACAGGGGATGGAGAAACTTTAAAAGAAGGGATTACAGATTTGCGGGGTGAAATTCAACAAAATCAAAAGTATGCACAACAACTAATAGAAGAATTAACTAAATTAAGAGACGCTATTGGACACGATGTTAGAGCATTTGGAAGTAATAAAGAGCTCTTGCAGTCAATTTTAAAAAATCAAGGTGCAGATGTTGATGCCGATCAAAAGCGTCTAGAAGAAGTATTAGGATCAGTAAACTATTATAAACAATTAGAATCTGATGGGTTTAATGTAATGAAGGGTGCTATTTTGGGTCTACCAATAATTGGCGGTATTATAGTGGGAGTAGCAAGGGATAATTTAGGTAAGTTAGAGCCTTTATTAGCAGAATTACGTCAGACCGTGGATTATAAAGTAACCTTAAATCGTGTAGTTGGAGTTGCTTACAGTAATATTAATGAAATGCACAAGGCGCTTGATGATGCCATTAACGCTCTTACTTATATGTCCACGCAGTGGCATGATTTAGATTCTCAATATTCGGGCGTTCTAGGGCATATTGAGAATGCAGCTCAAAAAGCCGATCAAAATAAATTTAAATTCTTAAAACCTAATTTAAATGCAGCGAAAGACAGTTGGAAAACATTACGAACAGATGCTGTTACATTAAAAGAAGGAATAAAGGAATTAAAAGTGGAAACTGTTACTTCACAAAAATAGGGAAATATTAATTCTGTTGTAAAGTGAACTAAAACATGGAAAGTCTATGATTACAATGTTAAACAGAAAAGTAATAATTAATAAATCCTTATATAACAGAAAGGCGGAGTCTCATTAAAGACTTCGCCTTTCAATTATATATAAGTATGATTCGAATAAAAAATAACCTTGTAGTTTAATTGCTTTTTTAAAATTTGCAACAGAATCGGTTAATTTGAAGTAGATTATATACATTTTCTTTAATACTTAATGATTTGAAGGCTGCTAAAGAAAGTTCAAACGATACTGATAAAAGATGTAGAACTCATTTTGAAAGACATCGCTTTTTAATAAGATTAGAACTTGAAACCATACCTTATATAGGAGGAATACGAAATGATGAAAAAAATCCCTAATAAACTACTCGCTGTATCAGCGTTTATAACTATAACAACTACTTATGCAGTCATACCAATAGAAACTTTTGCAATTGAAATTGAACAAACGAACATTGAAAATATATCTCTTTCAGCAAATGAAGAACAGATGAAAAAAGCTTTGCAAGATGCTGGTTTATTTGCAAAATCTATGAATGAATATTCTTATTTGCTAATTAATAATCCAGATGTGAGTTTTGAAGGAATAACTATTAATGGAAATGCGGATTTACCTAGTAAAATTGTACAAGATCAAAAGAATGCAAGAGCACATGCTGTTACATGGAATACACAAGTAAAAAAACAGCTTTTAGATACATTGACAGGCATTATAGAATACGATACAAAATTTGAAAATTATTATGAAACATTAGTAGAGGCGATCAATACTGGAAATGGAGATACTTTAAAAAAAGGGATTACAGATTTACAGGGAGGAATTCAACAAAATCAAAAGTCTGCAAAAGCATTAATAGAAGAATTAATGCAATTAAAGAATGCTATTGGAGAAGATGTTAGAACATTTGGAAGTCATAAAGAGACATTGCAATCGATTTTAAAAAACCAAGGTGCCGATGTGGAGGCTGACCAAAAGCGTCTAGAGGACCTTTTAGGACAAGTAAAATATCAGAAAGACATAGAATCTAAGGGGTTAGACATGGTGAAAATCCCCTTTATTCCAACCTTGATTGCTGGTGGCATAATGATAGGTGATGCAAGAGGTAAGTTAGGTTGGCTAGAACCTGAATTAGCAAAATTGCGTCAGAATGTAGATTATAAAATAACATTGAATCGTGTAGTTGGAGTTGCATTTCATAATATTAGTGATATGCATAGTATGCTTGATAGTGCTATCACTGCTCTTACTTATATGTCTACGCAATGGGAGGATTTAGATTCTCAATATTCGGGTGTACTGGGACATATTGATAAAGCTGATCAAAAAGCTGATCAAAATAAATATAAATTCTTAACCCCTAGCTTGAATGCAGCGAAAAACAGTTGGAAAACATTAAAAACAGATGTTGTCACTTTGCAAGAAGGAATAAAAATTGCAGAGAAAAAAGAACAGGATTTTTTGAATCAGCTTCGTCCATCAAACGTTTTCTACTTTTATAAAAAGATTCATAACGCATACACTTTTGAAATAAAGACTGGAACAAATGCGCCAAATGCGTCTTATAAAGTTATGAATTTAACTAAAAACACTGTTCATAATATGTGGAGTGGAGGGGCTAATACTAACATGTGGGCTGATTGGCTTTCATTCAATCCAAATGATGAATTTGCGGTAGTAGCAGTAGTGGATGGTAAAGAATATGTTGTGTATAAAGACAAAGTACAAAATATAATGAACTGAATCTGAAAGTAACGAAGTAATTGGAGCTGGAGAATAAACTAGACACCAAGTTAATTGAAAAATCTCCTTATATCCTAGAATATTTTGCCCAAGAAAAAGAATTTGTTCAGCGAAAAAGTAAATATTGAACCAAGGAGTTAGTTGTATTATGTGTATGGTTTTACCGAAAGGTTTCAAGTACATTACTCATACAATTATGTAGTTATCCTGAAGCATCTACAGGTGTTCTTATCGACCTTGAAGAACTACTTAGCTTCCTAAGTGTAGTAATTTTATGCAAAATTAAGTGAACGTTTTTGTACATAGATTAGTTGATATTTATATAGTTTTTTTCATTTTCAAAGATAGTTTTGTTTTTGGTGTTATTTTTCAAAAATTAAGGCTGAAATTTCTATATTCATGACTCATTATATAATCATTGTTCGATGAAATGACATACCACGTCGCTTAGAGTTTCAGACATATTATGATAACTTAAAGAAAAAAGATAATAGTAGTCAACAGTTGCTATTATCTTTTTTGAACTATTTTTCATTAAAATATCTCATCTGCTGTGCTCCTTATTTACTTTTCCAGATTTTATCCTAGTTTAAAATTTATGCATTTGAACTGTTTATACAATTTGTAGGATTTTTAGCTTTTTTGTCGAATACACTTAATGCAAGGAGGGACATTACATGATTATTAAAGATTATTTCATCAACCTTTCTATTTTTTCTTTATTAGTTAGCGCAGCAATATTTATTCAAGTGTTTACAATTAATTCTAGTCGATATTTCGAAAAGCTCTATGGAGGGATTATTGCAGTTACGTTAATGTTCTTTTCTTTTCCATACATGGGATTTTCCTACGATCTTCGAGTTGTTCCTCTTATTCTATCTTTTATTTACTTTGGTCGTATTGCTGGTTGGATTACGCTAATTAGCATAATATTAATGCGTATTTTTTACATTGGAGAGTATTGGGAACCTCCTGTGATTGCTTATTTATGTATGGGGATTCTATTTTCTACTTTTAAAATTTATGTAAAAAAACAACATCCTTTTAAAAGTGCATCTTTATATTTTTCTGTTTTTATTGGAATAAAGTGGTTAGTTGGCGTATTATTTAACACTACAATACTTTACACAGGAGGCTTATTATATATAGCGTTAGGACTTTTAATTGGGCTATTTCTTATGGAAGCCTACCAGAGATTGTATTATTTAACACAGGACTTATCTAAAATGAATCGAGAATTAAAAAAATCGAAGCAAGAACTTACAGATACCGTACATGAGCTTCAAGGAGGAATTTTTAAATTTAAAAAAGTGGGTAAGCACTTTATACACACTTTATGTGATGGACAGTTTTATTATCAAAACGGATTTTATTCTGAACAGGTGGTAGGAAAAAGCTTACGTACTATTGATGCTTCTATTATTCCTCCACATTTAGTTCCACAATTGATGAAGTACTATCTCCAGGCATGGGAAGGAAAAGAAATTATATTTGAATTACCTTGGCCAAATGATAAAACTATTATTCTTATTGCGCTTAGGCCAATTAAACGAAATGGACAAGTTATTGAAGTTGTTGGTTCTACAGTTGATATAACCGAAAGGAAAAAGGTAGAATCAGAATTAAGAGCTACCAAAGAATTATTAGAATCATTTATAAAGCACAATCTAGATGCTATTACCATTTCTGATCGAGAAGGGCATATTTTACAAGCCAATAAAGCTTATGAAAAGATATTTGGGTGGTCATCACAAGAAATCAGAGGTAAGAGATTACCTTGTGTACCAAATTTTTTAATGGAAGAATCGCTAGAAAATATTCAGAAAATTCTAACGGGTGAATCTGTAGTTACTAGATTAGAAACTGTTAGACAAAGGAGCGATGGGAGTCTTCTTGATGTTAGTCTGACAGTTTCTCCTATACTAGATGTAAGGGGAAATGTGATAGCTTTATCAGCAATATGTAGAGACATCTCTGAAAGAAAACAAGCAGAAAGAGAACGACATCGATTACACCAGCAATTAAGAGATAGTGAAATGAAGTACCGTGCACTAATTGAACAAGCAACTGATGCGGTATATGTAGTAGAGCTAAATGAAGATAATGCTCCAAGTCGATTTATTGAGGTAAACCCTGTTGGGTGTAGAAGATTTGGATATAGTAGAGAAGAGTTGCTCTCATTATCATTTTCAAATATAGTACCACAAGATTCTCAAATGATCGTAAGGCTATTAGAAAAAATTAAAAAGGGAGAAACTTCCTTCACTTTGCAAGATGAATATGTTTTTCCAACAGGAAAAGTAATAACAACTGAGTTTAGTGTTCGTGTTTTTAACTTAAATGGTAAAAAGGTTTTCCTAAGCATTTCTCGTGATATCACTGAACGGCTAAAAACAGAAGAATTATTACGAAAATCTGAAAAACTTGCTGTTGTAGGACAATTAGCGACTGTAATGGCTCATGAGATTAATAATCCATTAACTGCAATGAAAGGGTTCATGCAATTACTAAAATCAACGGAAAATGAGAATAATCAGGGTTATATTAATATAATATCATCAGAGATTGAGCGTATAGAGAGCATTACAACTGAATTTATGGCGGTAGCCAAACCACAGGTGGTAAAAATGCAACCTAATAATATGAGTGTGCTAATGGATCAAGTTTTAATGCTACTACAACCTCAAGCAATGATGAATAATATAAAATTTAGAATCGATCTTAACCCTGGTATTCCATTGATTTCATGTGAAGGAAATCAATTAAAACAAGTATTTGTTAATATATTAAAAAATGCAATTGAATCTATGCCGATGGGAGGGGAAATTCTGATTCAAATAAATATACTTGATAATAATCAAGTAAGCATTCGTTTTATCGATCAAGGGTGTGGGATTCCAAAAGAACGTATACCATACCTCGGAGAACCTTTTTATAGTATTAAAGAAGAGGGGATTGGCTTAGGATTAATGATCTGTTATAAAATCATTGAAACACATCAGGGAAAGATATTTATTAAGAGTGAAATGAATAAGGGGACTACAGTTGAAGTCACTCTCCCTATTTGTACACTTCAAAATTAAGATATTCTCTTACTGAAATTTTTTAAGAAACCATACAGAATGTAATGCCAATGTTACTTAATGAAATAATAAAGAGAAGAACACTGGTAAATGTACCCTATAGAATAGACACTTGAAAAAGCCTGTTATAAGAACATCCTTTCTTTAGAACCAAAAGAAAGGATGTTTTTAATATTGTAATTTTTCTTGGAGACATTTCAAATTTTTACTTGTAATACATTTTTTAACTAATTTTGGTTAAGTTAGTTAAAAAGGCATTATTTTTAAGGAGCATATTGACATATAAATATCCCTCATTTTTAAAATAGAAATTTCTAAAAACTATATATAGGTTCTTTTTGAAAGGAAGGGTATTATCAATTGAAACCACATGAAAAAGTACCTGTTCACTCTATAAAATCTTTGCAGGAATTAATGCAATTACTAAAAAAATCTAAAGATTTTATAACGTTGGAGATTGCTTCAAACAAATCCTCTATAGTCATTTCATATTTTAGAACCTTAATCGATGTAAATATATTTCATGAAGAGGTTTTAACTTATATAAAAGAGAAGAGCTTCGATTCATTACAAGATATTCGGTCTGTCTTACCCTTTGAAAATTCAAAAATAACAAATCAAATGGAAGATATTCAGGATAGTATTTTAAATGGCTATATACTTATTCAGTTTGATACAGATACATTAAATTGTTTGTTAGTAAATGTGTCAAAGAAAGAAAAAAGGGATATTACAAAAGCTGAAATTGAATACAATATTGTGGGTCCGCAAATCGCATTTGTCGAAGATTTAGATGTAAACTTAAATTTAGTACGTAGAAAGCTTCCAACACCTTATTTACAAATGAAGGAATTGAAAGTAGGCGCGCTCTCTAACACAACTGTTGCAATTGTATTTATTGAGGGAATTGTAAATGATCAAAATCTACAAGAAATTATAAAAAGGGTGAGTCTAATAAAAACAGACCACGTTTTGGATAGCACGTATTTGATGCAGTTAATTGCAGACAACCCGAATTCTATATTCCCTCAATTTTTGAATACAGAACGTCCTGACCGTGTAGCAGCTGTATTAGCAGAAGGGAAAATTGCACTTTTTGTAGATGGCTCGCCTTATGCTATCACTCTTCCAACAACATTAATTGACTTTTTTTCTACGACAGAAGATTATACCATGCCTTGGATTATGGCCTCATTTTTTCGACTGTTAAGGATTTTTGCTTTTATCTTTTCTGTTTTAACGACTCCATTATATGTTGCGATCTTAACATATCATTATGAGCTAATTCCAAAAGAACTTCTTGAAACGTTGATCATATCGAGAAGTAAAGTACCTTTTCCTCCAGTCATTGAAGCACTTTTTTTAGAAATAACGATTGAATTACTGAGAGAAGCGGGGACACGTTTACCAACTAAAGTGGGTCTAACTGTCGGTATAGTAGGGGGTATTGTTATTGGACAAGCATCGGTAGAGGCAAGTCTTACAAGTAACGTACTTATTATCATTGTTGCACTTTCAGCTCTTAGTTCATTTACAGCACCAATATATCGAATTGGTAATACAATTCGAGTAATTCGTTTTCCTTTTATAATAGCTGCACACCTGTTGGGCTTATTAGGAATTGTTTTAACAAGTTCTTTACTTTTAGCACGCCTATTACGTACAGAATCATTAAGACGTCCTTATTTGTTCCCTTTTTATCCTACACGCCCTACAGATTGGAAAGACAGCATTATACGTATGCCAATCTCAGCGATGTTCCGACGTCCTATTTTTTCAAGATCTAAACAGCGTTTTCGTTTTAATCCAGAAGAGGTAGAGAAAAATAAAATCAAATCACGAAATGATTTTGATGATTGAAATTAACAGGGAGGAGCATTATGAAACAGATCCCAATTGAGTATCAAGTCTCTCCATTTATGGTATTTTTTTTAATTATTACTATACAGATGGGGGTTGGTATGCTTGGTTTTGAAAGGATTAGTGCAAAATTAGTTGGAAATGATGCGTGGATAAGTACGCTACTTTTTGGAATATCTGTTAATCTTATGATTTGGATCATATATCAGATTTTAAATCAGGGTAATGGAGATATCATTGCAATCAATCAAAACGTGTTTGGGAAATGGATTGGTGGAATGTTCAACTTCATTTTTTTATCTTATATTGTATTGTTAGGTGCAACAACACTACATACTTATATCGAAGTAGTACATGTTTGGATGTTTCCTTCCATTTCATCTTGGATTATAGCAGGGGCTTTTTTGGGTCTATGTTATTACATTGTTACTGGAGGATTTCGGGTAGTTGCCGGAATCGGCTTCTTTGGAATCGTTATCCCAAGCATTCTAATCTTCACATTTTTTTATCCTTTGCAGTATGCAGATTTTCAAAATTTATTTCCAATTGCACAGCATTCATTCCTAGAAATTATGAAAGGAATGAAAGGAAATATGTTTAGTTTTTTTGGATTTGAAATGTTATTGCTGTACTACCCATTTATTAAAAAGGCAAGAACGTCTCAAAAATATGCGCACTATGCAAATTTAGTAACGACTATTGTCTACACATACCTTATGATTTTAACTCTCGCGTTTTTTAGTGAAAAACAACTAGCGAGCGCGATATGGGCATATTTAAGCATGATTAAAATTATACAATTTCCCTTTATAGAGCGGTTTGAATACATTATTGTTTCTGTTTGGGCTTTTTTTATATTACCTAACGTTTCCTTTACATTGTGGGGAGTAAGTCGTGGTATAAAAGAGGCGCTGGGAATAAAGCAAAAATATGTTTTGCCAGTTATCATCGTATTCATCTTCGTTTTATCATTTTTCTTGAATAACCGTAATAAAATTAACTTATTAAATACTTGGACAGGTCAAATTGGCTTTATGTATATATATGTATACTTACCTGTACTATGGCTAATTCAAACCGCCAAAATAAAGTTAAGGAGATAAACATGAAGCGATGGTTACTTTTCATTATAGTAAGTGTCTTCTTAATAGGTTGTGCTAAAACGAAAATTGTGGATGACATTGACTTAGTTCAAGTTGCGGCATATGATACCGAAGCAAAAGGTAAGCTAAAAGGAACCTTTGCGATTTCAGCTTATAAAGGAGGCGGGGAAGGTGAAACGAAAATCTATTCAGCATCAGGCCAGACTGGTAGAGAAGTTCTTGCAAGAGCATCCGAAAAATCTTCTGGACCTCTAGAGTTGGGGCAATTGCGTGTTATTATATTTAATGAAAAAATAATTGATAAGGGAATGCAGGAAATTTTAGAGACTTTGAACCGAAATCCTAGTGTAGGAAATGCAATTTATTTAGCAATTACAAATGTAAAAGGGGAATCACTATTAAAGGGGAATTATTCTGAAGAAAAAGAAATTGCTTCCTATCTATCCTCTTTACTGGAGCAAAATATGGATAATGGAACGCAGCCAAAAACAAATTTTTTTATGTTTTTAAACCAACTTAATGATGATGCGAGAGATTCCTATTTACCGATAATATCTAAAAAAGGTAATGTGTTGGAGTTAGATGGAATAGCACTTTTTAAAAGATGTAAAATGGTTGATAAAGTAAACCCTAAAGATTTATTTGTATTTAAATTGTTGACAGATAATTTTAAACAAGGTACATACCAATTCAAACTACCTGGTTCCTCAAATACTTACGCCACGATAGAGAATATAAAAGCTAGAACAAAATATAAGATGGAGGGGAATAGTAAGCCTCCATTCGTAAATGCTCATATTCAAGTTAAAGCTGAAATTCAAGAATTTACAAAAACAAAAAATCTAGATAATCCTAAAGAAATAAAAAAATTAGAAAAAATTATGGAAAAAGAAATAGAAAAAAAAGCAACTACATTGATAAAGAGATTTATTAAAAAAGACACAGATCCTATAGGACTTAGAAAGCTTGGTAGAACTCACGTAAGAAAATGGAACAGTCAAGAATGGGAAGAATCCTATAAACATTTACGTTTTCGTGTAACAGCTGATGTAAAAGTAACCCAATCTGGTGTTACAGAATAAATCAAATAAGATATGGAAAATTTTAATAAAAAAATATAGTCTCGCAGGAGATTAGGGAGAAGAGAAACGATTAACAAAGAATTTCATAAACATTAAGATGCTTTGTTAATCGTTTTTATACCTGTAGCTTTATCACTTATAGTAATCATAATTATAATAAAAGAACAACGAAACAAATTCCCGATACCACATAATTATAAGAGGACAATAAAGCATCAAGATATAATGTATGCTTTGTCTGGAAAAAAAGAATTTCAGTACTTCAAGGTTAAACACTTAACTTTAAAGTAGTAAATTCGTTGCTTGTAGCACTTCAACTAGACTGTGCCCCCAAAAGTTAGAAAGGTCGGTTTATTAAGTAGCCTCTAGGGAATGAGCCTAGTACAATACTGGATTCATTTCCTTTTATTTTTCCTTGATTCTTTCATGATTATAGTATTTTATATACTTTGCTAATTCTTGTTTAAATTCTGTTATACTTTCAAATTCTTTCGATACAGAAATAGACATACAAAAACGCCATTCTTTCTTATAAATCTACAGAAAGAATGGCGTATTCTTCAAAAGTGAGTTCCTTTATTGAAAAGTTTTAGTTCTATATGACAGATAAAAGGGCAAGCAACGCTAAAATAGCGAGAAATCCTTGTTTCATGATAATTGATTTATTGGATGTGAAACCTCGGAAAATAGCTGCTACCACTATACAAATGATGAAAAATAATTGAATCATATAACCAATGGGATTGTTTCCAAGTATAAGTCCCCGAATGAGGCCAGCTGCTAAGAATTTATTATATAAACCGTTTGCAAATTAATTGTCTAAGTATTTCTAAGTTTAAAGAGTACAGTGTCTTCGTTTTTTATTGAATCAACTTTTACATGTTGGTTCAATGTTTTCTATTCTCTTGGAACTTAGTTCTCGTTTACTTCTCACAAAAGCAATAAAATCTATTATCTCTTCTGTTGACAGTGCTTCTCCATCTATTAAAAGTGTTGGATCTGGATCGTTTAGGAGTCTTGTAATATCAATTACATCTTTGTTTTGATGAGAATGTTCAATTCGGCCTAATATATAATCTACAGATGTATCAAATAAATCGGCTATTTTTGATAAAGATTGTAATGAAGGTAATCTATAACCATTTTCATACCCGGCATAGGTGCTTTTCGCAATCCCAAGTCGATCTGCTGTCTCTTGTAAGGACCATTTTTGATTTTTTCTTAATTTAGATAAACGTTCCAGCATTCGTCTCATACCCCATCTAATTTTATTAAATTAATTATAACATAGAAAAAGAATCAAGAATAGAAAAAAAGTACGCGTATTGAATACAAAATCTTGATTAATTCAAATTAAGTTCTATAATGATAAATATAAATACGCATTACGCGAACGATATATCGTTGTTTATTTTATGGAGGGGTTGTGTATGAAGAAAATTTTATTACTTGCAACTGGTGGGACAATTGCATCTGTGGAGGGGAATGAGGGGCTTGTTCCAGGATTGTCCGCTGAGGAATTATTGAATTATTTTTCGAAGTCTTCTCGAAACTTAGAAATAGATTGCAAAATCTTAATGAATATTGATAGTACCAATATGCAACCTGAGCACTGGAAAGAAATAGCTAATGCTGTTTTTAATCACTATGATGACTATGACGGGTTTGTGATTACACATGGAACGGATACGTTAGCTTATACATCTTCTGCGTTATCTTATATGCTGCAAGGTTTAAGAAAACCAGTTGTTTTAACAGGTTCACAAGTACCTATTAGTTTTAAAAAGACAGACGCAAAGAAAAATGTAGCTGATGCTCTTAGGTTTGCCTGTGAGGATGTTGGCGGTGTGTTTATTGTTTTTGATAGTAGGGTGATTATTGGGACGAGAGCAGTTAAAATGCGAACAAAAAGTTATGATGCATTTGAAAGTGTGAATTATCCATATGTTGCTGAGGTAAATGAAGATGAAGTGAAATATCATTGGAAGCCAACTTCCTCACATAGTGAACTTTCAATAAATACTAATTTATGTACGGATGTTTTTCTTATGAAATTGTATCCAGGTACAAAGCCTGAGGTGTTTGATTGTTTAAAAGATTTGTATAAAGGGATTATTATTGAAAGTTTTGGAAACGGTGGATTACCTTTTGAAGGAAGGAACTTGCTTTCGAAAATTCAAGAGTTGACTGAAATGGGGATTGCTGTAGTGATTACTACTCAATGCCTGGAAGAAGGAGAAGACATACTTCTCTATGAAGTAGGACGGAAAGTGGCGCAACATCAAGTAATATTGTCTGGAGATATGAATACGGAAGCCATCATAGCAAAATTGATGTGGGCGCTTGGGAAAACTAATAAATTAGAAGAGATTAAAAAAATTATTGAAGAGCCTTTAGCCTACGATTTAACAATAAAATCTGATAAGGATTGGTAATGACTTCATATGATTTATTTAGGTTTTACATTTAATATGGGGGAGAAATTAAAATGGCAATGACAAACAAGAACGTGCGAGTGGAGAATGATTTTTTGGGAGGAAAGGAATTACCTATTGAGGCATATTACGGAATTCAGACTTTACGCGCTGTTGAAAATTTCCCGATTACAGGATACAAAATCCATGAAGGCTTAATTAGAGCGTTCGCAATTGTAAAAAAAGCAGCAGCGCTTGCTAATACAGATGTAGGAAGATTGGAATTGAACAAGGGTGGTGCGATCGCAGAGGCTGCTCAAGAAATTCTTGATGGAAAATGGCATGATCATTTCATCGTAGATCCAATTCAGGGCGGAGCAGGTACTTCAATGAACATGAATGCAAATGAAGTCATTGCCAATCGTGCTCTTGAATTATTAGGAATGGAAAAGGGAGACTATCACTATATTAGTCCAAATAGTCATGTAAACATGGCGCAATCCACAAACGATGCATTCCCAACGGCGATTCATATCGCTACATTAAACGCATTAGAAGGTTTATTACAAACGATGGGCTATATGCACGATGTATTTGAATTAAAAGCAGAACAGTTCGATCATGTAATTAAAATGGGTCGTACACATTTACAAGACGCTGTGCCAATTCGTCTTGGGCAAGAATTTAAAGCATACTCTCGTGTGCTTGAACGTGATATGAAACGAATTCAGCAATCACGTCAACACTTATATGAAGTGAACATGGGAGCAACTGCAGTTGGTACAGGCTTAAATGCAGATCCAGAATATATTGAAGCGGTTGTAAAACATTTAGCTGCAATTAGTGGACTGCCACTTGTTGGTGCAGAAGACTTAGTAGATGCAACGCAAAATACGGATGCATACACAGAAGTATCAGCAGCACTTAAAGTATGTATGATGAATATGTCTAAAATTGCGAATGACCTTCGCTTAATGGCATCAGGTCCACGTGTTGGTTTAGCAGAAATTATGTTACCAGCTCGTCAGCCAGGTTCATCTATTATGCCAGGGAAAGTAAACCCTGTTATGCCAGAAGTTATTAACCAAATTGCGTTCCAAGTAATTGGTAATGACCATACAATTTGCCTTGCTTCAGAAGCAGGACAATTAGAATTAAACGTTATGGAACCAGTACTTGTTTTCAACTTACTACAATCAATTAGCATTATGAATAACGGTTTCCGTGCCTTTACAGATAATTGCTTAAAAGGAATTGAAGCGAATGAAGATCGCTTAAAAGAGTATGTTGAGAAGAGTGTAGGAATTATTACAGCCGTGAACCCTCATATCGGTTATGAAGCTGCAGCTCGCGTTGCGAAAGAAGCAATCGCGACAGGGCAATCCGTTCGAGAACTTTGTGTGAAAAATGGTGTACTGTCACAAGAAGACTTAGAGTTAATTCTAGATCCATTCGAAATGACGCACCCAGGGATTGCAGGAGCAACTCTTTTAAAGAAAAATTAAAAGAAGAGGGGGGACAAGTCCCTCCTCTTTGTTTACAATATAGGGATTTTATACGTGAATAGAGGTAGGGAGATTATAAGTAAGTAACAGTGGCGTTTAATAGTTCATAGAAACAAAATTAAGAGGAGCAGCAATATAATCAACATCACTTTTAAATAAAGAGGATTTATTAAAACATCCTATCATGTTAACAACAAGTTTACATGAATCTTTATAAATAACTATGACCAACCATGAATCAATAGTTGGCCATAATGATCTTAAAGATCCATATCTTTTAATCCGGGACTATGCTCATTTGGCATTTCAGGAAGTTCTGGTACAGGAAAACCTTTTGGCGGGTCCGTTACTGCTAATGTTCCTTTGTTTCTACTTGGTGATTCACCTTGGAATATTTCTCCCATTCTTGTTGGATCTAAGCTAAAATTAAATTGTGCGTTATGGAATCCCATGTCTACATACTTTCTGCACTCTGGGTATTTATTAATATCATAGTTCGGCACAGGGAAGAGTTTCCCCCATTCAACACCCAATGTCTCTAAAGCCTTTGCGAAAGCATTTTGATGTGCATTATCACGTACAATTAAAAATGCAAGTGTTTCTCTAAAAGTTTGATTGGAACTCATTTCATAAATTCTAGTTTTTTGAAGTACACCTGTAGATTCAAGTACTACGTTATCTAATAAATCGCTAATTAAATTCCCATGGCTATATACCCAAGATCCATTCCATGGGTTGCCAGCTGCATCAACGGGCAATGAACTTTGAGCACCTACAATAAAGTGATGAGGATTGGCATGTTTAACCGCTTCATCAAGTGGTGCTGTGTCAACACCTGCATTTCCTGGTGTAGGTTCACCAGATCCAGTTAATAGTTGATTAATTGTATGTTGTACAAGTTCTACATGGCTTATTTCTTCTAAAAAAACACCTCGAAGTAAATCACGATATTGCTTCTCTTTCCCTCTAAAATTTGAGCTTTGGAAGAAGTATTGCATCATTGTACGCATTTCGCCATAATGCCCACCTAATATTTCTTGTAAAACTTTTGCGGCAGCTGGATCTGGCTTGTCCGGCTTGATAATATTAATCAGTTCTTCTTTATAATAAAACATGAAGTACACCTCTTTTTAAGATAGTTAACATTGATATAGTTTCCAATAATAGGATGTTTATTACTTATATTTCTCTTTTCTCTGATTGTAGGTTTTTCCTCAAAAATGTGAAGGTGTGAAACAACCATTTTAAATTTGAGATGAGTGTGGGAAGATTTGAACTTGTATTGCTTTTAAATAAAGTCACGGTGTTATTAAAAAAAGAAGCATTGTTTTGAAGAAGGACGAGATGTTTATAAAAAAGTTACCATGATTTACTCCTTTATGTTAAGTGACAAGAAAGTTGTTTCATTAAAAGGCCATTTTGTGAAATAAGAGGAAAGATCTCATTCTCAATTTTAATAGACATTTTAATTCGCGTACTGATAGAATAAGCAGAAATATAATATAGGTGGGATGGAATTGAGAAAAAGATTAGGCTGCTTACACGCCCATTATTCGAATATAGAATATATAGAAAATGCACTTTCTTCATTTAACATTGAATTAATACATTTTGTTGACCCGGCATTAATGTATCGAGTTACATCAAATGAAAATTTCCTAGAATCAGATGCTCAACTGAAAGTTAAAGAGCAAATAGAATGGATTGCCCAATGTAATGTTGATGCTATCCTTATTACTTGCACAAACTATATTGCTATTTTACAGGAAGACCAACTCTCAACATCAGTGCCAATTATTAAAGTTGATGAACCTTTCTTTGATTACATCAGCAATATACAGCAACCTCAGACAATTCTTTTTACAAATCCTGCAACTGTTGAAGGTACAGTAAAACGTCTTAAACATCATGCTAATAACTATCAAAAATCTTTAGATTTAGAAGTTATTGTTATAGATAGTACTTTTGAATTGATAATGCAAGGGCTAAAAGAAGAATACAACCAAGAAATTACAAAGTCCTTAAATCAAATTATTAAAGATGAAAAGAAAATTATCTCCGTTGCTCAATTATCTATGGTTGATGCATCTCAGCAAGTTGAGTATAAAACATCTAAGACTATTATTAATCCATTAAATACATTAGTATCTTACATTGTTAATCAATTAGAATTAGAGAAGAAAAATCAGTTATAAACTGATTTTTCCTTCAGCTAAAGGGCGTTTTAATTGAGCAAGGATCACAAAAATTATCAAACTTTTTTATAAAAGGATGATTCAATTAAATATAGAAAAGCGTGTTTTAATCAAAAAAAATTTTCAAAACACGCTATTTCAATTTGTTCTTTTATCAAGGTTTATTAAATTAATTGAATCAAGCCTTATACAAAAGCTACAACTTGCATTTTTTGTATAATAAAGAGGGCATAAAAGAAGGTAGGATGTAATCAAAAATAACTACTAATTTTGGGTGAAAAAGATAAGGGCATGGATTTTAATCTTATCTTTAGCTTTAAGAATAGTTAAAAATAATCATTTAAAAAGGATGTATTTTCAAGGCTTCAAAATGACTTTTATACAATCATCTTCCCGGTTATTAAAAATTTGATAACCATAACTCGCTTCTTCAAGGGGAATTTTGTGTGTAATAATCTCTTTTGGATCAAATTCTTTATTTGTTATTTTTTCAAATAGTTCCGGCATAAAATGAATGACAGGTGCTTGTCCCATTTTAAGATTAATATTTCTAACCCAAAATGCACCGAGTGGAAAGGCGTTATAATTGCCACCATAAACGCCGGTCATTTGAACCGTTCCATATTTTCTTACGGCTTTCGTAGCGATTTGAATAGGACCGAGAGTTCCACCTTGTAATTTTAATTTTTGTTCCAGAAATTCTAGAGGCGATTTTTTTCCATCCATCCCCACACAATCAATAACTACATCAGCACCGCCACGTGTAATTTCCTTTAAATGTTCTCCCATATCGGGGAATTTTGTAAACTCAAATACCTCAACATTGTTAATCTTTTTTGCATAATTCATCCGATAATCTAAGTAATCCACTGCAATTACACGTTTAGCACCTTGCATCCAAGCGAATTTTTGTGTCATTAATCCAACAGGTCCACAACCAAGGACGATAACAGTATCACCTGGCTTAACGCCTGCGTTTATTACACTCCAATAGGCTGTTGGTAAAACATCTGATAGAAATAGTAGGGATTCATCTTCAAGCTCGCATGATTCCGGTATAACAAATGGAGTAAAATTACCAAATGGAACTTTTAAATATTCTGCTTGTCCTCCTGGATGATTACCAAATTTCTCTGTATAACCAAAGTATCCACCAGAATCGTAATGAGGGTTTGAGTTATCACATTGACTTTCCATTTCATGTTGGCAATAGAAACAATGTCCACAAGAAACGTTGAAGGGGATGACAACACGATCGCCTTTTTTCACTTTAGTGACATCTGGCCCGACTTCTTCAACGATTCCCATTGGTTCATGGCCGATAATGTATCCTTGAGGTAAGGGCATGTTGCCTTGATATAGATGTAAATCAGAACCGCAAATAGCGGTTGAAGTAATTTTTACAATAATATCATCTTTTTTCTCTAATTTTGCATCATCCACTTGTTTAACCTGTACTTGGTTTGGTCCTTGATAGGTTACAGCTTTCATCTCATATCTCCTTTTGAATTATGTCTCAAAACATAATTTTATTTAATCTCTTGGTGAAATAGAAATCTTTCTTTTATTTACTGAAGGGAATTAGAAAGTATACATAGTGTTGTTATGAAAGTATGTTATATCAGTTATTCTTTCTTATATGTTTTGCCCTACTTTAAGAAAAAAATCAATTTTTATTCATAATCTAATTTCCATAAAAAGGATAATTATTATTTCATAATTTGTAGCATATTAAAAACATCGGAGGTGAAACAATATGGGAAAAAATAATAGTGGAAGTCGTAATGAAGTATTAGTTCGAGGCGCTGAACAAGCTCTTGATCAAATGAAATATGAAATTGCACAAGAGTTTGGTGTACAACTTGGTGCAGATACAACAGCTCGTTCAAACGGATCTGTTGGTGGTGAAATTACAAAACGTTTAGTAGCAATGGCAGAACAACAACTTGGTGGTAGAGCTAACCGCTAAGTAAATTAGCTTAAAATATAGCAAATATGTAAATCAATTTCTTTTGTGTATTCATAAAAATAAAAAACCTTATATTAAACAGATTCTCACTCAAAGATTATTGATAATCTTCTTTCATAATCTTTGGGTATTTAATTTGTAAACTACTTTCCTAAACAATAAACACGCAGTGTTGGAAAGGTGTTTTCCATGCATAGTAGAAAAGCTTTTGCAGGAAAAAGCATACTTAAAAATTTGATTTCAATATTAAAATCAATATTTATTATGATATTTTCGAAAGGGAGGAATTTAAAAATGGGTATATTAAGTGGAAATCCTCAAAATGAACCGTTACATTACGGAGAAGTATTTGATATTTGGAGTTATCTTCTTGCTGCACAAGGTGCAATCGCAAGCCATCAAGTATTTATGAATCACACAGGTGACGAAGATTTAAAGAAGTTTTTAGAAAGCTTAATTGAAAATGATATGAATTCGGAAATAGAAGAGTTAAAAACTCTTTTAAAGGTTAATGGAATAGCTTTACCACCTGCTCCGCCAGAACGACCAGTTGCATCTATTGAAGACATTCCTCCTGGAGCACGTATTAATGATGCAGAAATTGCAGCAGCGGTTTCTACAGGGTTAGCAGCTGGACTTGTGACATGTAGTCAAGTAATGGGAAAATGCCTTCGAGAAGATGTAGGTATGCTATTCGGACAATTTCATATGAAAAAAGCGCAGGCAGGTGTAACTCTGCTACGTTTAAGTAAGAAAAAGGGATGGGTAGTTCCACCTCCATTACATGTAAGAAATTCTGACCAAGCGTAATAAACAAAAATAAAAAAGTGGCGTTGGCCACTTTTTTATTTTTTAGATGTATCCTTAAGCTTGGATTTATTTATGGTGGAAGAATCTATATATTCATCTGACATTTCTATAGCATATTTATCATGATGAATATGATTGTGATTTCTTAATTCATTGTCGTTACGCAGTACTAGCCTCTTCATATAAATGTGGAAGAAAATTTCTGTTCCACCAATAATTAAAGCGGCTATAAATGAAGAAAGTCCAATATTACGAGTAACATCTAAATCAGTAAACAAGGATGTTAGTAACCAAATTCCAAAGAAGCTTAAGCCTAAATCTGCCATTGTAGCAATCATATTTCCGTATTTAGGTAAAATGAAGAGATCACCGATTAAATAGGCAGCTCCTGTAAGGAAAAGAGAAATTAGTAATACTCTAGGAATTGAAATGCCTTTAAAGATACTAAGTACGATAAGTAATACTGCAGTTATCGCTGTGTATTTAATTAATAAAGCAACAAAATGTTTCATCATTTTCCTCCATTGTGTAAAAGTATATGGAATACAATATTTCATTAAAAACGGGTTATGCTGTTAAATAGCTTAACCCGTTTTATGTTGTACTGGAGGCCTATTTATGATATCCCATGGCACGTAAGGTATATTTCGTTCTCCTATACACGATTATTTTTAGTTTAAAGAGAATCAACTATACCTTTGAATTCACGGTCGTAATTACCAATTAATTAGCTATATATTTTAGCATGTAATTTAACATATTAAAGAAAGAAGGAGGTGAATGAACATGTCAAACAATAACAGTGGAAACAGCAATCAATTATTAGTACGTGGCGCTGAACAAGCTCTTGATCAAATGAAATATGAAATTGCTCAAGAATTTGGCGTACAACTTGGTGCAGATGCAACAGCTCGTGCAAACGGATCTGTTGGTGGTGAAATTACGAAACGTCTTGTATCATTAGCTGAGCAACAACTTGGCGGTGGCGTTACTCGCTAATTTTATATATGAAATGGATATAGAGGAGAGGCATGCCGTCTCTCCTTCCTCATACATTTTTTTAATAAATAAGCTTAGTAGCGTTACAATTTTTTTAACTTTATTTGTTTAATTTTTATAATCTCGAGGTTTTAAATACATAATTAATTTCTGTGAAATGAAAGATAAGAGGTTATATTTGATGCGAAAGGGGCAGAAAAAATGAAATATGAAGCGTTATTTACAGTTGAGATTTCTGTAGGAAGTGAAAGAGTAGCAAACCATAAAATAAAGGCTCATGATGTCGTTGATGTTGTTGAAAAGCTTGCTGAGAAGTACTTAAGTGATCATGAGGGGCATTCTCAAAATGAATAAAGGAGAATAGTGATATGACCTGTCATGATGTTGAGAACGAAACGAAAGAAAAAAAAGATTTAAAATGGTGGCAACTCTCACTTATTGGGATTGGCTGTACAATAGGGACCGGTTTCTTTTTAGGATCCAGTATAGGAATTAAAATAGGTGGTTCGTCAATTATTCTTATTCTTATTTTAACTGGATTTACTACTTATATTGTATTTGAAGCATTGGCAAAAATGGCTGTAGAAGATCCGCAAAAAGGATCTTTTCGCATTTATTCAAAAAAAGCTTTTGGAAATTGGGCGGGTTTTAGTCATGGATGGACATATTGGTGTTCTGAACTGCTTATTATGGGCAGCCAGTTAAGTGCGTTAGGAATCTTTTCACGCTACTGGTTTCCTAAAATACCGTTATGGATATTTGCTGCTATATATGGAGTAGCGGCTATATTAATTATCTTTATAGGGGTAAAGATATTCGAACGTTTAGAGAAATGGATGGCTATTATAAAAATCGCTGCTATTATAGGGTTTATTGTAATTGCTATTTTAGTTATTTTAGGATTTATAAAAGGTGGTTTATATAAAGCACAAATTCCGCGGAATTTTAAAGACTGGTTCCCAAATGGATTAAAAGGCACTTGGTCCTCTCTAATTTATGCATTTTATGCATTTGGAGGAATCGAAATTATGGGGTTAATGACAATAAGACTGAAAGACCCTAAAGATGCACAAAAATCAGGAAGAGTAATGTTAATGATTTTAACGATTATTTACGTAGTCTCTTTAGGGTTGGCAATTATGATGGTTCCATTAAACCAGTTTAATACGAAAGAAAGCCCTTTTGTAGTAGCATTACAAGACTATAATTTGCCGTATGTGCCATTTATTTTAAATGTAGTATTAATTTTAGCGGGTTTTTCAACATTAGTTGGTTCATTATTTGCAGTGACAAGTGTACTCATGAACTTAGCTGAAGAAGGTGATGCACCTGCAATGTTTGCTAAAAAAAACAAAAAAAACATCTCATTCCCAGCCCTAATTCTTATTATAATTGGACTTGGTGCCTCTATCCTTAGTGCTTTATTACTACCGAAAAATATATATGAATATGTAACAACTGCAGCTGGATTAATGTTGTTATATACATGGAGTCTCATTCTTCTTTCATTTTGGAGATTAATGAATCCAAAAGGTTGGATGCAGATAAAAAGCATTATTGGTCTTATAATGATTGCACTAGCTGTTAGTGGGACATTATTGCAAAAAACAACGCGTTTTGGTTTCCTAGTGAGTTTGTTGTTTTTAGGAATAGTTATTATTGTTACTATAATTGTTCATTTTGTCTCAAGGAAAAGGAATACAGCTATATGAAGAATCTATTTTTACACAATATGAGTAGTATATAACAACTAAATAATAGAAGCTATTGAAAAATGATTTGGTAAGTTTGAAAACCAAAATATAATCCATAAATAATAAGTGATATTCCAGATATTACTGTTATAAGAGACAATATACGCGTATTTAAAATTTTACGAAATATACTAGATGTACTCGCCATCGTAATATCCCAAATAAAAATACCTAAAATAGTACCAAAGCTATATAACAAAAGCTGCTCTTTATTATAGGAAGAAGCGGCTTTTGCTAATATAGAGCCGAAAATTCCAAGCCAAAATAGAATTGTCAATGGATTCGATAAAGACATAAAAAAACCAGAAAAAAAGCTTTTAATAATTGAATCATCATTTCTAGTATTACTAATACTAATTTGATTCGCATTTTTTAAACTTTCAATGCCTGTATAGATTAAAACAAAAGCTCCGAAAGACCATAAGAAAAGTTTTATAATATCTTTTTCGAGGAAATGAATTACACCTAAATAAATAAGTGCCATGTAGATAACATCTGCAAGTAAGGCTCCTATGCCAAGAATCCAAGCGTGAAAAAACCCACTCCTAATACCTTTTTCTAGCTGCGCAGCATTTATAGGTCCCATTGGAGCAGATAATGATAAACCTAAGAAAACATAGCTTAAAAATATGCCCACGTATAATATGCTCCTCCCACTAAATTTGATCTATATTAAATCTATTCAGTGGTTAAAGTTTGTACAACTAAATAATAAAAAACGGAGTGAATTACTTATTTTTATGAAAGTATTTTATGATTCGAGAAAATGGACACTTGGATGGGACGGTTTCATCATCACGTAAAAAATATTGCTGCCATTCATAATTATCTTTTTCACCATAATCTTTAAGAGAGGGATGAATAGGAGCTTTGTCATAAGCGGCTAGACGTTGGCGTATTACGTCTTTTAGTTTTCGACTGCGTTTCTCAGAATTCATAACTCCCTGTAAAACCCATCTAGGTGTTAAAGCGAGCATCATACATGAAAAATGTCTACTTTGTCTATTGACATGGGCAGGTGTAGCGCAGTAAACGAAATATGATTCATTATGAAAGCAAAATTCCCAAGTATTCTCCATAGGGTCATTTGGAATGTGCGTAGGCCATTCCATCTCGTCCAAACAACTGGTTGTATTAAGTAGAGACCAATACATATGTTCAAAATCTTCAACTGTAGTTTCTCGCAGTAAATCTATTGGTGTATGAATAAAAACAATAAGTGAGGCGTATTGACCTGTGTCTCTAGAACATTCCGTATATTCTTTAAGTAATGTGGCAAAGTCCTCGCTAGTATTCGTATCTCTAGGATCACCAATGAATCCGTACCGGAGGTGATTGGCTGTAAAGCCGTGTTGAGCTGGTATACAAGGAAACAATTTATCTTTATCTGTCATTTTTAATTTAAAAGAACGGAAAGCTTCTCGTTGCCAATGTGGAAGGGTAATAATATTTTTTTGTAAAGAGTCTTTATCATAAAGTATAGTCATCTTTTTATCCCTCCTAAGTCATAATATATAACCTATTAATTATTTAAGAATAGGTGACTAACACGGCTAGAATAATTATTTTTTAATCTATAAAAATAAAATGATTTAATGAAAAATCCCCTTCAATGTAGTTACTTTAATAGTGGATCTTTAATAACGTATAAATTTAAGTAGCTATAAAATTTAAAAAATATAAAAGGAATATGTAGGTACAATGTTCACATTTATATTTTCTAACTAATATGGTTTATAACGAAACAAGAAAGGATGTATTATGATGGGGGTTTTCAAGGAAGAAAAAATTAAATTTATAGATTGTAAAGGCGAAGAAGTCATTTTGAAAATCAAAATTAAGGATATAAAAAAGTAGGGAAGAGGAATTAAGGATACTTTATTGTGATTAACATAGAAGGATGAAAAGTAATCATGAATTAGATTGAAATGAATTCAGTAGTATAGGCCCTTTTTGAATTTTTTTGCATAGTGTGGCATGAATGAATATTAAGGGGGAACATCTATGTCTTATCCTAATCAGCTAGCTTGGCATGAAACATTGGAGTTACATGAATTAGTAGCATTTCAAGCAAACGGTTTAATCAAATTAAAAAAATCAGTTAGGAATGTATCAGATCAAGCACTTCAATCGTTATATATTAAAGCTATAAATGTCATCCAAAACAACTTACAAGAGTTAGTACAATTTTATCCTTATGCTCCTGGATTTCAAGCGCAGCATCGTGATGACACTGGATTTTACGCCGGAGATTTACTTGGATTAGCAAAGACATCTGTTCGAAATTATGCAATTGCAATTACTGAAACTGCAACGCCCCGTCTTAGAGAAGTTTTAACCCGTCAAATAAATGGTGCTATACAATTACATGCGCAGGTTTTTAACTTTATGTACGAACGTGGTTACTATCCAGCTTACGATTTAAAACAACTATTAAAAAATGATGTTCAAAATGTGCAAAAGGCAATACAAATGCAATATTAAAATGAAGATATGGAAATTATCTTTAGAGGAAAACTATAGTTTATTTATAGGTCAATTAGTTAAGACTCAATGGTAATTTCCATTGTTAATAAATTGATTAAATGCTAAAAATATAGATTCATTCTAAAGTGTTAAAGAAATTGTACTAGCGCTATTTTAGAATAGTGAACCTCTTAAAGCTTTTTTAGTGAGTTTTAACCAAATATTAAATATGCTTGAGAATAAGTATTTATATGATACATCTAGTTGAATGTTATTTTCCTTTGGCACTAAGTATGTTTAGCACATTTTTCTTTTGGGAAAAATAATAATGTACATTAGTGGAAAGGATAGGATTTAATGGTTACCAAAACTGATAATACAAGCTATTTAACCTCTTCTGTTTATTTGACCCGTAATCTATGGTCAGGTATCTTGTTTGGGCTAGGGTTAGTAGCTTTTATAGATGAAACTATTTTTCATCAACTGCTGCATTGGCACCATTTTTATGATAAATCTACAACAGATATTGGACTCATTTCAGATGGTCTTTTTCATGCTTTTAGTTGGTTTGCAACGATTGGTTCCTTGTTTATGGTTGCTGATCTTCGTCGTAGAAATGCATTTTGGTTGAAAAGATGGTGGAGCGGATTAATGCTTGGTAGTGGTGGATTTCAATTATATGACGGTATAATTCAACATAAACTAATGAAAATACATCAGATTCGATACGTAGATAATGTTCTTATCTACGACGTAATATGGAACATAATTGCGACTGTAATGCTCTTAATTGGCATTCTGCTAGTTTTTCAGACAAGAACTGATGAAAGATTATTGAGAGGTAAAAGCTTAAATGAACAATAACCATCTTCATCATGAAATATGGAATGCACTGGATATTTTACTATTCGTATTCATTTTAATTATGTTAATAATTTATATAGTAGCCACGATTTTATCAAATCGCCATTACAAACGATGGCCGTTATATCGAAGTGTCTTCTGGATTTTAGGACTTATTTGTGTGGCAATAGCAGTTGTTGGGCCCTTAGCTCATCGTGCTCATAATGATTTCACAGTGCATATGCTTGTGCATTTACTCCTTGGGATGCTTGCTCCAATTTTTATAGCATTAGCCGCTCCAATGACTCTTTTTTTACGAACGCTCAATGTGAAAGCAGCACGACGTCTTTCAAGGATACTAAAGAGTAGGCCTCTACAACTTCTTACTCATCCAATCATCGCAACCTTGCTTAATTTAGGAGGACTATGGATTCTCTATACGACTAGCTTATACTCGATGATGCACGAAAGTATACTTCTTCATTTGTTCATACATTTCCACGTTTTTATTGCAGGATATCTGTTTACCACATCAATGATTTATGTTGATTTAATATCCCATAGGTATAGCTATATGTACCGATCAATTATTTTAATAATTGCATCAGCTGGTCATGGGATATTATCAAAATACATATATGCTCATCCGCCTACTGGTGTAGTTACTGAACAAGCTGAAATGGGAGGCGTGCTGATGTATTATGGCGGGGATTTCATTGATATTGTTCTTATTTTTATACTTTGTTTGCAATGGTCTAGGGGTAGCAGACAGAGAACAAAAGTTAATAATGTAGTAAGGTCATGAGATGTATCGGATTTTTTGAAACTAAAAACTTTGAAATAAAATTTAGTTAAATCGTATTATGGATTAAGTATGGTATGAACAAAATTTAAAAAAGTATGTTAAAAGTAAAAAGAGCAGTTATTTATTATGACTGCTCTTTTTTATGGTAAGAAGTACAACCTGGGTAAGAAGCAGGCTACACTACAGGTAGTGTTTGCGGAATATCGAGTTTTATTCAATAAGGATAGTTCCATTCTTAAAATAAAGATGTTGTCTAAGATTATTGTTTTTTACATATTTTAATATCCTTTGACGTTTTGATTTTGTGATACATTTTAGTTTTTTGTTTAATTTATGTTTTTATCTACATATTTTCCATAATCAGGTGTAGCAATTTTATCAAATTCTTGAGCGAGTGTATTGAGGCTTGTTGATAGCAATTCACCTGAC
This sequence comes from Bacillus cereus group sp. MYBK108-1, assembly GCF_051917185.1. Taxonomy (NCBI): domain Bacteria; kingdom Bacillati; phylum Bacillota; class Bacilli; order Caryophanales; family Bacillaceae; genus Bacillus; species Bacillus cereus group sp. MYBK108-1. The sequence continues at coordinate 179,656 of NZ_JBQAHZ010000004.1, forward strand.
ATCGGTATCCCATGTCCAGTAACAGCGGTTAGAGGCTTTAACTTCTCTAGCTTAATAACTGACTCTTTAGCGGCTTTCCAGTCTGTTGTTAAATAACGAGGCGGACCGCTTATTTCCTGTTCCTGAGTAATTACCTTATATAGATATTCCTGCTTCACCGTAACAAAAGCGTCCCCAGCAATTAATGTTCGGTCTTTTTCTCGGAATAATGAAATATGACCTGGAGTGTGTCCTGGTGTATGAATCCATCTAAACTCTGGCATATGGGGAACAGTTCCATCTGTAGGAAGTACTTTTATGCTACTTCCTAAATCAATCGGTTCGTTAGGGAACAGAGGGGACATTTTCGCTACCATACCACCTTCAACTGTTGGATCTGGTTCAGGATAGCTTTGTTGTCCGGTCAGGAAAGGTATCTCCATTTGATGGGCATAGACGGGAACATCCCAATACTTAATGAGTTCAATTATTCCACCAACATGATCAAAATGCCCGTGAGTTAAAATAATTGCTTTTGGGCGGCTGTTTGTACCAAATCGATCCTCAGCGACAGAGATAATTTCATTTGCACATTTAGGCATTCCAGCATCAACTAAAACAAAATCATTGCTCTCGGGATTTCCAACAAAACAGATGTTGACGATTTGAATCGTGTAACAAAATAAATCAGGCAATACTTCGATGCCATGACCACTTTCAATTGAAGTTGCTGGAATAAACTTATAATCACTTCCATAATTCATCTCATTGTCCACTTTTTATCCCCCTTAATATATGTTAATACGACATTATAGTTCCCTAATTTCTCAAATCCATTTTGGAGGATCTGAGAAAAGAATGAGTGGGGGATTAAAAAAACAATAATTTACTCCTAGAATTAATGTGGAGACATATCAATTTATATAAAGTGCAAACAAAAAATATTGATTGTAAAGTCGTAGTTTCTACTATTATTTTGAGTTTAAGTGTATATCTTTTAAGAGGATATACCAAGTTCTTTTATTTTGATAATTACTTGAAACTTGAATAGGGAAAACATGATCAAGCCCCCATTCTAATTCGTTTATTTCATTTTCAAGTCCTGTTGGATAGAGTAAAAGAATCTTAAAATTATTTTTAACAATATTCGATAAAACGGTTTGTAATTCTAGTGCTTCAGTCAAGTTTCCGCCCCATCTAACAAATAAAATGGATTGTGAATGATGAATTTTTTCGTAAAAGTTATCAATTCTTCGATCTAATTTTTGTTTAAAATCATGGTATGTGATGAACCAATCTTCATTTGGAATAACAGGGAAATCATGATAAGATGTTACGTTATATTTTGTGTCTTTTATAATATGAGAAAAAACAGGTTGTATCACACCATCATTAAACACAATATTTTGTTCCGGCATTGCGTGCATGTTTTTTAAATCCATAAAGTCTATAAAATTATTTTTCAATAATGTATTGATAGAAGAAAGATTGGGTGATTCAAACCAATCTAGAGGACCTGAATATTTCCGCAGCCTATATTTTTTCAGATGAATAGCGGTATAACAATTTTCCCCTAAACTAATAACATCATCATAAATTCCTTGAAGCTTTTTCATTTCCAATACAATCATCCTTTTTTTGGGAAAATAGGAGAACTAATTCATTATAAATAATATATGTATGTATAAAACCTCCTGTGAAAAGGCTCACAGGAGGTTAAACTAAAGCGTATTTCGGGTTATATACTATTTGTCGAGGTAAGAATTGTGTGTGATAATTAATGGCGTTTTAGAAAAAAGGGGAAAAACAGAAGTACATTGAAGTTAGTTGTGAATAAATTATAATTTAAAATTGAGCGGAAATAAGGAGCCCCAGTTACTTCATTATGCAACTGGGGCATTTTTTAATCTCTTCCTAACTTAATTATATCATGTAAATCAAGTTCGAAATAGACTGTTTATTCGTATTTACTACTGCTACAATCAAGAACACATGAATAGTAAGGAGAGGTGCCAAATGAGTTCTTTCGTTCTCGGTTTTCAGGAAATAGAAAAAATGCAGCTTTCACTTGTTGGTGGAAAAGGATTGAATTTAGGGGAGTTATCCAATATTCAAGGGATACAAGTGCCAGAAGGATTTTGTGTTACAACGGTAGGGTATGAACAGGCCATCGGAAAAAATGAAGCATTTCAAACTTTGTTGAATCAATTAAAAATGCTAAAAATTGAGGAACGAGATCAAATTGGTGAAATTAGTAAGAAGATTAGAGAAGTCATTATGGTGGTGGAAATTCCAGTTGATGTAGTGGAATCAGTAGCTCATTATCTCTCACGTTTTGGAAATGAACATGCGTATGCCGTGCGTTCTAGTGCTACGGCTGAAGATTTACCGTATGCTTCGTTTGCTGGGCAACAAGATACGTATTTAAATATTATCGGAGAAAACGCAATTTTACAGCATGTAAAAAAGTGCTGGGCTTCTTTATTTACAGAGCGAGCAGTCATGTACCGTATGCAAAATGGTTTTGAACATAATCAAGTTTCTATATGTGTTGTTGTTCAAAAAATGGTTTTCCCGCAGGCTTCAGGAATTTTATTTACCGCTGATCCGATTACTTCTAACCGGAAGGTGTTATCAATCGATGCCAGTTTTGGACTTGGTGAGGCATTAGTATCAGGACTGGTCTCTGCTGATAATTATAAAGTAAAAGAAGGCGAAATCGTCGATAAGATGATCGCAACTAAAAAATTAGCTATCTATGGCTTACAAGAAGGCGGAACAGAAACAAAACAGATTGATCCGGCTCAGCAAAAAATTCAAACATTGTCTGAACAACAAATTTTACAACTAGCAAGTATCGGAAGACAGATTGAAGCTTATTTTGGTTGTCCGCAAGATATTGAATGGTGTTTAGTGGATGATACATTTTATATTGTCCAAAGTCGCCCCATTACGACTTTATATCCAATACCAGAAGTAAATGATGGGGGAAATCATGTGTATATATCGGTTGGTCACCAACAAATGATGACCGATGCGATGAAACCACTAGGGTTATCTTTTTTCCTGTTAACGACTAGTGCTCCTATGCGTAAAGCGGGAGGAAGGCTATTTGTTGATGCTACGCAACAATTAGCTTTACCTGCTAGCAGAGCTTATTTAGTAAACACTTTAGGGAAGTCGGATCCACTCGTAAGAGATGCATTAACGACTATAATCGAGCGAGATCATTTTATTAAATTATTACCGAATGAAGAAAAAGAAAAGAGTGCTAGTAAAAGTAAGCCACCAGTAAGTTCGCAACCAGAAATCGAAATTGATTCAGCAATCGTTACAGATTTAATAAAGAATAGTGAAGCATCAATCGAAGAGTTAAAACGAAACATGCAAACGAAATCAGGGGTGGATGTACTTGATTTTATTTTAGAAGACATTCAGCAATTAAAGAAAGTATTATTTAACCCGCAAAGTATAGCGGTCATTATGGCAGGTATGAATGCTTCGGCTTGGATCAATGAAAAAATGGAGCAATGGCTAGGCGAAAAGAATGTAGCAGACGCGCTTTCTCAATCGGTACAAAATAATATTACGTCAGAAATGGGGCTAGCATTAATGGATGTTGCTGATGTGATTCGGCCGTATCCAGAAGTTATTGCGTATTTACAACATGTAGAAGAGGATAACTTTTTAGATGAACTTGTTCAGTATAACGGCGGAGAAAAAGCTCGAGATACAATCATTGCTTTTCTAAATAAATATGGAATGAGATGTAGCGGAGAAATCGACATTACGAAAACGCGCTGGAGTGAGAAGCCAACAACCATTATCCCAATGATATTAAATAATATAAGAGACTTTGAATATGGTGCGAGTAAGCGGAAGTTTGAAGAAGGACTGCAAGAAGCTTTAAAAAAAGAAGAAGAATTATTAGACCGATTGCAGCACTTGCCGGATAGTAAACAAAAAGTAGAAGAAACGAAGCGAATGATTCGTAATATCCGTAATTTTATTGGCTATCGTGAATATCCAAAATACGGTATGATTAATCGTTATTTCATATATAAGCAGGCGTTATTGAAAGAAGCTGAGCAACTTGTGCAGAGCGGTGTTATTCATGAAGTTGATGATATTTACTATTTAACTTTTGAAGAGCTTCACGAAGTTGTTCGCACGAAGAAACTAGATTACGAAATTATTCATAAACAAAAAAATGATTATAAATTATATGAAAAACTAACGCCTCCGCGTGTAATGACGTCTGATGGAGAAATCATTACAGGTAAATATAAACGTGAAAACCTTCCAGCTGACGCGATTGTAGGCCTGCCTGTTTCTTCAGGAGTGATTGAGGGAAGAGCTCGCGTTATTTTAAACATGGAAGAAGTGAATTTAGAAGAAGGAGATATATTAGTTACTGCGTTTACTGACCCTGGCTGGACACCATTATTTGTATCTATAAAAGGATTAGTCACTGAAGTCGGCGGGCTGATGACCCATGGAGCGGTTATCGCACGTGAATATGGATTACCAGCAGTTGTCGGGGTAGAGAATGCTACGAAATTAATAAAAGATGGGCAACGAATACGAGTACATGGAACAGAAGGGTATATTGAAGTGTTGTAATGAAATAAAAGATCATCCGCTATAAATAGTGGATGATCTTTTATTTTGCAACAACTCATTTCTTTAAACCAGCCGCATAAAAAGGTCCATGAACGGCGATTGTTGATAAAATACGAGCAATCTCCTCAGGTGTTTCTTTTTGTCCATTATTTAACCATTGTTGGATGACACCTATATGTGCAGATGCCATATAAGAAGTTAAATATTCGCTTGGAACAAGTAAATTCTCCTTATTAATGAGAGGACCATTCGTATCTTCAAATAATGTTTTCCACATAAAGTCTTTCAGTTTTGTTTGGAAAGATAAATCTCCTTTCGGACTTAGTACAGCTCTCATAAAATCACTATTTTCATTTAGAAATTCAAGAATAGAAGTGATAAGTATAAATGGCATTGTTGGAGAAGGATTTGATCCAAGGTCAGCAATAACTTCCGGGAATTTCTGTTTAGCAATGCTAGAAAACTCGTACATAATGTCTTCTTGGCATTTTGTCATTAAATCAAATTTATCTTGATAGTGCGCATAGAAAGTACCGCGATTAATGTTTGCATTCGTTGTAATATCTTTCACTGTAATGGCGTCAAAACCTTTTTCTTCAATTAGCTCCACCAATGCATTTCGTATGGCAGTTTTCGTACGAACAACACGCAAATCTAAATTATTATCGCGCAAAGCATATCCCTCCTTAATTTTACTCAACACATTTGGAAAATGTGTCTTATAACCAACACATTCACGATTTTTGATTATTGTATAAGGTTCAACTCGAACATATAATTCAAAATATAAATAAACAACACGTTGTTGGTTATTATAGATCAAATTAAGGGAGGAGAAAAGAAAATGTTTAAAAATAAACTTTTATTTTTATCACCAGTTATTGCACTACTTGTTGTTTTTATTTTTTCATTAACGCTATTTCCAACTGTTCAACCGCAGCCGAAAAACTTGCCAATTGCAATTGTAAATGAGGATCAAGGTGTAGAAATTCCAAATCAACCGAAAATGAATATGGGGCAAACGATCGTTGATAACATGAAAAAAACAGCGAAATCAGAGGAAGAACCCGCAGTGAAGTGGGTAGAAGTAAAAAATAAAGAAGCCGTTCAAAAGGGATTAAACAATAAAGAGTATTACGCGGCATTAGTCATCCCGAAAGAATTTAGCGCAAAACAAGCGTCGTTACGAACACCACAGCCATCTTCACCTGAGATAGAAATATATATTAATCAAGGAATGAATACGGCTGCATCAACTATGGCAGGGCAAATATTACAGGCGATTGTTGATAATATGAACAATACTGTTCGTACACAAATATTAGAAGGGTTGAAAGCAAAAGGAGCTACTGTAACAACAGATCAAGCTGAGAAATTAGTAACACCTATTGTAAAGAACGTGAAAAATGTGAATGAGGTCGGCAAAAATAGTGCGAACGGTAACTCACCAATATCATTATTCCAGCCGTTATGGATTGCAAGTTTAGCTAGTGCAGCGATTATTTTTATTGCGATTAGTAAAATGCCAGTAAGCTCAAGAAAAGAAAACTTTCTGTTAAAAGTAAAACAAATCGTAACAGGAGCTATTGCGACACTTGTAATTGGGTTTGGTCTTACATGGATTGCAGATGGGATGGTAGGGTTAAATATTTCGAACTTCACGGATACAGTTCTATTCTTATCCATTACTTCTTTTAGTTTCTTCTTAATGATATCTGCAGTACTATCATTAGTTGGGCTAAAAGGAATCGGTTTATTCGCTTTATTACTATTCTTCGGGGCACCGTTATTATCATTAGCACCTGAGATGTTGTCTCCGTTTTATCAAGACTGGGTTTACTCATGGTTACCAATGAAATTTATGATTGAAGGCCTAAGAGAAATCTTCTTCTTCGGAAAAGGGTTAAGCTGGAATACACCTGTTACTGTACTCGTTTGGATTGGTATAGTAAGTATGGTTACTATATTAGCAACTGCACTCAAACGTAGTGTAGTAAAAGGGCATAAAACAGAATTGAACGCTTAAAAACAAGCCGTTTCACTAATTAGTGAAACGGCTTGTTTGTGATTTTTTCTCAATGTAAATGCTTGATTGTTGAAAAGTGTAGTGTTTAGAATTAAGGCGAAATCTTTAAAGATCGCGTACGTTCCAAACAATCTCACCACGTTCATCATCCCACGTACTGTGATGCCGCTTAAATCCTATCTTTTCTAGTACCCGGAGGGAAGCGATATTCCAAGCACCTACAGTCGACCAAAGTCTTTGGCGTCCAGTACAACAGATGCGGCCTCAGTCGCATAACCTTTACCATGAGCGCTGCGGAACAACTCGTATGCAATCTCCGGCTCTTCAAGTGTGGAACGACCGATAATTAAGCCACAGTACCCAATGAAATCGCCTTCGTCTCTCCTTCGAATAGTGAGAAGGGAAATACCATTTTCATCTGCCTTCTTGCGCATCTCAATAAGCCGGTTACGAACGGAATCAACGGCTGGAATGTCCACGCCACGTTCGCCAATTAATTTGCTCAGCCAAACGGAATCGGATTCCTCCCACATACTAAGCTCAAGTCTTTCGGTTTTCAGCTGGAAGGCCATAGTTTTAAATAAAGATGGCATAGTGGTACCTCCTAGTTATATGACTGGATTCATAATAGCTTCGCATCTCAACACCACATCTGGTTGGAAACCTGATTCATTCGCGAATTTATAGCAACAGCGTACAAAAAAATAGTGATATTTTATCCGCTATTTGCCGTGTAGTAAAATCCCCACTGATTATAGTTTCACTTTATGAATAAGCAATTCCTTTACAAAATAGACCCTTTTCTCAAACTTTTCTTTCAATCTAAAGCCGTCCCGTTATATACACAGGCTCCTACTATTTCTAAATGCATAAAATGTTAAGCGAAAGTATGGGGGGATATGATGTATAATTCGAATTATTATGATTGGTATAGGCAGAATGATAAGTTAATTAGTGATATTGAAAAAGCTATTAATGGAGAGTATAGCGCTATAAGCTGCTATGCAAAATTAGCGAATATGGCTCCAAATCAAGTAGAACAAAAACAAATTCTTGAAATTCGTAATGATGAAATAAAGCATTTCCACAACTTTGTACAAATTTATACGAACTTAACTGGTAGGCAGCCAAAACCACAAATTACTGAAGACTGCCCAAATACGTATTTACAAGGATTAGAGTTCGCTATACAAGATGAACAAAAAACAGTAGATTTTTATTTGGAAATTTCAGATGAGACATCGGATGCACATTTGAAAGAGTTGTTACGGAGAATAGCTGCGGATGAACAAAATCATGCAGTATGGTTTTTATATTACTTCGTGAAGTCGAAGTGAGCATTAAGAATGAACGACTGATGTGGTGCATATATTAAAAAATATTTTAAAACGTAGTGCAACAATTGAATGAAATATTTAAATGTAAGCAGAAGGAAACCGTTTCGCTAGTAGTGGAGCGGTTTTTTATGATGTACATATGTATCGACAAAATATAGTAATTACATTTGATATATAATGTATGAAACGAAAATGAATAAGTTAGGAGCAAGCATATGAAAAGAGGGATTACAGTAGATATACTAGATGAATATGATAATTTACTTTGGAAAGTATTAAAGCCAATTGATATTACTGTATTTGATTGGCGAGTGAGGGATGAGGAGTCCTACTTAATAGCACGTGGTGAATTGGATGAGGCATTATTTCCAGAAGAACCAAGTGTAGTGGAAGGGTTAGCATTGAAAAAGTTAGTTAAAGACAACATATATTATCTTATTTTTGCAGATTTAAAAGCATATCCTAAAGGAGAAAAAGCGATAGATATTGAAACATATGAAGAGTTTAAGGAAAGTAAGTGTGAGCTAATCGTATTAGCAGTGGATGCTCAATACATACAAATTTATGCGAAAGATCAAAAAGCGATTGAATTAATGTATGAAAACGCACGGAAACAAGGATTTTATGTGAAATATGTTACAGACGAAAACGACGGTAGAACGCGTTTGTCAGTATGGTAGCAAATTGAAAGGGGAAAGGCAATATGGAGAGAAATATAAGTAAAGAATATGCAATTCGAATTGCTACTGAAAATGAAAGTGATAGTATTATCATTTTATTAAAAGAGGTAGCACAATGGCTACAATATAAAGAAGTGGATCAGTGGCAGTATCTTTTAGGAGAGGAAGCTACGGCTGAAATACTAGAATGTATAAGAGAGAAATATACATATGTTGTTCTGAAAGAAGATGAAATAGTTGGTACGGTTACAGTTTCTCCTAAACAAAATGAATGGGATGAACATATTTTTGGTAAAGAGGAAGTTTCTAATTCATTATATATTCATAGATTTGCGGTGAAACGGAAGTATAAGGGAAATGGAATAGGAGAATGGATTTTACGGTGGGTAGAAGAGAATGTGCAATGTGATAAAGAGTATTTGAAGTTAGATTGCGTGGGGCATAATCGTACGTTAAATGATTTTTATAAGAAAAATAGTTTTGAATATGTTGGAAGTACGGATGGGCTTAGTAAGTTTCAAAAGAAAAGGAGAATGTGAATGCATCCAATTAACGTAAGTTTAGTGGAAAAGTTAATACAGGAACAGTTTCCTGAATGGGCCCATTTAGAAGTGAAACCTGTAAAGTTTAGTGGGCATGATAATAGGACGTTTCACTTAGGGGATGAGATGAGTGTAAGATTGCCAAGTGATGTGGCATATGCACCGCAAGTAGAGAAAGAAAATAGTTGGCTTCCTATATTGAGTAAGGGGCTTTCTTTACCAATTTCTACCCCACTTGCGAAAGGAAATCCGTCTGAAGCGTATCCATTGCCTTGGTCTATTAATAAGTGGATAGAGGGAGAAACAGTTACGAAACAAAACGTTCGGGATTTAAATGAATTTGCGGCGGACTTAGGATCTTTTTTAGTAGAATTGCAATCTATAAATGCGAGTAACGGACCTTTAGCTGGAACACATAATTTTTACCGAGGCGGACTTATATCTGTATATGATGAAGAGGCGAGAGTTGCTATTGAAAATAATAAGGATGTTTTTGACGAGGCATTATTAAAGCACCTTTGGAATGTAGCACTTAGTTCAACATGGGACCGTAAGCCAGTTTGGGTTCATGGAGATGTAGCGCCAGGGAATTTACTCGTTAAAGATGGAAAGCTTTGTGCTGTAATTGATTTTGGTATTTTAGGTGTAGGAGATCCTGCTTGTGATGCAGCGATGGCGTGGACGTTTTTTGATGAAAATAGTAGAAATGTATTTAAAGAAGTATTACGCATGGATGAAGAAACGTGGAATAGAGCGAGAGGATGGGCACTTTGGAAGGCGTTAATTACATATGACGCAAATAGGGATAGTAATGAGAAGGTGGTCGAAGAATCTTATCGTGTCATTCAAGTGATTGTGGATGATTATAAAGGGTAATAGAAAACCCTATTTCAAAATAGGGTTTTTCACATGATTAAATAGTAGAAACGGAAAGAAGGAATATAACATAATTATACAGAATATTTAGATAATAGGGGGTGTGGAATTTTGAGTGAAATTGAATTAAAGAGTAATGTAATTAAGACAGGGCGAGAGAAGGGGATTATTCTTCGGTTTATACTTGCTAGTCTTGTTGGAGTGTTTATGTTTTTCGTTCCTGTTACGATAAACGGTGCATCGTCTATTATGATTGATCATATCGTATCGTGGATTAGGGCTTCGGTTCCTGGCGTAGTACCTTATTATGCATTATTTGTTATGGCGATTGGTGCGATTTATCCATTTTATACGAAGAAATGGAATGCATCTATCGTAGACATTTGTTTTTCTATTTTAAAAGTAGTTGGCGTTGTTTTTGGCATATTATATTGTTTAAAAGTAGGACCAGCTTGGTTCTTTGCGCCAGATATTGGGCCGTTTTTGTATGAGAAGCTAGTCATATCAGTAAGTTTGCTCGTTCCAATTGGCTCGGCGTTTTTAGCGTTATTAGTCGGATATGGATTGCTTGAATTTATCGGTACATTTTGTCGTCCGATTATGAGGCCATTATGGAATACGCCGGGGAGATCGGCGATTGATGCAGTTGCGTCCTTCGTTGGAAGTTATTCGCTTGCCCTTCTTATTACGAACCGCGTGTATAAAGAAGGAAAGTATACGACAAAAGAAGCGGCGATTATCGCTACAGGATTTTCTACAGTATCCGCTACATTTATGATCATCATCGCAAAAACATTAGATATTATGCATTTATGGAATGTTTATTTTTGGACTACACTTGTTGTAACATTCATCGTGACTGCTATCACCGTAAGAATCCCGCCCCTTAGTAGAAAACCAGATACATATGTAACAGAAGAAGGGTTCCCAGAGCCTGTTTATAAAGAGAAAATGTTAGAACGTGCTTGGGAAGATGCGTTAGAAGTATCAAAGTCGGCACCGAGCATTATGAAAAATATTGCAGTGAATTTAAAAGACGGATTTATTATGACAATGGGAATTTTACCATCCATTATGTCAGTAGGATTAATTGGTATCGTCTTAGCGAAGTTCACGCCAATATTTGATTGGATTAGTTATATTTTCTATCCGTTTACATGGCTATTACAATTACCAGAAGCAGACTTAGCTGCTAAAGCCGCATCAGTTGGTATTGCAGAAATGTTTTTACCGTCATTATTAGTAGTTAATGCACCACTTGTGACAAAGTTTGTTATTGCAGTTGTTTCCGTATCATCTATTTTGTTTTTCTCCGCTTCCATTCCTTGTATATTATCAACAGATATTCCATTAAAAGTATCTGAACTTATTATTTTATATGTGCAGAGAACGATTTTAACGTTGCTTATTATTACGCCGATTGCTTATTTGTTGCTTTGAACTATAATGTAAGTTCTGAATATATGGCGTTTACTAAATTGTGTAAATGAATATTTATCGTAAAAGCGTAGGTAGTGTGAAATTATAAGTGCGATGCTTGAATAAAGGCATCGTATTTTTTATTTTTAGATGTACTATATGTTTATGGCGCTAATTCATTAATATATATTAATAAAACTATGTTAATGATGTGTTATAGTAACAACAAAGGGGGCTTAAAAATGGAAATTATTCACGAAAGAGCAAAGTTGCGGTTAATGGATAATATTGATGTCGAAACTTTGTTTTCGATTGTAGAAGGAAATCGGGATATTTGGGCGTATTTAATCTCTAAAATGGATAGTGTGCAAGATATGCAACAATACGTTCAAAAAGCAATAAAGGGTTACGGAAGAGGTACTCAAATACCTTTCATAGTCGTAGATCAACAGTCGAATAAGATTGTAGGAAGTACACGGTTATATAATATTTCAGTAGAAGATAAGACAGTTGAGTTAGGGCAAACGTGGTATCATCCGAGTGTGCAACGTACGAGTATAAATACAGAGTGTAAGTATATGCTTCTTCAGTATGCTTTTGAAAAACTGCATATGCTTAGGGTACAAATTAAGACGGATGCAAGAAATGAAAAAGCCCAACGAGCAATTGAAAGATTAGGCGCAGTAAAAGAGGGTGTGCTTCGAAATGAAAGAAAATTACCGAATGGTTATGTGAGAGATGCGGTGGTGTACAGTATTATCTCGAGTGAATGGCCAGGCATAAAAGAACAATTGTTAGAAAAATTAGAGTTGTATAAAGAAAAGTTATAATTCGTGTTTTGAAAGGTATATTGTTCGTGAGACATGAAAAATATACCTTTTTTCTTACAAAATGCTACTTTATTTTAATTCCTTTTGTTTCATCGTTCCCTTCTGAGAAAAAATTCGTTACAATGTAGTTGTATGGTAATAAACTTATGAATTTAAAAAATGTAATGAAAACCGCAAATGAAAATGAATTGATAATCCTCAATTTTAAATGAAAACCCTTTTATACATAAATAACAAGTAAAGTTCCTTCTTTTAAATAAACTCAAACAAAACGATTTGATATAAATGTTTTTTATAGAAGTATGGATGATGTACGGAGGCAATTACAAATGAAAGAAAATAAGAAGAGTAAGAAAAGACGAATCTTTCAAGTATTTTTACTAATGATTTGTTCTGCTATTTTATATGTAAGTTATGCAGCTTACGATATTTGGAGTTATCGTTTTAAAGCAAATGATGACGTGAAAACGGATGCTGGTATCGTACTAGGCGCAGCTTCATGGAACGGAAAACCATCTCCTGTATTTAAAGAAAGAATTAATCATGCGATTTCTTTATATAAGAACGGAAATATTAAAAAGATTATTTTTACAGGTGGTACAAAGTTCGAGGCAGAACTTGAGGAAGCACGTACTGCAAGAGTATATGCAATGAAACAAGGTGTAAAAGAGGAAGATATTTTAATTGAAACAAAATCCCTTTTCACTGAAGAAAATTTAAAGAATGCGAAGCAAGTTGGAATAGAGAACGGCATACAAACATACACGATTGTAAGTGATCCACTTCATATGAAACGCGCAATGAGAATCGCAAAACATATTAATATTGAAGCATATGCTTCACCAACGCCGACATCAGCATATAAAACGTTAGATACAGAAATACCATTCTTCTTTAAAGAATTATTCTCGTATATTGGATATGTAACCTCTTTGCCATTAAAAGCATTGAAGGGGGACTAATATAAGAAAAGGATCTATCCTTAAATAGGAACTTTTCTTATTAGTCAAAAACATTGTATTTTTATCGGAATAGTGAAACAATAGAGAGGTAGCTTCATATAATCATAATGACAAAATGAACGGTTTATGAATCGAGCATAAAGTGAAACTTTAATCAGTGGGTGGGTTTCTCACTGATTATTAGTTGAACCAATCGGGCGTTTACGGGCAGTTGATCTCCCACCTAACTTCCTTTGCTTCACCTGAATTTTTAGGTGGGAGTTTTACTGCCCGCAAATAGCGGGATAAAGGAGATTATAGTATGGCACTCTCATTTGTTGAAACAGAAGAACAGTCTTTAATTATTGAGAAAATAAATAAATTGATTCCGAAGTTCATGGAAAGGGAGCATCAGCTAAGTGAATTAGGATCATTTCCGTATGAAAATATAAATGATTTGAAAGATATCGGATATACGAAATTAACGTTACCGAAGGAATTTGGTGGTAGTACCATTTCTTTATATGACTTCGTTTTATTTCAAGAGAAAATCGCGGAAGGCTGTGGAGCTACTGCATTATCGATTGGCTGGCATCTTGGCATTGTGAAGGAGCTAGCGGAAAATCGCTCTTGGAATGATGAGATGTTCAAATGGTTTTGCGAAGAAGTACGTAATGGTGCGCTCTTTAACAGGGCAGCAACAGAACCGAAAACAGGGAGTCCGACGCGTGGCGGCAAACCAGAAACAATAGCGGTTCAACAAGGCGAGAAGTGGATTATAAATGGAAGAAAAACTTTTACAACGATGGCGCCAGTACTTGATTATTTTATTATTTCAGCAAGTATGGAAGGCCGTGAAGAAGTTGGTGAGTTTGTTATTCCAAGAAATACACTCGGTGTATCTATTGAAGAAACGTGGGATAGCGTTGCAATGCGAGGGACTGCTAGCCACGACCTTGTTTTACAAAATGTAGAGATAGACAACCGCTTTTTTACGGATGTAAAAGGCGGGAAAGTGAAACAAAAGGGTATTGGCTGGTTGCTACATATACCAGCATGTTATTTAGGAATTGCACAATCAGCAAGAAATTATGCAGTTCAGTTTGCGGGATCATACAAACCAAATAGTTTAAACCATTCTATTAGTTTATTACCGAATGTTAGAAGATTAGTTGGAGAATTAGAACTCGAGCTTATGCAAGCTCGCGTCTTTTTATATCAAATTGCGAAAAAATACGATGAGGCAGAAGATAAACTGTCACTGCAAGCAGAATTAGCGGCAGTGAAATACGCCGTAACAAATGCGGCGATATCCATAGTGGATAAATCAATGCGCATCGTAGGAGCAAAAAGTCTATCAGAAAAAAATCCGCTCCATCGTTACTATTTAAATGTCAGAGCAGGATTACACAATCCACCGATGGATGATGCAACATTATCTATGCTTGCGGATGCGGCGTTTCGGTCGTGATTTTTGAAGTTTACATTTTATTGTTTATGGATATTATAGTTGTTTTGAAAGCACGGGTTTGATTAGTAATCAAACCCGTGCTTTTTATGTGTATGAAGTACTTAATGGAGATGTAGGTTTTTAATATAAATGATTATCATGGTGTTGTGATTGTTTCTTGTTGAAAAATTCTTATTGTAATGCCAGTTTGGAGGCTGTATAAACATTTTTCGTATTTAATCCCAAATTAAAGGTCTTTCCAAGTTAACCATTCGCAAATATTGTAAAAATTGACCCGCATGGACCGCATCATGATAGGCAATTCGTAATAGCATATCACCTAAATATCGTTGATAGCCAACATCGCTTCGATCAATAAGTCTTGAATCTAGCTCGGCTATGCTTATTGATTGAACATATTCTATGAAGTCAGTAAAGTGTGATTGTGCCAATTCAATTTCTTTTTTTACACAAGTAATTGGCTCGTCATCATACGGGGTACGTATGTCGTTTATTGAACCGTTGTTTTTTATAATCATATGATAGTAAAAAGTTGAGCTCCATACGTGACGAATCATTTCACCAAAGGACATAGCCTCAGGATCAGGCTTCCAATTAAGAAAATTATCGGGAAGAGAATTCCATAATTTTTCTGAGCGCCTTCTCGTTTCTTTTAAATTTAATATACTAAGATCAATTGCATTCATAATACATTCTCCTTTACTATTAAACTTAAAATAATTGTATCAATTTAATAGTTAGGGTATCATCGAAATATGAATGTATATCCGAATATCTCATATATAGCTAAACTAATTGCTGAACCTACAAGAGCAATCATCTTAGATTGTCTAATGAATAATCAGGCACTACCTGCTAGTGAATTGGCTTATATGGCAAAAGTGTCACATCCAACAATTAGTTCGCATCTTTCTAAATTAGTAGAAGGGAATTTACTTACAGTTGAACAACATGGTAGACATCGTTACTATCGACTTGCTAATCAAGAAGTTGCAGAAGTGCTTGAAAAGTTAGGGACAATTGCACCAACAGTTCAAGTTCGCTCTTTAAAACAATCAAGCCAACTAAAACAAATTCGTTATGCTCGAACTTGTTATGATCATCTTGCAGGCAAACTCGGTGTAGAGATAACTGAAAAATTACTAGATAGGCAATTTATAATTTTAGAGGATGGAGAATACATTGTAACGGAACAAGGTAAGAAATGGTTTCTGAATTTTGGAATAAATGTTGATGAGGCAGATACAAAAAGGAGGGTATTTGCAAAACCTTGCCTTGATTGGAGTGAACGGCGTTACCATATTTCTGGTTGGTTAGGGTCTGCAATTGCAAAACTGCTTTTTGAACAGGGATGGATTACGAAAACGGATAAGAACCGAGCTGTCCATCTTACAAAGAAAGGTGTAAAGTTATTGGAAGATCAATTAGGCATTGATCTGAAAACTGAGGAAAGAAAAGCTTGAAATTAGAAAAATCCGTCAAAATGAAGGGCTTTTTTCATTATGGTAGGAGTGTACATGAATAATAGGATGTTACCAATAATCGTTGCCAATAAAAAATCTTTCTTTTCATTCTTCTTTTTTAAGTTTTAAAGGAGAAAGCTAGGCTTCTTATTTTTACTAATGTTATAATAAGAAAAAAGCACGAAAAGAGGTCATCTCATGCTAGAGGTTATTGCAACATGTTTAGAAGATGTAAAACGAATTGAAAGTGCTGGCGGGAAGCGGATTGAATTAATTTCATCTTATACAGAAGGTGGTTTAACACCGAGTTATGCTTTTATAAAAAAAGCGGTAGAAGTAGTAAGTATACCAATTCATGTTATGATTCGTCCGCATGCGAAGTCTTTTACATATACGGAAGAAGAAATTGAAATGATGAAAGAAGATATTATAGTTGCACAGAAGTTAGGAGCAGCTGGGGTAGTATTAGGCGTATTAAACGAACGAAATGAAGTGGATGAAGAGAAATTAGCGGATTTACTATCTGTTGTAGATGGAATAAATGTAACGTACCACCGTGCGATAGATGATATAAAAAATCCAGTAGAAGCGATGAGCACTTTAAAGAAGTTTCATAAAGTGACTCACGTTTTAACTTCAGGTGGACAAGGAAATATAGTAGAGAATATTCCGGTGCTTACAGAAATGCAAAAGGTAAGTGAGGGTCAAATTCAGCTTGTAGCTGGAGCTGGCGTGACGAAAGAAAATATAAAGCGATTGCTAGATGAAACCGGAATCACGCAGGCGCATGTCGGTACAGCGGTAAGAGAAGGAAAATCATGTTTTTCTGAAATAGATCCTAATTTAGTACAAGAATTAGTTGAAATAATAAAATAAGTGCTTAAGAAAGAGGAGAAACGATGAAGGAAAATACGAAGAAAGAATTATTCTCTTGGGCTAAAACGATAGGTTTTACCCTTGTATTAATTGCTATTATTCGCGGTGTTTTATTTACACCTTCTTTAGTACAAGGTGAATCAATGATGCCCACTTTAAAAAATAACGAAAGAGTTCTCGTGAATAAGATTGGTTATAGTATAAGTGGATTAGATCGCTTTGATATTATCGTCTTCCACGGGAAAGAAGGATACGATTTAGTAAAACGAGTAATTGGTTTGCCAGGCGATACAGTTGAGTATAAAAATGATGTTTTATATGTAAACGGAAAAGCGATGGAAGAACCATATTTAAAACAGTTTAAAGAAAAAGCAGTAGGCCGTGTATTAACTCCAGACTTTACGTTAGAACAAATCACTGGGAAAACGAAAGTGCCAGAAGGCCAAGTATTTGTTTTAGGGGATAATCGTGAAGTTTCTAAGGATGGTCGCATGTTTGGCTTTATTTCAGAAGATGAAATTGTCGGAAAAGGACAAGCTGTTTTCTGGCCGTTGGAACAAGTAAGAGCGTTATAAAGTGTGGTGAAGTATGGGAGAGATATTCTTCCATACTTTTTTATTTGCTTAAAATCTATTGATTGAATTGAAAGAATATTATATAATTTTAAATTATATGTTTGTTTCGAAAAACGGAATTTAAGTTCCGTAATTCGGAACGAAAGGGAGATAGAATGAGTATAAATAAAACGGCAGTTAAGACAATGGATATTTTGGAGTTGTTTTATGAGCATGAAGAGCTAAGTTTAACAGAGATGGTTCAGCTTACAAATATGCCGAAAACATCTGTTTATCGTTTAATTGGCTCGTTGGAAGAGATGGAGTTTTTACAAAAAAACGAAAAGGGGAAATATCGTTTAGGGGTCGTATTTTTACGGTTCGGTCAACTTGTTTCACAACGATTATCAGTAAGAAATATAGCAATTCCTTATATGAAAGAACTTAGAGATAGTTTAGGACAGGCAGTTAATTTAATAATTCAGGATGGAAATGACGCAATTTATGTTGAAAAAATGGAAGGTGTTCAGCCGGTACGCGTGTATACGGCGGTTGGAAGAAGAGCACCGCTTTATGCTGGCGCATGTCCAAGAATTTTACTATCGTATTTCTCTGAGGAAGAGAAACGGAGATACATAGAGGAAGTGGATTTAAAACAGTTTGCAGATGGAACAATCGTGGATAAGAAACAATTGTTAGAAGTGTTGCAAATGGCAAAAAAGGAAGGCTACACCATTAGTTATGCTGAGTTAGAAAATCATACAGCCGCGATAGCAGCACCCATTTTCGCGAGCGATGGAACGGTTGTAGCAGGCATTAGTATTTCGGGATTAGCAATTGAGTACAACGAAAGTAACATTTCATATTTTATTGCGAAGGTGAAAGAAACAGCGCATCGCATTTCGAAAGAACTCGGCTTTTTGGCATAGAAAGAGGGAGTAGGATGAAATTTTCTGCGTTAGGGGATCAAGCAATTATTGTTATATTTGGTGAAGAAATTAAGAGGGATATATATGAGAAAGTACAGCGGTTATTTCAAGCACTGCAGCAACATCCGTTTGCAGGAATGATAGAGTGCGTTCCGTCGTTTACTTCATTAGCTGTTTACTACAATGTATACGAAGTATGGAAGGGAAATGAGAGACGTGAAAGGTCACATGATTACGTTCGCCAGTATATAAAGGAGCTGTGTGATTCTTATAAAGAAGAAGTAAAACAGGATGTGAAACATATTTCTATACCAGTGTGCTACGGGGGAGAATATGGACCTGATTTAGAAGAGGTTGCACATTATAAAGGTTTACAAGTAGAAGATGTGATTCGAATACATAGTGAAACTACATATTTTGTATATATGTTAGGTTTTACACCAGGGTTCCCGTATTTAGGAGGACTATCAAAAGAATTAGAAACACCTAGAAAAGAAATACCGCGGTTACAAATCTCACCTGGTTCGGTAGGAATCGGCGGAAATCAAACAGGTATTTATCCACTTGAAACACCGGGTGGATGGAATATTATTGGTCGAACACCAATCTCCTTATTTAATCCGGAAGAAGAAACACCAACCTTTATTCAAAGCGGTATGTATTTACGATTTATCCCAATAACGAAGGAAGAGTACGTATCACTTGAGGGGGCTAAAGAATGGATGTAGAGGTTTTGCATGCAGGAATGTTTACAACAGTCCAAGATTTAGGGCGATCTCATTATCAACAATACGGTGTACCAGTTGGCGGGACTATGGATCAAAGTGCACTTCGGATGATCAATATGTTAGTTGGTAATGAGGAGAATGAAGCGGGACTCGAAATGACGATTATGGGACCTAAATTGTTAATAAAGAAAACGACTTTACTTGCGATTGGCGGAGCAGATATGGAACCGTTATTGAATGGAGAACGTATCCCGTTATGGCGTCCCATTTTAGCGGAAGAAGGTAGTATGCTTTGTTTTGGAAAAGTGAAAAGTGGTTGCAGAGCGTATGTGACCTTTGCGGGTGGAATACATATTGAGCGTACAATGGGAAGCAAAAGTACGTACATACGTGCTACGATTGGTGGTATAGAAGGAAGAATGCTGAAAAAGGGTGACTACTTCCAAATTGGTGCACAACCAGAAATGGCGAATCGTTTCATACAAGACTTACAAAAAGATGAGCGTATAAAAACGAAATGGGCAATTAGCAACAGTGTACTACCAAAGTATAAGAAACATCCTAAGCTTCGTGTCATAGCTGACTTTGAATACGATCAATTTACAGAAGAAAGTAGAAAGGCATTTTTTACGAAAGAGTATAAGGTATCTAATTATGCTGACCGTATGGGCTATAGGGTTGAGGGAGAAGTTTTAAATAGGATTGAAGAAAAAGAGATTTTATCGAGTCCTGTTACATTTGGAACCATTCAAGTTCCTAATGGTGGACAGCCGATTATATTAATGGCAGATAGGCAAACGACAGGTGGCTATCCGAGAATGGGAAATATCATTTCAGTAGATTTACCTCTTCTTGCCCAGCTAAAGCCGGGGGACTATGTTTCTTTTGAGAAAATTACGCTTGAAGAAGCGGAACAATTGTACATAGAACAAGAAGTAAATATGAATCTATTAAAGAAATTCATCGCTTTACGAAGCTAAAATTAGGAGGAATACATTATGACTACAATCGATTTAAACTGTGATTTAGGAGAAAGTTTTGGCGCTTATAAAATGGGGAATGGTGATGAAATTCTTCCGTTCGTTTCCTCTATAAACGTTGCTTGCGGTTTTCATGCGGGTGATCCGTCTATTATGCGTCAAACTGTTGAAAAAGCTTTGGAGCATAACGTAGCAGTAGGGGCGCATCCTGGATTTCCTGATTTAATTGGATTTGGTAGAAGAAACATGAATGTTTCAGCAAGTGAAGTATACGATTATGTTTTATATCAAACAGGCGCATTAGACGCATTTGTGAAAGCGGCAGGCGGGAAAATGCAGCATGTAAAGCCGCACGGTGCCTTATATAATATGGCGGCGTCTAATCCGGAAATTGCAGATGCAATTGCAAAGGCAATTTATCATATAAATCCAAGTCTATTACTTTATGGATTAGCAAATAGCGAGGCGTTTATACAGGCTGCAGAAAAATACAAAGTAACTCTCGTACAAGAGGCTTTTGCGGATCGTACATATAAGCAAGATGGTACATTAACGAGCCGTACAGAAGAAAATGCGCTTATAAAAGATGAAGACGAAGCGATAAAGCAAGTACTTCAAATGGTGAAAGAAGGCTATGTATATGCGGTCAATGGAGAGAAAGTAGCAGTTCAGGCGCAAACGATTTGTTTACACGGTGATGGGGAAAAAGCAGTGCAATTTGCAGGAAGAATATACAGAACATTCAAACTTAACGAAGTTTCTATTTGTACACCGAAATAAAAAATGAGAGGAAGTGCTAGAAATGATTAAATTAATCGGGATACTACTTGTTGCAGTGGGCTTTTTATTTAGATTAAATACACTTTTAGTAGTTATGGTTGCAGGTATTGTTACTGGTATGGTTTCAGGATTAAGTTTTTATGATGTGATCAGCATGTTCGGTAAATTTTTCATAGAGAATAGATATATGTCTATGCCAATTATATTAACTTTACCGGTAATCGGAATTTTAGAGCGTTACGGTTTAAAAGAAAGAGCCGAAGCACTTATAACGAAATCAAAAGGAGCAACAACTGGAAGAGTATTAATGTCATATTTTACGATAAGAGAATCATCAGCAGCACTAGGGCTTAATATTGGTGGGCATGCGCAAACAGTAAGGCCGCTCGTTGCACCGATGGCAGAAGGGGCCGCGCAAGGTAAATACGGTAAACTTCCTGAAAAATTAAGAGAAAAGATTAAAGCAAACGCAGCGGCTGCGGAAAATACAGCTTGGTTTTTCGGAGAAGATATTTTCATCGCAACTGGAGCTATTTTATTAATGAAAGGATTCTTCGATTCAGTAGGTATGCATGTCGGAGTATGGGATATGGCACTTTGGGGCATTCCGACAGCAATATCTGCACTTATTGTAAGCTGGATTAGATTTAGAAGGTTTGATAAATATATAGAGAAAACAATGAAGGCAGAAGGAAAAGAAGAGAAGGAGGCAATCTAATATGAACATCATCACAATGGATACAATCTATTATGTATTAGGGATAATCGTTGCTTTTATCGCTGTTCGTATCGCATTCGATTGTAAACATCCAAACAGATTCGGTTCTAGTTTATTTTGGGCATTGTTTGCAGTTACATTTTTATTTGGAAATGTAATTCCTTCGTTTTACGTTGGCTGTATCGTGCTCGCTATGGTCGTTTTAGCCTCGCTAAATAAAGTAACAAAATCAGAGGAAAAAGAAGTTCCAGTACAAGAACGTGTGAAACATGCTGAGAAATTAAAAAATAAAATTTTTATGCCTGCACTATTAATTCCTATTTTTACAATTATCGGTACGTTGACCTTAGGGAAAATTAAATGGGGAAATGTCTCTCTTGTTGATCCAGATAAAGTAACATTAGTTGCACTAGCGCTTGGTGCATTACTCGCATTTGTTGCGGCGATGCGTATTACAAAATCAAAAATAACAACACCTGTACAAGAAGGAAGCAGACTATTACAAGCTGTTGGCTGGGCTGTAATTTTACCACAAATGTTAGCAGCACTTGGCGGTATATTCGCGAAGTCTGGCGTTGGACAAGTTGTTTCAGACTTAGTCGGACAAGTGCTACCGACAGAGTATCCGTTCGTTGCCGTTATGGCGTACTGTTTAGGCATGATGCTATTTACAGTCGTAATGGGAAATGCATTCGCAGCGTTTGCTGTTATTACTGGCGGAATTGGCTTACCTTTAATAGTTCAAATGCACGGCGGAAACCCAGCAATTATGGCAGCACTCGGTATGTTTGCTGGATATTGCGGAACGCTGCTTACTCCAATGGCAGCAAACTTTAATATCGTACCTGCGATGCTTTTAGAGCTAAAGGATAAAAATGCGGTTATTAAAGCGCAAGTACCAATTGCTCTTTCAATTTTTATCATAAATATGTTTATTATGTACGGCCTAGTATATCGTTTCTAATTAGGAGGATAAAACTATGAAAACAGTATTATTAACAGGGTTTGATCCGTTCGGCGGAGAAAATATCAATCCAGCTTGGGAAGTAGCAAAAGGTTTGCATGAAAAAACAATTGGAGAATACAAGATAATAAGCAAACAAGTACCAACTGTATTTCATAAATCAATAAGCGTATTAAAAGAGTATATAGAAGAACTAGCGCCGGAAATTATTATATGCATTGGACAAGCTGGGGGTAGACCAGATATTACGATAGAACGTATCGCAATTAATATTGATGATGCAAGAATCGCTGACAATGAAGGGAATCAGCCGGTAGATGTACCGGTTGTAGAAGAAGGAGCGATTGCGTATTGGTCTACACTTCCGATGAAAGCAATCGTAAAAAAACTTCGCGAAGAGGGTATACCGTCATCTGTTTCACAGACGGCAGGCACATTCGTTTGTAATCACTTATTCTATGGACTTATGCATGAACTAGAGAAACATGATAAGAAAATAAAAGGCGGATTCATTCATATTCCGTTTTTACCAGAACAAGCGAGTAATTATCCAGGGCAACCGAGTATGTCACTTTCTACTATTCGTAAGGGGATAGAATTGGCAATCGAAGTAACGACGACAGTTAAGGTAGATATTGTAGAGGTTGGGGGCGCAACGCATTAAGTAAAATGAATTGTACAACACCTCCTGTAAACAACTGGTATAATAAGAATAGGAAAATACATAGAGGTGATTTTTGTGCAACAATTTGAAGAAGTACGTTCAATTTTAGAAAAAGCGAAGAAAATTACAGTATTAACAGGCGCTGGTGCAAGTACGGAAAGTGGTATTCCAGATTTTCGTTCAGCAAATGGATTGTATGCTGATGCGAATGTGGAGATGTACTTATCAAGAGGGTACTATAACCGAAGTCCGAAAGAATTTTGGAAGCATTATAAAGAAATCTTTCAAATTAATACGTTCCATCAATATAAACCAAATCGTGGCCATCGCTTTTTAGCTGAGCTAGAAGAACAAGGGAAAGATATTACGATTTTAACGCAAAATATTGACGGTTTACATCAATTAGGTGGCAGTAAGCATGTCATTGATTTACATGGAACACTTCAAACAGCACATTGTCCAAAATGTAAATCAGGCTATGATTTACAGTATATGATTGATCATGAAGTACCGCGTTGTGAGAAGTGTAATTTTATTTTAAATCCAGATGTTGTTTTATACGGAGATACATTGCCGCAATATCAAAATGCGATGAAACGTTTATATGAAACAGGTGTACTTCTCGTTATGGGAACGTCATTAAAAGTACAACCTGTCGCTTCATTCCCGGAAATCGCAAAGAGGGAAGTAGGAGCAACAACTATTTTAGTAAATGAAGAGTTAACAGGACAGGAATATAACTTTGATTTTGTTTTTCAAAATAAGATTGGTGAGTTTGTTGAAGGGTTATCTTCAATGAAATAAGTTATCGAAAAAACTGAGGTATCTGCCTCAGTTTTTTATTTGAGTAATCACTGTTTTAAGCCATATGAAAACATTTTGATAATGTAGTAACAACATCTCTATAATTTATAAAAATCAATTTGCCCCATTTTTCTTTTAGAATAATATTCATGTTATTGTGCATTAAGGGAATGGTAATAAATAGGATGTAAAAACAAAAAACTGAAAATTAAATCTTTTATTTCTTTTATAATTAATATAAAATTCTATATATATCATATAAATAAATTTGATACATAATGATTTTGCGTAGAAATGTTAATAGAATAAAGCGAGGGAGCGAAATGAGACAGAAAAAGGAGCAGAAAAAACAATCGAAAAAGAAAAAGACTCATATTCCATTTCGGTTAAATGTACTATTTTTTATTG
This sequence comes from Bacillus cereus group sp. MYBK108-1, assembly GCF_051917185.1. NCBI lineage: Bacteria > Bacillati > Bacillota > Bacilli > Caryophanales > Bacillaceae > Bacillus > Bacillus cereus group sp. MYBK108-1. The sequence goes on from NZ_JBQAHZ010000004.1 coordinate 204,248, forward strand.
TCTTTCTTTTATTTTCAGCTATTATAATTCAATTAGGTAAAGTACAAATCATTGATGGAGAAACGTATAGAAATGAAGTAAACAAAAAGGAAGATGTAACGGTAAGTACTCCCGTTCCTAGAGGGAAAATGTTTGATCGACAAGGTCACGTTATTGTAAATAATAAACCATTGCGAACCGTTACATATACGAAAATGAGAGGAGTAGACTCGAAAGAAGTTTTACAAGTAGCAAGAGATTTAGCTAAGCTAATTGAAATGTCGCAAGAGGACATGGATAAGTTAACAGAGACAGATAAGAAAGATTTTTGGATGCAGTTAAATGAAAAGCGGGCAGCAGCGAAAGTAACGAAAGAAGATGAGAGTAAATTTAGAAAGCAAGAAATAGAAGGAAAAGAGTTAGATAAAAAAGTAGAAGAACTGCGCCGGGAAAGAATTACACAAGAAGAATTAAATGAGCTTTCAAAGGAAGATATAGAAGTATTAGTAATTAAAAGCAAAATGAATGCGGGATATAAAATGACGCCGCAAATCGTTAAAAAAGATGTAAGTCAAAATGAATATGCTGTCGTTAGTGAAAGGTTGGCAAGCTTACCAGGGGTAGATACGACAGTAGATTGGGAACGTGAATACCCAAATGATAAAATACTGCGCTCTATACTAGGTAGCGTTTCTAATGAAAATGAAGGATTGCCAAGAGAACAATTAGATTATTATTTAGTTCGTGATTATAATCGAAACGACCGTATTGGTAAAAGTTACATTGAAAAACAATATGAAGATGCACTACATGGAACGAAGGAACAGTCTAAAAATATTATGGATAAAGCAGGGAAGATTGTTCGAACAGAAAAAGTGACTGAAGGAAAAAGTGGAAATAACTTGATGTTAACAGTCGATATGGATTTACAGAAAAGAGTAGAGGGAAGCCTTGAAAAGAATTTACGAGCCTTTCATGCTGCAGAGCCGATGATGGATCGTGCGTTCGTAGTAATGATGAATCCGAAAAACGGTCAAATTTTATCAATGGCAGGAAAGAAAATTGTAAATAAAGATGGCGGGATGCAAATAGAAGATTATGCATTAGGAACGATGACAAGTTCTTATGAGTTAGGGTCAACTGTAAAAGGGGCTACTGTATTAACTGGATATCAAACAGAAGCGATTAAGCCGTATACACATTTCTTTGATGCGCCAATGTATTTTAAAGGAAGTTCTAAGCCGAAGAAATCGTGGAAAGAATTTGGGGATATTGATGATTTAAGAGCTTTGCAAGTGTCATCGAACGTTTATATGTTTAATACGGCTTTAAAAATGGCAGGCATTAATTATGTCCCAAACAATCCATTAGACATTAAACAAGAAACATTTAATAAAATGCGCTACTATTTTAGACAATTTGGCCTAGGTGTGTCGACTGGTATTGACCTGCCAAATGAATCAATTGGTCAAGTAGGTAGAACTGATAACATACCTGGATTTTTACTTGATTACGCGATTGGACAGTATGATACATATACGCCGCTTCAGCTTGCACAATATATTTCCACAATTGCAAATGGCGGTTACCGAATGAAACCACAAATTGTACAAGAAGTTAGAGAGCAACCGAATAGACCAGAGGATGTAGGAAAAGTCGTTCGGTCGATTGAACCAGTTGTATTAAATAGAGTGGATATGGACACTTCGTACATTAATCATGTAAAAGAAGGATTTAGAAGAGTTTTTCAAGAAGCTGACGGAACAGGTACCGGAACGTTTAAAGGTCTACCATATAAACCAGCGGGAAAAACAGGAACAGCTGAGACAGTATATGGTGGAGAAAGTGATATTGGAAGAGATGAGAACAACAACCGAAAAAAATGTTATAATTTAACTCTTGCCGGTTATGCACCATATGATGCTGATCCGGAAGTAGCTTTTTCAGTTGTTGTACCATGGGTGAATGATGATAAATCAGGAATTAATTCTGCGATTGGTAAAGAGATTTTGGATGCGTATTTTGAATTAAAAACAAATAGATCAAATGCAAATTCAATTCCAGTAGAACAACCGAACAAGGCACAGTAAAAATAGTATCACTGCATGGAAACATATTGTGCAGTGATATATTTTTTGAGTTAAAAAGCGCTTTATAAGGTGGGAATGGATATGAAAAAGGAGATTAAGAGAGGCTGGGGAAAGTACATACTATTTATATTGGTGATAGTCATAGGCTACCATTCTTTTACTTTATGTAAGGTGGAAGGGGAATCGATGCAGCCGACTTTATATGAAGAAGACTACGTATTTGTAAATAAAGCGGTAGTACGTCTTTCTAATTTACAACACGGAGAAATTGTCATTATAAAAGAAGAGGATGAATCGAAATATTATGTGAAACGTGTAATAGGGCTTCCTGGTGATGTAATTAACATAACGAACGGAAAGGTATATGTGAACGATAAAAAGCAAGAAGAACCATATACAAACAAAGATTTATTTAACAACACACAAGTGTTTTATAATTTTCAAAAGACAAAAATTCCGCCAAATAAGTTATTTGTAATGGGAGATAACCGCGAAGTAAGTAGAGATAGTCGAAATGGCTTAGGATATATTGAAGAAGATAACATAATAGGCAAGGTGGAATTTGTATATTATCCTTTTTCAAAAATGAAAATGATAGAATAAGTGGGGGATGAGCAAAACCCCACTTATTAAAGTTTCACTTTATTTTCTTTAAAAAACCTTTTGGATTAAATGATATGAAAAATTTATGTTTAGACTCGTCGATTATGAAGTTATTATTTTTAGTTAAAAACTCATCCACAGCTTCCATCGGGCCAGGACCCCAATCGGGAAGAAGCGGATTTCCATTAATGGAGGTATCTTCTACAATCATATAACTGCCAGTAGTGACGATAGATTTATATAGTAATAGTTCTTTGGAGACATGTTCTTTACTATGATCAGAATCTAAAATAACTAAAACCACATCATTAGGTTTGCGCATGCTTACAATTGTTTGGATGGCCTGCACAGAAACAGAAGATGCTGTTAAATACGTAATCCGATTATGTGATGGCCGATTTGGCTGCGGAGTTATATCGATAGTAAGTACGTGACCTTTTCCAATTAAATCTAACATAGAAGCTAAATACAGTGCACTACCACCGTGAAAAGTCCCGCATTCAATAATTAAATCGGGCTTTAATTCATAAATAATTTCTTGATACAAAAAGAGATCAGAGGGAAGTTTACAGATTGGAACCCCGAACCAGTGTGTATCGTTTAACCACACGAGGCTGTTGTAATATTGGTTTAGAAATTCATTGCTTATATTATCGATTTTAAATTCTCCTTTCTAAAAAGGATTCTCTCGTTTGACGTAAAGTGTTTACGCATGAAAGTTGTACTATATATTATGTAGTAAGGAATTGTAAGGCGAGTGTTTTTACTTGAAAATAAGCCAAATAACTCATGTGGAAAATGAAAGGAAATGATCGTATGTACAAATACACAATTTGTTTTATTAGAAAAAGCGATAAAATACTGCTATTAAATAGAAATAAAAAGCCGAATATGGGGATGTGGAATGGTGTTGGAGGAAAAATAGAAGAGAATGAAACGCCATACGAAGGAATAATTAGAGAAACGTTTGAGGAAACGGGTATAGAACTTTCAAGTGTAACGTATAAAGGGACTGTTGTTTTTAAAGGTAAAGATGAGCCCCAGGCTAGTGAAGGAATGTATGTGTTCGTTGCTGATTTTCCAGATGGAATGCAAATGAATACACCATTACGTACGGCTGAAGGATTATTAGAATGGAAAGAAATTGATTGGATATTAGATGGTGATAATAGAGGTGTAGTTAGCAACTTACCAAAATACTTACCGACAGTAATAACAGAAGAAAATAAGTTAAAACATATATTCACGTACGATAACCGGAATATTATTAATTACACAACTGCATGTTTGACAGAAGATGATGCGAACAAGCGATATGAAAAACAACTCATTTCTCAATAGAAGAGGATAGTGAAAAATCACGTTTTTGTTCTCATTATATATACGAAGTGATTATATGTTTCAGAAATACAATTTATTGGTCAGAATTGTAATATGTATGATATAACTTTTCTTATGGTGAAAGAGTAGAGAACATACGTAAACGGAAAAGAGGTGGCTTTGCCACCTCTTTTCCGTTAGTCACGAATCGCCTTAATGATAAACCGATGTTGTTTCACATCAAAATATCCTTTTTGTAAGATAATTTCATGTATACGATATAACTCCTCATAATACCTTTCGACAGTAAAATCAGGAATTTGCCACGGAATTGCTTTTAAATAATAGACGATAGCGCCAATATCATAAAATCGTTGGAAAGGGAATTCTTCCTTTGCTTCTAAAATAGTAAATCCAGTTTCCTCTAACTCACTACATGCTGCTTCAAGTGACCAACTTGCAAATTCGTTATTTAGCGGTGCGTTAAATTGCTCATTAAGTTCCACACAATCGAGACCACCAACTTGTTGTGTAAGGAAAATCCCATTTTGAGAAAGGATTCTTTTTACTTCAGAAGCAGCATATGATTCATGTTGGTTTAGGATTAGATTAAACTGACCATCTTGAAATGGCAATGCAGTATCATCGTTCACCTCTACAACAGTAACCCCTAAAGGCTCTAATTTCTTTCGAGCAATTGGCACGTTTGGAGCGTAGCCCTCAGTAGCATAAATAGTTGACGGGAACGGTTGTAACATAGATAAAAACTCTCCGCCGCCAGTCCCCATATCTAGCATTGATTTAGCGCGTTGCATAAGTTGGAAAGCAGTACTGCCGTACGACCACGATAAAGGCTCGCTCTTCATTCGACCCGTTTCTGAAATGAAAGAAAAATCCCAACCGCTAAAATGTGTATTTGCACTTTCTAATAAAGTTAAAAATAATGGATCACGTTTCATAATTATGTCCTCCTATTTTTCAATGAATGATATGATGAGAAAGGAGAACGGGAGGACCTCTTATGAAAGAGAAGCGGTTTTACGTTTCGTGTTCGAATAGATTCATATAAATTCGCTCCTTGTGAGAATGGTTATTTATATATTCGGGATAATTGAGTGGAAATCCTTTGAAGGAATAAAAGAAGGCAGTTGTTTAATGAAAAAATAAATTGAGTTATCTATTTTTATAGTGTAATTGTTCATTCATACGCATAAAAAATTATTCTCTCCATAAAATAGTAAAATTATATTGGAGGTTGAATTATGAAAAAATTTAGTGTATTTTCAATAATCTTGATGACTTTTGGACTATTATTATTTGGATTAAATAGGATAATAGATAGCTATTCTGAGCCTATTATCCTATTAGGGTATATTTCTTTTTAAATTGGAATGGTTCTAAGTTTTATAGCAATTGCTAGACGTGAAGATGGAAGAGTAAAATTCATATCACTTATCTTTTTCTTTGTTGTCCTGTTTTTCATTACTTGGTTTGAGCCGGTTCAGGTACTACGAATTATTACTTGGCTAAAAAATATCTATTAAAATCTGAATTATTGGTAAAAATGGGAAACCTTAAATTTAGGTTTCTTTTTATTATATTCGATTATCAATAGTAAAGTTTATTAGAGCCATTAATAAAAGAAATAAATATATAAACTGATTGTAAAAATATTTTAATTCTTTGAAAACATTCAACGATTTAGTATTCTTTATATATGGAATATTTTGTTTATGCGAAAAGAGGGCAAGGTGCTATATGAAAAGAATAAAAAATGTAATGTTACTATTGTTATGTTTCTTATGTTTAAGTGGTTGTAATTATGAAGATGAAGATCAGGTGAAAAAATATGTGAAAAAAAAGCACGGAATTGATGTGATTGTAACAGATTGGGGTGCTATACACGAAGGGAATATGGGGCATACATACCATACTGTTCAAGCGAAAAACAATAAAAATATTCAATTTAGAGTAGAGGTTGATGGCTTAGTATACTCAAGAATAAAAGGTGATGAATATCAATACGGAAAAAAAACATATGAGGAATATAAGAAATTTAAACCAATGCTAGAAGAAATTAAAAAATTAGGTTACGTGGAACCTGAAAATAAAAATGTTTTTCAATATATAGTGGATGATGATATAGAGGAGAAACCAACGGATACGTTATTATTAACTTTAAAAATGAGTGACAAGATTGATTACAGTCAATTCCAATCAAAAGAATTAGATCGTTTATATGCTCTAATCCAATTCATTCAGAAGAGTAATAGAAAGATAACAAAACTTGAAATTGAGGATTATAATGGTAAATCTATAGGTTTCCCTTTTCAAAATATACAAAAAGCTATAACGAAAGAAGAACTGCTTTTAACAATGAAAAACACAGTAAACGGTTATTGGACATATTTGGTTCAAACTGAAACCAAAGTAGGCGAAAGATTAAATGAGATACAAAATAGCCACTTTGAAATTGAGGATATTATTTGTCCACACCCGAAAGACGGCAATTGTCTAGAGTATGAATTGACATTAGTTTTCAATGACAGTGAGATAAAATATAGAAATGATCCATATGTAATAGAGGATTTGAGAAAGGTAGTCACTATTCTTAAAGAAGAACTATATAATAAGGAATTTAACATATTTTTAAGGAACAAGGATGGAACAAGTTATTCACTCTGGCTATCATCCGAAAAAATTAAGGAAAGTAATAACATAGAAGAGCTAGTAAAATAATGATATAAAGAAGAAATTTAAAGTGCTTTTTACGTTTGTTATTTCTGTATTCAAAAGGAAAACCGCTTATACTTCATTTTTGAAGCATAAGCGGTTTTGTTTAAAATACTTAAAAACAAAAATCTTTTGGTAAAGTACCATTTTTAATAACTGTTCTTAACCCATGTTTTATAATCCAAGGATTAATAGGATGCTGTTTATCACGTAATTGCTGTAACCACTGAAAAACGAGTTCTTTATCTTCTTTCGTAATATCGTTAATATGATTGGCTACAGATTTTTGAACATATTTAGAAGGGTCATTCATTAATGGTTCAAGAAGTTGTAAATTGTACTGAAAATCACCTTTTAGAGCTCCTATTTTTTTAGCCCAAGGAAGCCTTGGTCTTGTACCTTCAGAAACTAATCTCCTAATGTGGCTGTTTTCGTCATGAATCCACTGTTGTAATATGTTTAGTGTATCTTCATGGTATGTTTCAAGAAAGGGCCGAATGGCATATTCAGCAGTATTCCTTTTCGTTATTTCATACATTGCATTAAACGAGATTTTAAAATCGTTAAGCCCATATTTTTCAACGTATTTTGCAACAGGCATGTACATATATCCATTTGTAAATGTGCCTACTTCTGTTGTATTTTCTGGTCCTAATGTTTTCAGTAATATATGTATTGCAGCATTAAAATCTTTTTGTAAAGCATTGTGTAATTCATCTGCAATTACTTCAATACGCTGTTTTAACTCTAAATTTTCAACTTTACAAGCTACAGAATCTACAAAGATGCTTTTAGAGAAACAAGGATCGTGTTTACAAATAGAATCAGCTGTTTTTTCTGCTAATTCTTCATTAAATAAAAATTTTAACGGAACATATTTACCCATTTTTTCACCTCGGTGGTCAAATGAAAACAATTTTTATTTTTTAATCGACAATCCATAAACCAAAGTCTCACTCGGAGTCGTAATACTAAAACCTGTCGTCTTATAATCAAGCTTCACTGTATCACCAGTGTAGTCTTTCGTAAATGAATCCATTTGTACGATAAGCTCCGCATCTTCATATACAACATCATCTGCGTTAAATGTATCCCAAATTAAATCGACATCAACGAAAATACTACAAGAGTTTGTCATTGTTCCTCTAATGCGAATGATCTTTTTGTCTTCACGTTCTAATCTATGTATAGCTGCTTTTGCTTCATCAGTAATGCGAATGTTCATTGTATCCCAACCTTTTATTTATATTTCTTCTATTATGGCAAAAACAGGAGCAATAGGGAAGCAAAGAGGTTTGCAACAAAAAACGAGCAAACAAATTTGTTTGCTCGTTTCACTTTATTTTAGTTCACATTTATCAAGTGGAATCACTTTTGTTTTTTTCGTAAATTTATATCCTAACCATAGTACTAAGAAGAGTGGTAAACCGATGTAAGAAACGAGTACGCCATTCCAATCGATTGATTCACCCATAAATGCGCCGTAGTTTTGTCCTAAAATTACGATGATACAAAGTGTAAATGCGAAGATTGGACCAAATGGGAACCATTTTGCTCTATATGGTAAGTCTTTCAAATCTTTTCCTTGTGCAATATATGCTTTACGGAAACGGTAATGACTAATTGCAATGCCGACCCAAGCGATAAAGCCAGACATTCCTGATGCATTTAATAACCAAATGTATACAACACCGTCACCGAATAAAGAAGCAATGAAAGCGATACTACCGACAATCGATGTTACGATTAATGCGTTAACAGGTACACCGCGGCTATCTAATTTACCAAGAAACTTTGGTGCTTTTCCTTGGCGAGCTAAATCCCAAAGCATACGAGTTGATGCATACATACCAGAGTTACCAGCAGATAGTACTGCCGTTAAAATAACAGCGTTCATAACAGAAGCAGCAAAGGCAACGCCCGCTTTTTCAAAAATAAGTGTAAACGGACTTACTGTAACATCACTTGCAGCAAGGCTTTCAGTTGTATAAGGAATTAATAAACCGATAACGAGAATTGCAAGGATATAGAATAAAAGAATACGCCAAAAGATTGAACGAATCGCTTTCGGAATATTACGCTCTGGATCAGAAGTTTCACCAGCAGCTACTCCTAATAGTTCAGTACCTTGGAATGAGAAACCAGCTGCCATAAACACACCGATAATTGCCATGATACCGCCGTTAAATGGTGCATCTGCAACAGTGAAGTTTTTAAATCCAACCGTTTCACCGCCCATAATTCCAAAAATCATCATGAAACCAACAATTAAAAAGATAATAATCGTAACTACTTTAATAAGTGCGAACCAATATTCAGATTCACCAAACCCTTTAACAGATAAATAGTTTAAAAGGAAAATAATAGCTAAACATAATCCGCTCCAAATAAGAGAAGGGGTATCTGGGAACCAAAATTTCATAATTAATGTTACGGCTGCAAGTTCAGCAGCAATCGTAATTGCCCAGTTATACCAATAGTTCCATCCAAGTGCAAAGCCAAGTGATGGATCAACAAATTTTGTTGCATACGTACTAAAAGATCCAGTAACAGGCATGTAAGCTGCAAGTTCAGCTAAGCTTGTCATTAAAAAATAAACCATAATTCCAATTGCGGCGTATGCAATTAATGCGCCACCAGGTCCAGCTGTATGGATGACACCACCGCTGGCAAGAAATAGTCCGGTACCAATTGTACCACCGAGAGAAATCATCGTAAGGTGACGAGATTTTAATCCGCGTTTTAATTCACCTTGTCCTTGTGTAGTTTGCGTTTTAGAGGTAGATTGATTTGTTGCGCTATTCATGTTCAACACTCCTTTTCTTGTAGGTTAGGAAGGAGCGGGGGAGAAAAATACAAAAAACCGCCAAAGGAATTTGGCGGAACGTTTCACAAATAACCACCCCATCATACCCTTCCGTTAAGATAGCACCCCACGTTTACACGGTAATTTTGTAAACGTGACAGTTCTGTTCCTTTCGGAGACAGCCCCAGCTCATATTTCCAGAGAAGAAATATAAACTTCGGCAACTTTTCCTTTCAAACGGAGTCAGCTGACATTCTCTGTGTCTCGTCCGTTTTACTATTAAAAGTCGCAACCTCTACCTCATCGGATTGATGAGGATTTATATATTGCTAAGATTTTTAATATATGGCAATTGTAATGACTTTCTGAATATATTGCAAGATATTTTGTTAGGAAAAGTCAAAAAATATCGGTTATTGTATAGGAAACGCTTGCAAAACTCCACCCGAACCTACTATTATGTAGCAATAAGCAAAGAAAAAATTGTTATACAAATGTTTCGCAAAAAATATTGAAAAACCCTCTAAATTAAAAGAAAATTCAGAAAAATATAATTCGACATAACTATCAAAAGAGGATTATTCCTTAAATTCGTTTCAAAGAATAAGTGTAAATTTAACAAATAGAATGAATATTCTTTTTATTTTTAGTAAAATTGAGGTATTGTTTAATTGAAAAGGGGAAATCAAAATGAAATTAGAAACAGAAAGGCTCTATATAGTGCCGTGTACAGAAGAGAGGATTCAAGTCGCTAACGAGCAAGGATACAATAGCGGCCCGCATATTGTAGGGCATGTAAAGAATGTAAAAAAAGATGCAACTTTATTACCATGGGGGGCGTGGTATGTTCTTCGAAAAGAAGATGATAGCGTTTTAGGTGATATTGGGTTTAAAGGGAAACCAAACGAGAATCAAACAGTAGAAATTGGCTATGGAATCATTGAGAAATATTGGAATCAGGGCTATGCAACAGAAGCTGTAAAAGAACTAATCGATTGGGCTTTCAAAACAGGTGAGGTAGAAACAATAATTGCAGAGACACTTCTAGATAATTATAGTTCGATGCGTGTTTTAGAAAAGTTACATATGAAGAGAGTAAATGCTACAGAAATGATGATTAATTGGAAAATAGAAAAATAAAAAATACCGCTCTAAATTGAGCGGTATTTTTTATAGTTATGGTAGCATTTGCTTCTGATCATTCGGATACTCAGCCGTTGACGTATTAGGACGATTGGAATGATTACGAACAGCAATGAAAATAGAAATAATAACGACAAGACCAACTGCAACGTAAGAAAGTGAAATAATAGTTGGATCCACTTTAAATGTAGTAAGCAGTGTACGAATGTTTGTAAAGATAATAAGACCACCAACTAATACGCCAAGTAAATGAGAAGGAACAATGCGAACTAGCCATGCCGCGATTGGTGCCGCTACGATACCACCGAGCATGAGAGAAAATACCCAAACCCAGCTTACTTGTTCCCAGCCAAGTGAGATGAAGAAGCCGATTGTTGCAGCGAGTGAAACAGGAAATTCACTCGTATCTACAGATCCAATAACTTTTCTAGCTTCATTTCCTCTTGCTAGAAGAACAGGTGTCGTAATCGGCCCCCAACCACCGCCACCAGTTGAATCAACGAATCCAGCGAATAAACCAAGCGGCACAAGTTGTTTTGCAGACATACGCTTATTTGAAGTGACAATTTGTTTTTGAATGATGAATCGTAATAAAATATAAACCCCTAAAGTAAATAAAAATACGGAAATGTACGGTTTAATTACATCACCAGGTAAATTGCTTAAAAAACATGCCCCAACAAATGCGCCGATTGCCCCAGGTAATGTAAGCCTGGAAACTGTATATTTATCAACGTTTCCAAATTTGATATGAGATGCGCCAGAAGCTGCAGTTGTAACGACTTCAGCTAAATGAACCGATGCGGAAGCTACAGCCGGTGCAATACCAAACATTAATAATAGTGAAGTAGACGTTACCCCATACGCCATTCCGAGTGCTCCATCGATCAGTTGAGCGAAAAATCCAATAATAGCAAAGACAATTAATTTCTGCATAAATAATCCCCCTGTAATAATAAATGAAAAAGACACTTTTCCCGTATGAGAAAAGTGCCTTTGGTTTTTCCAATCAGCAATAATTAAATTTGTTTCATTATAATACATATTAATCGTATAAATCAACTAGGTTTTAAAGTTTTTGAATTGAATGAAAGAAAAATAAAATATACAATAAAAGGATGGAGAGAAAGGGGAGAAAGACATGTTACGATTTGATCATCTCGTTCACACAGTTCATGGTACACCGGAGGAAGCGGCAAAACAAATACAGGAACTTGGATTTCATACTGTATTAGGCGGAGAGCATACGAATTGGGGTACTTGGAATAGTTTAAGTTATTTTGATTTATCATATATAGAATTTTTAGCAGTTCAACATGAAGAAAAAGCGAAAGAAGCAGAAAATCCATTAGTACAAGAAACAGTGGTGAAACTACAAAATGGAGAAGGAATGCTACAAATCGCGATCCGAACAGATGCAATTGAGGAGCTAGCAGTTAACTTTAATAAGTACGGCTTACATACGATAGGGCCATTTGAAGGGAAACGCATGAGAAAAGATGGCCGACTTTTAGAATGGAAAATGTTATTCGTTAAGCAAGAAGAGAACGGACCGAAATTACCTTTCTTTATACAGTGGAATGAAACGGACGAAGAAAGAAGAAACGATTTACGTAACAGTGGGACGATTACTGAACATAAAAACAAAGTGCAACAAATTGAAACGATTCATTACGCAGTAAAAAATGTTCGAGAAACAGTACGGAAATGGAAAGAAGTAATGGAGCTATCTACAAGCTCAGTTGTGAAAAATGAAAAATGGAATGCCGAGTGTCAAAGTGTAGTATTTGGAGATATTCATGTGCAGTTTTGTGAACCGATTGGAGAAGGGCTAGTACTAGAACATTTGAATAAGAATGGTGAATATCCATTTGCAGTAGAGTTTAAAGGTGGAAATAAACGAGAGCATGAAGTGCTAGGTAGTTTGTACATATATTAATAGAGGTGAACGTTGTGGAAGAAATGCTTAGAGAGATAGAGAGAATACTAGAATGGCCTCGTATTGCAACGTGTACAGCTATTTCAAAAGGTTTTTCACATGAAGAGAAGTATAAAATTGAATTAAAGAATCAAGAAACCTATTTTGTAAAAGTATGTGATGCTGTTCATTTTGAACGTAAACAAGAAGAATATACGTATATGAAACGATTAGAGTCATTACATATTCCAACACCCAAGTTAATTCATTTCATAATAATTGAGAAATTAAATAAATGTGTTCAAGTATTTGAATGGACCCGAGGTATAAATGGTGAAGAAGGTTTAACGAAGTTATCGGTGGAAGAACAGTATAAGGCAGGAAGAAAAGCAGGGGAAGTATTAAAGAGGATTCACTCAATTGAAAGAGAAAGTGCAAGTAATAAATGGGAAACATCTAGATGGAATAAATACGAAAGATACATAGAGGCACTAACAGATTACGAGGTGAATTTTCTGGATTTGAAGCCAGTATTAACCTTTGTAGAAAATCATAAAGATTTATTGGGAAATCGTCCAATAAGATTTTTACATGATGACTTCCATCCAGCAAATAGCATGATTCATAATAAGGAATTTATCGTTATCGATTTTGGTGGATATGATTTTGGTGATCCAATACACGATTTTTATAACGTAGCGATTTTTACTATAAGAATAAGTAAACCATTTGCGGTTGGACAAGTTCACGGTTATTTCGGAGGCGAACCATCGCTTCATTTTTGGAAACTGTATACATTGTACGTCGCGATGACATTCCCAGCGGATATCGTTTGGACGAATCGAAGTACACCGCATTTAGTAGATGATATGAAGGAAAGATTAAATGGAATTTTAGAAGATCATAATCATTTTTCATCTTATATTCCAAAATGGTATCAATCAAGCGAATTTAATAAATAAAGGAGTAATTTATATGGATAAAATAGCAGTAATTTCAGATATTCACGGTAATATTCAAGCATTAGAATCCGTGTTGAATGATATTAAATTAAGAGGAATCGAGCGCATTATTTGCCTTGGAGATTTAGTAGGAAAAGGACCTCATTCCAGTGAAGCAATTGAAATCATTCGTAAAGAATGTGAAGTAGTCGTAATGGGAAACTGGGATGATTTTATTACAAAGCCGACTGAATTTGAAGCATTAAAATGGCATCAAAAACAATTATCGGAAGAACAAAATGATTATTTAAGAAGTTTACCATTTTCAATCGAATTTTTTATGAGTGGAAAACTCATTCGTATGTTTCACGCTTCACCGAGAAGTTTATATGAAAGAATTCAACCACACGCTTCAAGAGAAGAACGTATTAGTATGTTCGAAAATAGTGATTTGACAGAAAATATAGAAGGAGAAAGAAAACCAGATGTCGTTTGTTACGGTGATGTTCACCAAGCGTTCGTTCAAAATTTCAGAGGGAAAACGTTATGTAATGCCGGTAGCGTAGGAAACCCACTTGAAATAACGCAAGCTTCCTATTTAATATTTGAAGGAACATATAATGAAAAAGAAGCGGCGAGCTTTTCTATTCAACTTGTACGAGTACCGTATGATATTGAATTAGCTATCAGATTAGCAGAAGAACTCGAAATGCCAGAAATTGAAGAGTATAAGCAAGAGTTACGGACGGCCTTATATCGGGGGTTTAAGGGGAAGTAAGCTAATAATATATCAACGATTTTTCAAATATATCTATCATAACTTAAAATATATCAACGATTTTTTCGATATATCAACGATTCGACAAAGGATATCGATTTACCGACAAATAGTGACATGAATTGTGACTTATAATTATATTATGTAAACTAATTATAAAGGGAGATATCATGAACCGAAAACAACGAATCAAAGAAATTGCAGATCATATTGTAAAGCTAAACTTAACCTATCCAACAAGAGTTGGAGTAAGTGGTATTACAGCATCAGGAAAAACAACATTTGCAAACGAATTAGCAGAAGAAATAAAAAAACGAGGATTACCAGTAACACGCGCAAGCATTGATGATTTTCATAATCCAAGAGTGATTCGCTATGCAAAAGGAAAAGAATCTGCAAGAGGGTATTATGAAGATGCACACGATTATACAGCTTTCAAAGAAAGATTATTAATGCCTTTAGGACCTAACGGAAATTTACAGTATGAAACGATTTCTCATAACTTAATAACGAATATGCCTGTACATAATGAGCCGCTATTGGCCACGCAAAATATGATATTAATAGTAGATGGAACGTTTCTATTGAAAAAAGACGTTGCGTATTTATTTGATTACAAAATCTTTGTAGATACAAATTTTGAGATTGCGAGAAAACGTGGTGCTAAGCGGGAAACTGAAGCTTTTGGAAGTTATGAAGAAGCAGAGAAGATGTTTTTGAACAGATATCATGCGGCCTGTAAGATGTATATAGATGAGCATAATCCAAAAGAGTGTGCGAATGTTATATTTAAGAATAGTGATTTAGGAAATCCAGAAGTTATATTTCATGAAAGAGCGTAATACATAATCAGAAATATATGTATAGCCTTTTGTTTATTGTTATAATTAAATTAATTTTATGAAGCAAATAAAAGGGGATAAGACAATAAAAAACGCAAAAAGGGGACAAGAAATATAATGAATGAAGTACTCGAACTAAAAGAAGAACTACTACAAATTAAAAATAACAATTATGCTGTACCAGAAGACGTAGATGCATATCCATATGCGCAATGGATGCTAGATTATATCGGATCACCTGATGCTGAATTACGTGATGATTTAATTTATAGTACGCTTCACACATGGATTACAAATGATGTATTTAGACAAAAAGAGTTAAGAGGATTAATGTTACAAGCAATTAGTCCTGATTATTTATTTTATAAAATTGGTGAAAAGGGAACAGACTCTGTATTTAAACGTGCATTCTCCGTATTAATTCCACCACTTATTTTATCTGTTCATGAAAGAGAACCGTTGTTATCGGAAGAACAATTGTACAGTGTGGCAGAACAAGTGTTGGAATATGTATATTTAGAAGAAGATGTAAGGGGCTACGTAGAAGGAAAAGGCTGGGCACACTCTACTGCACATGCAGCAGATGCGCTTGATGCTTTAGCGCGTACAATCCAAAATCGTGAGTTCTCATATGCAATACTAGCTGCCGTTCGTCAGAAGGTACGCTTACATGACTACGTATACATTCACTTTGAGGATGAGAGATTAGTAGCACCAATTATGTCGTTACGTAACCAAAACCTTTTAACTGAAGAAGAGTGGAGCAACTGGTTACATAGTATAGCAATTGTTGAAGACATCCCGCATCCTCAATATGATATTTTAGTACAAAATATTAGAGCTTTCTTAAGAAGTTTATATTTTAGAGTTTTAGAGACAGAGGGTAGCACAGCCTTTACAGATGATATATTGGAGACTTTGAAAGGGTTGCGTAGGTATTAAAAATACGTTTTTCTAAGAGAAAAGTACATAAAACCACTACCTCCCAACCATACTAATAAAATGTGTTGGAGGTGAGTTTTATGGACAAAAAAGACTTTGAAAAGGTGTATAATGATTATTTACATCAAGGAGAAGAGCAAGCTCAATTTGAAGTAGGCCATGAAGTCAATACAGGAGCAGAACAAATTGTTGCTGTTCGTAAAAATGATGATGGAGATTTAATAGCGTTTAAAACAAGTAGCGGGAGAGAGTTAGATTATATGACTGCTCTTAATGAAGCAAAATCAGGGAAGTTAGCTCATGTGGACGTATTTCATAAGTATGGCAGAGATATTATACGTAGTGAACCGGATGGAATAAAAGAAAATAACTTAGATAATTTACCTTCATTCTAAACGGGTAAACCTCAAGAAGAGAATGTTCATTACGATATTCTCTTCTTTGTTTTGCGAAGTTTTCCTAGCAAATAGACGATTCATTTTTAAAGTGCGATCATACTTTTAAAGAGCGCTCTAAATTTCTCTTTATCTTCTGCTGTAAATGGTTTCGGTCCTTTTGTACGCTTACCACTTTTTCGAACCATTGCACTTAAATATCGTGTTTGTAACAATTGTTCAATGTTATCATTCGTATACTTATAGCCTTTATGGTGTAGTACGATACAGCCTTTTGCTAAAGCGAGCGAAGCAAGACCGTAATCTTGTGTTACGATTAAATCTTCTTTTTTTGCTAACTGCATAATTCGGTAATCAGCAGCATCTGCTCCGGAATCAACATATATTGTTTCCACACCTTTTGGTTGTTCCGCATTAGAATAATGAGAAAAGCTAGTAACGAGGGTTACAGGGATTTCTGCATTCGTAGCTTCAAAAATAATTACATCTTTTACAGGACAAGCATCTGCATCAACGTAAATTTTCATTTTTATCACTCCTATAACTAGGTTCGTGTTGATAATAATGGTAGATTTTTCTTTTGTCAAACGAGAAAGCTTTATCTCACGTTATTTTTCACAAACCAAAATAGCCTCCCGCAAACGAGAAATACCTTCCTCAATTTGATTAATATTCACTTTTCCATAAGATAAACGTATATAACCATCTTTTGCGCCGAAAATACTACCTGGCATAAAAGCAATTTCTTGTTTTAAACTTTGCATAATAAGTTGTTTTTCGTTTATCGGTTCTTTTAATTTTCCCCATATGTATATTCCACCGGTCGGATTTGAAAAAGAGATTTTATCATGAAGTTGCTCGTTTAGAGCGTGGACGATAACGTCTCTTTTTTCTGCTAGTTGTTTTCGTAACGGTACGATATGCGACTGAAATGGTACAGTTTCAAAAAATTGTTGCATAAGCCACTGTGGGAAAATGCTCATACCTAATTCCATTTGGTGCCTTGCGTCGGATAACCTTTCTACTACAGACTGCGGGGCAACGAGCCAACCAACTCGTAAGCCTGGTGCAATCATTTTTGATAAGGAATGTACATAAATGACAGTTCCATTTTCATCAATTGATTTCAAAGTAGGGCAAGGTTGTTTCTTTTCTAGCGTAAGTAAACTAGAAGGATCATCTTCAACAATCGCAATTCGTAAGTCTGCGCAAAGTGATAACAGTTTTTTTCTACGGTTTGGATGAAGCATTGTTCCCGTAGGATTTTGGAAGTTTGGATTTAAAAAGATCATTTTTATACGATGCTTTCTATATAATTCTTGCACATCGTCTGGGTTAATACCGTGTTCATCGACAGGTAAAGGGAAAATACGAATACCTGCTGATTGGAATAACGGTAAGGAATAACAGTGTGAAGGACTTTCGAAAGCGACTGCATCACCGGGATTTAATAAACATTGTACGATAAGGTGAAGTGCTTGCTGTGCGCCAGATGTAATCATAATGGATTGCTCAGTCGCTTCAACTTTTAAATATTCCTTCATATATTTTACGACCGCTTGTCTTAGCGGGAGATAGCCTTGCGGATGATCATAACTTAATGAATGTGTTAACGGTTGTTCTCGTAAAATCGTTTGTAGTTGATCGTGCGGATAGAGGTTACAACCGAGCTCTCCGTTTGCGAAATCAATGATATTTTCATTTTGTTGTACTTCCGCACGAATATGGCGAAGTAACGGTAAGTTTGGTAAAAAAGTACCACCTTCTACGAAATTTCTCCAGTTCGGCGTTAATGTTGGAGAGACGCCCCACATATGTGTACTTACACGTGTCCCTTTACCAGTCGTACTTTCTACAATCCCCATAGCACGTAGTTCATTATAAGCAGTCGTTACTGTACTTCGGTTTACATTTAACTGCATAGCTAATTTCCGTTCGGAAGGGAGGAAGCTACCAGGTGGAAGTTCTCCGTATGTAATACGCTTTTCAATAAAGTCAACAACTTGCTGATAAATAGGGATTTTACTGTCGTTATCTAGCTTCCATTCCATACAAACGCCTCCGCATCTCTTATATACATTAAGTATAACAAATTGGCTGGGTAAAAAAACAGCCAATTGGACGGTGTTATATCCAGCCAATTTTACTATGCTAAATATGGAAGGGGAGATTCGGATGAAAAGATGGCAAATGGAATGGCTCCTAGTATCAGTAGCGTTAGTATGGGGAGCAAATTATACAATAGGAAAGTATGGCGTGGCATTTATGTCATCCATTCAATTTAATAGTTTACGATTTTTAGTAGCATCACCGGTATTATTACTTATTACATTTTTAATGGAACGCTCATTACGTATTGAAAGAAAAGATTGGTTACGATTAGTAGCAGTTGGTATCGTTGGAACGGCAATGTATCAAACGATGTTTATGCTATCTGTAAAATATACTTCAGCAACGAACGCCTCATTATTAATTGCAATGTCACCTATTTTTACAGGGATATTAGCAGTATTGCACAAACAAGAACGTTTTTCGATGAAAGTACAAATTGGTTCAATAGTGGCCTTTGTTGGTGCAGCATTCGTTTTATTAACAGGGCATACAGGAGGAGCTACTTACGAATATGCGTGGCTCGGAAACATAATTGGATTAGTCGCAGCGATTGCGTGGGGATGGTACCCAATATTAGCGCAACCTCTTATAACAAAATATTCCGCAATGAGAGTCACATCTTGGTCAACTTTAATTGGAATTGTACCTCTCGTTGTATATTGTTTATTCAACGTAAATACATTAACGTGGCCAGTAGACATGCCAAGCTGGGGGTCTCTAGCATATTCAATCGTCTTCGCGACAATCTTCGGACTTGCAATGTGGTATGTCGGTATTAGTAAAATAGGCTCAACGAAAGTAATGGTTTATATGTATCTTGTACCATTGTTCGCAGTTATCTTCGCGGCAGTAACTATCGGAGAGCAAATCAACATGATGCAACTCGTTGGCGGACTTATAATCTTTATCGGCTTATATGTTGTAAAAAAGGGTGGAATTCAAAAGCCAGCTCTCAATTTGAAAAAAGTAAGTTAACAATAAAAAGGATCTCTTTCATATAGAAGGAGATCCTTTTGGTTTTTGTAATAAAAGCGCTTGTTCAACAGCCCATTTTTGATGATCATGAATGAGAAGCTCTACAGCAAGTAAAGGAGACATCCACCGCAAAACATGATCTTCCTCACAGTTTTCAGTTTGTGTCTGCACCATGTTCGCAATATAAAAAAATCCATCGTTTAAATAATATGTATCTTCTTTTTCCGCATAAAAATATCGCATTGCATTACCGATATATTGATTAATTTCAATTGCCCATCCTAATTCCTCTAGTAGTTCACGATGTAAGCATTCATCTTTTGTTTCGGTACCTTCCATACCGCCACCAGGTAAAAAATAACGGTCTCCTTTTTGGATAATAGCAATGTTTGAAGAAGTTGAGTTAAAAATAATTGCATAACAACTAGGCCGTAATACATATTGCTCAGTAGGCTTTTTATAACCAAAAATAAGTTTAGATATCATAAGACACGTCACCTCTCTATAAAATACACAAAAGGAATAATAAGGTAAAAATAGAATTGTATAAGTATAATCTTACGAGATTGGAGTGATAACAAAATGATAAATCGAAAGTGTTCGCGCTGTAAAGAAATTACAGGTACATTGCACGGTGGTAAAAAAATTAAGGAAGAATTTCTATGTGAGGACTGTTTACAAAAAGGAATTGCGAGTGGAGAAATCGAATTATCACAAGTGGAAGAAAAACAAACTTTGTATCTTTCTATAAAAATATTCAAAATAATGAGTGTGATTTATTTAATAGGATCTATTTTAATGGCTTTTTCAACTGGTCCATTTATACATAACCTGGGGTTTGATGAAATGTCCATTTCAGGATCAGAATTAGGTTTAATAAGTATTGTTATGCTAGGTTCTATATTTCAGTCAGTTCTCGTATTTTGCGGGATATGGGTATTCATCCTATTAGTAGAAACAGTCATTAAAATTTATGAAAAAATGAAGTGAGTGAGAGGGAGAAACATATGCGAGTAAGAAACATCCAAGGGGAAGATTATGTAAAGATTCATTCTGTTTTAAATGATTGGTGGGGCGGGAGAGACATGGCTGCCATGTTGCCAAAATTGTTCTTCATTCACTTTCAAGAAACGAGTTTTATTATTGAAGAAGAGGGAGAAACGTTAGGTTTCTTATGCGGATTCTTCTCACAAACGCATAAAGAGGAAGCGTACGTTCATTTTATCGGTGTCAATCCGAAGTATAGAAGAAGAGGAATTGCATCGACATTGTATTCGTATTTCTTTGATGTCGCACGTGCAAATAACCGTAAAGTTGTAAAAGCAATCACGTCACCAGTTAATAAAAAATCGATACAGTTTCATAGGGAGATTGGCTTTCAAATTGAGGCTGGGGATGATGAGATAGAGGGTGTATCGGTACATACAAATTATGATGGGAATGGCGGTAGTAGAGTTTTATTTTTGAAAAATGTGTAAAAGTAGGCTAGCACAAAGTTAGCCTTTTTGTTGTGAGGAGGTATTAGTATGGAAAATAAACAAAGCAGAAATGAGTATGTAAGACGCATACATACAGTTCAAGATTATATAGAATCAAACATAAATAGTTCACTATCTATTGAAGAGCTAGCCGAGGTAGCTGGATTTTCAAAGTTTCATTTTCATCGAATTTTTAAAGGAATAGTAGACGAGCCGTTATCACGATATGTAAATCGATTGAAGTTAGAAAGGGCAACAAACCTTCTTACATATCGATTGGATATGACGATTACGGATATCGCTTACCATTTTGGTTTCACAGATTCAGCAGTTTTCTCCCGTACATTTAAAAATTATTACGGAGTAAGTCCGTCTCAATATCGAAACTATAATAGCAAGAATTGCAAAGACGTAAGGGGAATTTCTCAATACAATGAATGTAAGAAGGTTCGAGGAAATGTTGAAATTGTAACAGCGGACGATATAAACGTCGCATACATAAGACATATCGGTACATATGAGGAGTTAACTATAGCTTTTCCAGAAATGATAGAAAAACTATTTCATTACGCAGCTAAGCAAAACTATCATGTATTTGATGATACGAAAGTATTAACCATTTACCACGATCATCATGAATTTACTGAGGAATATCATTTAAGAACAAGTTTATGTGTAACAATTTCAGATGAATCCACAGTAGAAACGAACGACGTTGGAATAATGGTAATACCTTCTGGAAAGTATGCAGTAGGACATTTTGAAATATGCCAAGATGAATATAAAGGAGCATGGGACTTTATATACGGTGAGTGGCTTCCAAATAGCGGATATAAACCGAGAGATTCGTATCCTTTTGAAGTATATAGAAATGACCCAAAGCAGCATCCAAAGCATAAACATATAGTTGATATATATGTACCTATCGAACCTTTTTAATTATAGGTTAAAGGGGAAGGAATAATGAAAACTGCTGAAAAGTTAGATCAGATTATAAAAGAAGAATATGAAAATATGAATGGTATGTTAGTAGTGCAGAAAGGTAATGTTATTTTTGGAAAATATTATAACGGTTACGGTCCAGATGATGCATTTCACATAGCGTCAGTCACAAAAACGATAATCTCTGCGCTAATTGGGATATGTATAGATAAGGGCTATATAAAAAGCGTTGATCAAAGAGTAATAGAATTTTTCCCGGAATATAACGTTAATTCATCTGAAATAACAGTACGACATCTGTTGACAATGACAGCTCCACATCCTTTCGTAGACTGGCAGGAGCCGTTAGAAGAACTATGTATGCAACGAGATTGGGTAAAGTATACGTTAAATAGGATAGGAAACGGCGGAAAAATTGGATCTTTTAAATACTCATCTGCAGGAGCGCATGTACTATCAGCGATTATTACGAATGCAACAGGGAAAAGTGCAAGTGAATTTGCGAATGAGTACTTATTTCAACCACTGGGCATGAGCGAAATTCCAAACTACAATATGAAAGCATTTGGATTCGATGACTTATTCGGAAAAGATGTGAAAGGATGGGTTCACGATCCAAATGGTATTTCGACGGGCGGCTGGGGAGTAACGTTAACGGTTAGGGATATGGCTAAGTTTGGACAGATGTATTTGAATGAAGGTATTCATAATGGAAAACAAGTTCTATCAAAATCATGGATAAAAGAATCGACAGAAATGAACCAAAATCAATATGGTTACTTATGGTGGTTACGAGAAGAAGATGGAATCTTTTCATACTGCGCTATGGGTGATGGGGGGAATATGATTTGTTGTATTCCAGAGAAGGAATTGGTGGTGGTGATGGCTTCTGAAGTTGTGCCAGAAGCAAATGATAGATGGAGATTAATCAAAGAGTATATAC
Source organism: Bacillus cereus group sp. MYBK108-1 (assembly GCF_051917185.1). Taxonomy (NCBI): domain Bacteria; kingdom Bacillati; phylum Bacillota; class Bacilli; order Caryophanales; family Bacillaceae; genus Bacillus; species Bacillus cereus group sp. MYBK108-1. The sequence continues at coordinate 227,188 of NZ_JBQAHZ010000004.1, forward strand.
TTTTAACAGAGTAATGGTGAGCTTGTAGAAAAATTTAAACGCTCCCCGTAACTTTCCTCAATAAAAAATCGTTAAACATTAGGAAGGGTTATTAATCACGAATGGGGGAGAACCATGAAAATTTTAATACTAGGTGGTACACGTTTTTTAGGAAGAGCTTTTGTAGAAGAGGCTTTACAGAGAGGGCATGAAGTTACATTATTTAATCGTGGAACAAACCGGGAGATTTTTCTAGAAGTGGAGCAGCTTATCGGTGACAGAAATGGAGATGTATCAAGTTTAGAAAATCGAAAATGGGACGTTGTCATAGATACATGTGGATTTTCTCCACATCACATTAGAAATGTTGGAGAAGTACTTAAAGATAATATTGAACACTATATATTCATCTCAAGCCTTTCCGTATATAAAGATTGGATTCCGCATGACATAAAAGAAGACTATATATTACAACCTGAACCGACGGCTGAGCAAATAAAGACTGTAGAAAATGGTGAAATATCTCCTTATGAGCATTATGGTGCGCTTAAAGTATTATGTGAAAAAGAAGCAGAGAAGTATTGGCCTGGGCGTGTTTTACACGTAAGAGCAGGACTTCTTTCAGGAATGTTTGATTATACAGATCGGCTTCCATATTGGATTCAGCGTGTAGCAAAAGGAGGTAAGGTGTTAGTTCCAGGAAGAAAAGACCGTCCAGTGCAGATAGTTGATATAAAAGACGTCGCAAATTGGGGACTAAACATGGCAGAAAACAAAAATGCAGGTACATTCAATGTAACAGGTCCAAATTATGATTTGACGATGGAAGAGCTATTAAATACGTGTAAAAAGGTTATGAATAGTGATGCTGAATTCGTTTGGGTAGAGGAATCGTTTATGAATGAACATAATGTGCAGCCTTGGACAGAAATGCCTTTATGGCTTCCAGAAATTTTTTCATTAGAAGGGGAAACGAAGCCGTGGAAAGGCGGGTTTACTATAAGTATCGAGAATGCTGTGAAAGAAGGGCTTACTTTTAGAAGAATAGAAGAGACAGTTACAGATGTGTATGAGTGGATGGAGAGTACGGAAGAATGGGAATTAAAAGCAGGTATTTCAGGCGAGAGGGAGAAGAAATTGTTAGAAAGATGGTATCAATAAATTTAGCGGAGTTCTTTGAATATGCTTGATTGCACATAAGGAGGAAAAGGTGATGTGGAAAGACACCATTCACAGTATCTCATCAAATTTAAGCTTGAAAAACCCAGCTACGAAGGATGAACTTACTGATATACAAAAATGTTTACATGTGGAGTTACCGAATGATTTATATCAATTATTACAGGAAACAAACGGTATAGAAGGTGAATACGGTGACTTTATATGGTCTGCTTCAAAAATTAAAACTGAAAATATGAGTATGAGAAATATAGTTGATTTTAAGGATTTATACATGCCTTTTGACTGTTTATTATTTTTTACTGATGGGGGAAATGGTGATTTGTTTGGCTATTCCATTTTGAATGGAAAAGTACAAAGAGATGATATATATGTATGGAACCATGAAAATGATAGTAGAACGTGGGTTGCTCCTTCTTTAAAGACTTTTATGGAGTGGTGGGAGAGTGGAAAGATAATAATTTAAATATAGTATCAAAAAAAGTGCCTTGTTACTAAAGAAACAAGGCACTTTTTCACGAATAATTAATCTACCACTCAATTGGTTCTTCTCCGTACATCTCCCATAGCTTAGGAAACATCTTTTTTAAACCTTCCTCATCGTCTTCATCCCAATCTAACTCGATATCAACTTCCTCAAACTCTTCATTTGTTAAGACATGGTATAGTGTAAAGTAAGTATCATCTTCATCCCCAGTCTTCTCCATGTAAACTTCTTGCCCGAAATATAGAGTAAGTTCTTCAATCTCTGGGACGTCATACTCACTCAAATTTTCTAATACAGGAATTAATCGTTCTGGATCTTCAATACAAGCTTCGTATGTCTCTTTTCCTTGATATAATAACCATCCGCGGAAGTAATCGAAAGTATCATCTGAACAGCCACCCATAATAATATAGGCTGCTGCCCATAAACGGGAGGTATAGGAGTCTTTCAAAAGGCGATGCATATGCGTATCAAAAGCTACAATTTCATGTACTGTACGTTTAGCAAGGTGAGAAGTAAGCCATTCTATTTGTTCTTCTTGGTCCTCACCTTTCGTTTTTGCACGATGAAGTAGCTCCCAAAATTCTTCTTCGGTTATCGTTTTTTCTTTTATGTAATCTTCCCCAGGCAACGGGTCTGTATATCCTTTTTTACGTTTGGAAGCAACTAGTTTATTAGCTTCATTCATACATTCTTCTTCTGTTTCAAACTCTTTCGCTTTCACACTGCCAGCTGTGCCAATTTTTCCGTAAAACACAACATAGTCTTTTTCTTTCACAACGATTTTCCAAAACTTATTTGATTTCTCAGTTTGCTGGATTAATAACGTTTCCATCCGTACCCCCATAATGTTTTCTAGTGTGCAATATGATTGTAACATATGTATATACACTTGTAATGATGAAAAATAATAGTTTAGAAAATTCAAAAACCATTGAATGGAGTGGATAAATTTAGTAACCTTATTTGTACAGTAATTACATAATTGTTTTGTAATAATTCGATATTTATATAAGGGGGCGTTACGGATGGATCTTACGTTTAAAGTTGAGGAAACATGTTTTAATTACCGAGTCGGAGCAATTTGTAAACAGGATAATAAAATACTTATTCTGCAAGGTGACGGTGAAGATTTTTGGTACGTACCGGGCGGAAGAGTGAAAATGTTAGAAAACAGTGAGGATGCGTTACAACGGGAACTTGCAGAAGAACTAGCTGCTCCTATTAAAGGGAAGAGATTAATATGGTCAGTAGAAAATTTCTTTACACTTTCTGAGCAAAAGTTTCATGAGATTAGTTTTTATTATGAAGTAGAGCTACATGAATTACCTGCAAATGGAGCGGATCAATATATTTTGGAAGAAGAGGATAGAACATATTTGTTTAAGTGGGTGCCGGTAGAAGAGTTACATGCATATAATTTACAGCCTGCATTTATAAAAGAGAAAGTAAAGAATATAGCAGTTCATACAGAACATATCATTTTACAAGATTAAATGTATTCGGAGGAGAAAAGGATGAAGGGGATTAAAAAAGAGATACATATAAATGACAAAGTAATTTATTACACACATATCGAAAAAGGTTCTAGTACCGTTTGCTTTATGTTTTCAGGTTCAGGATACAATTATGATAAGCCGTTATTTTATTACGCGACGATGCTTATGCTTGAACAGAAAATTGATGTTGTATATATTCATTATTCTTACGACGAACAAGTAATGAATAAACCAATGGAAGAAGTAACAAAAATAATGATGGATGATATGAATCCTGTAATGAAGGAAGTATTAAAAGCTGAGCAATACAACGATACTATATTTTTAGGGAAGTCACTCGGAACAATTCCAATTGCGAATGATTTAATGAAGAGAGAAGAGTTTTTACAGTCGAAAATGATATTACTGACACCGTTACTGACGTTTGATACGATTTTTGATTCTATCTTGCATAGTAATCACGAAGGGTTTTTAGTTATTGGGGATAAAGATCACCAATACAATGCAGATCAAATTGATCAGTTACATAAAACAAATTTAACGATTGATGTTGTTAAAAACGCAAATCATTCTGTAAATGTTGGGGGATATGAAACGGAAAATTCAATTGAGGCTATAGCGAAAATAATAGGAAAACTTAAAGAAGTTGTTAGGACAAACTAACCTATTAATACATGCAAGAGAGGTGCGAATTGCACCTCTTTTACTTTAATAAGCCTTCAAAACATGAAGTAAATAATCCTTACGATTCAGCGGATTATAATCAACACGTTTTCGAGTAGGGAAGGGAGCCATAAGCTTTGTGAAACCAGCTGGCTTCGTTGTAAATATGCCTTCTCCTTCTGTAAATGAATGAAGCACGCGTTTAAAATTCTCTGTTTTCGCAACAGGTAATGATCCTGTTAATTGGTAAGAATCATTATATAATATAGGCTCTGCAAAAGTTGCTGGAACGGCAGCGAGCTTATACATTGCGGTACTAATTGCCTGCTCCGGTACAGTTAATTCAAACTCATTTACTGGTTCATATACATATGTTTCAGCTTGCTTTAAAGCATCCATTAATACGATCGGTGTCAAATTTCTAAAGTCACTCGCTGTTGTAACAGGACTAGCATAACCTGTATGCGTTAACGTGACAGAAATGTCCGTAACTTCCCATCCGTATAAACCTTGTTTTAACGTTTGAAATACAGTATCTTCAATTGCTTTATGAAATGCTAAAGGCAATGAACCAAGCTCAACACCTAATTTATACGTTATGCCAGAGTTAAGTTCACCACGTTCAATTTTAAAACCAATTGTTGCGTAAAATGGATTCGCTTTTTCACCCATGACTTCAACGGAATTCCCAATGCCAATTGGCTTTTCAATACATACAACTCGCGTATTTGAGAAAGTAACCTGTAAGTTATATTTATCATAAAGTGTTGTTTCGATAACCTCTTTTTGTACTTCACCGAAAAGGCGAATATAAAGTTCATTATGAATATCATCTTTCCACACTTTAATGAGCGGATCTTCTTCACATAGTTCCATAAGTGCAGCGTATAAATCATGAATTCGTTCTTTTGGTACTGCATTGATGGCTGCTTCCATTTGTGGTTCGGCAAAGTGAATATCTTTTATATAATCCGTACGTTCACCGATAATATCACCAATTTTAATATCATTCAGCCCCCACACTTTACAAAACTCACCGCTAGGAACGGTAGTAGTTTGAACGGCATCTCCATTATGAAATATGCACATTTTTTTTATCTTTTCCTTATGTGGTAGAGACTCATCGCGCTGTATATCAACATATTTTCTAACATGTAAGCTACCTGAAAAAACTCTTATATACGCAACCTTTTCTCCAGAAGGTTCACGTTCAATTTTAAAAACAACACCAGATAATGGTTCCTCTTGTGCCGATGTAAGAGCTGGCATTAGGGCCGGAAGTTTTTCAAGTATTTCAGTTACTCCTATACCTGTCATTGCTGAACCGAAAAAGATTGGATACACATTTGCTTGCTGTATTTGCTGTTCTAGTTTTTCTCTTAATAGTGCGTCCGGTATTATTTCGTTATTTACATATGATTCAAGTAACGATTCATTAAATGGTGCTAACAGTTCCATACAATCGTCATATGATTTGTATTCAATGATCCGGGCTTCTTTCGTTCCTTCGTTTAGAACAGAGTAGAAGGGGAATGCTTCATTTGAAAGAACCTCTTTTATTTGTTTCATAACTTTTTCAGTGTTTGCGCCACTACGATCAATTTTATTAACGAATAAAATAGTCGGTATGTTTAGTTTCTGTAATGTTCGCATTAAAATTTTTGTTTGTGCTTGCACACCTTCAACGGCAGAGATAACTAAAATCGCACCGTCTAGAACGCGGAATGATCGCTCCACTTCAGCGATAAAATCAGCGTGTCCAGGTGTATCAATGACATTTACTTTTACATCATCAATAAAGAAAGAAACGACAGATGCTTTAATCGTAATGCCGCGTTGTCTTTCTAATTCCATTGAGTCAGTTTGTGTATTACCACTATCTACTCGGCCAATTTCTTTAATCACATTCGTTTCATAAAGAATACGCTCAGTCAAACTCGTCTTGCCAGCGTCTACGTGCGCGACAATCCCTATATTTATTGTTGTCATTTGTGAATATCCTCATTTCATTTTCCATTTTCATTTCCTCATTTCTATTTGTGTATTGCCGCATTATCAATCACTCTCCAGTCATTTAAATTATTACTATTATAGTGCAATTAACATTATTTGTAACGCTACAAAGCGCCTTAATTTGGAAAAAATAAAATGAAAACAAAATGCTTGCATTCTAAATCGATATAGATTATATTAATTGACATATCAACTATTGATACATCAAATGTTTTTATTTTGATTGTAAAGGAGGGTTAATTTGACAAGTTCATGCTCAAAAGAAGCGATTATTTTATATAAATTACACTTTCTAAATAAAGAAGTAAGTTCGAAATTTGAAGGGTGTACGGGTATGAGCCAGTCTCGATTAGAGCTTATACTTCAATTATTTGAAGTAGGTGAAATTAGTCAAAAAGCACTTCAGCAAGAAGTGAATATTGATAATGCTGCGATAACAAGGCATTTAAAGCAGCTTGAGGCCAATGAAATGATTGTAAGACGTAAAAATCCAGATGATAACAGAATTACGTTAGTTTCTCTTACTGAAGAGGGGCGAAATAAAATTCAGGCGTTTCAAGAAGAAAAAGAACGTTTTGCAGCATCTGCATTTAAAGGATTAAGTGAGGAAGAACGCGATAATCTTTTAAATATGTTAAATCACATTCAAGAAAATATAAAAGAATTATAAAAAAGGGAGAATACAACTATGACTAACTCAGTAAAAACAAATGATTTTAACGAAATTTTAACAGGACGTCGTTCAATTCGTAAGTACGACCCTTCAGTGAAAATTAGCAAAGAAGAAATGACAGAAATTCTTACAGAAGCAACACTTGCACCATCTTCAGTAAACATGCAACCATGGAGATTCGTAGTGATTGAAAGTGACGAAGCGAAAGCAACACTTGCGCCACTTGCGAAATTCAATCAATCTCAAGTAGAAACATCTTCAGCAATGATCGCTTTATTTGGTGATTTAAACAATTTTGATAACGCAGAGGAAATTTACGGTACAGCAGTAGAGCGTGGCTTAATGCCAGCAGAAGTAAAAGAAGACCAAATGAAAAAACTTTCAGCTTACTTCTCAATGGTTACACCAGAAGTAATGAAAGATACGGTATTAATTGACGGTGGTCTTGTAGCAATGCAATTTATGCTAGCAGCTCGTGCGCACGGTTATGACACTTGTCCAATTGGTGGATTTGAAAAAGACCAAATCGCAGAAGCATTTGGACTAGATAAAGAACGCTACGTACCAGTTATGTTAATTTCAATCGGGAAAGCTGCAGACAGTGGTTACCAATCAGTACGTCTTCCAATTGAAAAAGTTGCAGAGTGGAAATAATTTTATAAAAGAACTTCAATAAGTGAAAGATGAGAGGGGAAGCACCATGATTATTATTCACGCAATATTTCAAGTAGACCAAGCAAAACAACAAGCATTTTTAGAAGAAATTCAGCCACTCATTCATGGTTCAAGAGAAGAAAGTGGAAATGTATCTTATGACTTATATAAAGATACAGAAAAAGAAAGTGTTTATACGATGGTAGAAGTATGGAAAGATGAAGCAGCAGTTGCGAGCCATAATACGAGTGAACACTTCACATCTTTCGTTAGTAAAGCAGCACAATTTTTAACTGCTCCTCTTGATATAAAAGCTTATAATGGAGAGTTAGTAAAATAATAAGGTAGAAAAAGATGACTTTGGCATATGGCTGAAGTCATCTTTTTTGTATAAGTAGAATCCATTTTGGACTCAGTTATGTTGATTGATAAGTGTTGCTCGTATCCTCAGTAACTGTGGTGAATTGTATGTTAAATTCGAACATTTGGTTTATTGGGATATTTTTCCGTGTTATAATTTTCTTGTAAATAAAAGGTAGAGGGGAGTAAGTAATGGGAGAATTTCAAAGTAATTTGCATACGGCAACGCAACTTGCAACGAAAATGAGAAATGCTTCAGATAGGATGCAAAGTGCTACTAGTCGCTCTATAAATAAGGCAACGCGTACGACACTATCTGTGAACTTCCAAGCACAAGAAGCAAATCAACAAAATTTACAAATCACGAAACAGTTTTGCGCTGCTTTTCAACAAACGATTGATAATATCCATTCCGTAGCAAATGAATTTGAGAAAATGGATACAGGACTTCAAAAGACTTTTCAATAATGTAACAACCTACGTAAAGGGGAAAAGGTAGGGAGAAAAGATGAGTCAAGAAATTGAAACGAAAATCAGTCAATGTAATCAAAAATTACGAATTATATTTGAAGAACAAAATAAAAACCGAATTGCGCTGCAAAATCAAGAACGAGCGGAGGTTAGTTTTCATGTATGGAAAAATAGAAGTAATCGTTTATTTAACCGAATACTAGAAACTTGGCACGGCGACAAAGAAGTGTTTCACCTTTTTACGAATATGCGGCAAGAAATCGGACAGTATGAAAGAAAACTTACATTCGAATTAGAAAATGAAAAAGAGACGTTGCTTAAAGAAAAACGGCATCTCAGTGAGAAAGAAAACGACCTTTCCTATGAACAGCAGCAACTACAAAGGGAGGCAAATACATGAGTTTAAACATGTATTTGGGAGAAGTACAAAGTCAAACTCAAAGTATGAACGCTATATGTAATGCTACGATTCAAAGTATGGAACAAGTCATTCAATCTATTGATGCCTTTGCGATAGACACAGTATTACAAGGACAAACATACGGTAGTGCAAAATCCTACCTTGTCCAAACATTTCGGCCATTAGCGCAAGGAATTATATGCTTATGTGAAGAATTAATTCGCCAAAACGAAGCATTTCCAAATGAGTTCCAAGCGAAAGTTGTTTCGACAGATGTGATTGAACAAGAAATAAGAGAACAAATAAGGGGAATTAATCAATCGATTACAAGTATAGAAGCAATAGAAGTACTTACACCAATGCCCGGAGTAGGTGCAATTGTAACGGTATTAGGTACAATGAGAAAAAAACTGGAAGAAAAACTAGAGCATTTATATGAATTCAATCATTCATCCAGCAACAACTACAGCACCGCCCTCCAATTAGCAGCTAGCATCACAGCCGGACTCTCTGAAGTGCAAAGCGGGAAAGGATTTAGTCCTGTGAGTGGTACGTTTCATAGTGAAAGGTTAAATATGGAATGGGCAAAACAAATTCAAATAACTATAGAAGAGAAAATACGGAAATCTGACAATGGTATTGGAAAAAGCGTAGACTTAGAGCACAATGTGTATAACGAAACGGAAGGAATAAGTAGCGAAAATATATCTATCAACAATAGATTTACAAAAGAAGAGATACAAGCGACACAAAAATATCTTGAAGGAATTAAAAATGGTACAATAAAAGGGAATATAGGTGAGGATTTCCAAGTTGAAACCGATGATTATGAAATGGAGCATAACATTTTTGGCCAGCCAGTCGGTGGTAGAAGGCCAGTACTCGATCCTTTTTTAATCGGTGTGGCGAAGTTTGGATTCGATTTTCTCTTTGGTGATCTTTTCACACTCTTTGACTCAGAAGCTACCTATGGTGAAAAACTCCTAGCAGTTGGAATGATGTCCCCATATGGGAAGGGTGTAAAAATAGTTGATAAACTTCATGATTTAAAAAAGGTTGGAGATGTGAAGAAAGCAACGGCTGGGAGTGCGGGGGTTACTAAGGGGATAGATAATCCTTTACTACCAGGTGAAGGGAAAGTTGGAACATATGAAGAATTAATTGATGCAGGAACACGTGGAGACAATATAACTCCTCACCATATGCCGTCTGCAAAATATATGAAAACAAAAGCAGAGGTACATAAAAATGATGGAGTAAGTATGAATATGGAGCACCCTCATCCAGGGAAAGGGGGCAGGCACCGTCAAACTGAAACATACGGAATGACTGGTAAGAAATTAGATGCCTATCTTAACCTTGAACCACGTGACGCTTTAGCTCGTGATATAATTGATGCAAGGAATATTTATATAAAAGAAGGACTTTACACTCCTGAGATACGTTCAGGACTATTGGAAGTAATAAAATTAAATAAAACAAAGTACCCAAATATTTTTGACAGACAATAGGAGGTGGGGAAAGTTGGACATTTTAGTCGAACTTACCGAATTAAAGAATAATCGTTTATTAAGAGATGAGAATGAAGTAGAAAAATTTGAAAAATCTATTGGGAATATTTTAGAAATGGAGGATGTTAACCATATAGAAGTATTGTGTCAAGGCTTTGATGATTTAACTGAAAATGATGAAGTAATGTTTGGTTTAATTCATGCTATAGAGTCGTATGACAAGATTGTTAGTTCTGAAGTTTCGCTGAAAGTGTTAGCTAATTCTATTCCTAAGATGATTCCTCATGCTAAGGAATGGTTAAAGATACTTCACAAAAGAATATTGAATCATGAACCATCGAGGAATATTTATAAAAAAATCATCCCTACATTAAACAATGATATTCAGAAATATGTTGTTTCTCAATTAACTAGTATTAAAGAAAGAAACCCAAGTCGTTTTGAAGAAAGTGTAAATTCAATATTAGATTTTTTAAAGTAAGTTAAAAACCTTGACTGGCTAAATGCCTTTCAAGGTTTTTTAGTAAACTAAAAGGTTTTACTTTTTGAAGATTTCACATGTAAATCAAAACTTATAATAGTAAATTGATATTCAAATATAGCGACAAAACTTACAGAATAATAGTTATCTATTAAATGAAACTACAATTCATAAGTGTTGATTTCTTTTTCTACCATTTTAAAACAAATATTATATTACTCCTGAGATTAACGCAAATAGCTACCACAATATTAGGCGATAAGGTACTAAATAAAGTAGGACATATCGCAAAAGGAGCAAAAGCATAAAGTGGAGTAAGTACATTTGCTAATGCAGTAACACTAGCAAAAGAATTGAAGCCAACGCTTGAAATGTTACAATCATTTAAGAGAGATGCTTCCTATGCATTCTCTAGTGTTGGTGGAACTATTGTAACCAAAATACCTCAAGGCGAATTATTAGAAGCTTTTTATAAGTTTGCGAAGTCTAAAGATGGTGGTAAGGGTACGGGTAAAACTGGTGAAATAGCTAAGGAATCTGGAAAAGTAGCCCAAACATTAGAAGTAGCTAGAGCACAACAGCGTAAGGTAATAGGATCAGTAGAAAGTGGCGAAGTAGCTTTAAAAACAACGAAGTGTAAAGGGAATTATGGTGAAATGAAGATGGATGACTTTTTTGAAAGTCAAACATATACCAGAATTAGTGATGATCGTGTAATAACATTAGATCAAAAAATTGTTAAGGGAATAGATGCTGTATATGAAAATTCATCTCCGCCACCTAAGTATGTGATAGCGGAGGCTAAGTATAATACTGCGCAACTTTCAAATACAAAAGATGGAAAGCAAATGAGCGAAACATGGATAGATGGTTCTAGACGTTTGGAATCAACTGTTGGAGAAGAAATGGCAGATAAAATTCGAGAAGAAATGCTTTTGAATCCTGAAAATGTACAAAATATACTAATTAATGTTGATAAGGATGGTAATGTGGTTAAAAGCATTTTGGATTCTTCTGGGAAGAAAATAATTGAGTGAGGAGAATGAAATGAGAGATATTTTAAAAAATGAAGATTATTTCGAGGATTATTTAAATAGACAGAATAATAGAATAGAAAAGTATAAAGAATTAGCAATAAAAGTAAAAAATGAAAGACCAAATGATTTAGGTAGTATTAAAAGAGCTTATGGATATATTGAATCAATTTGTATTGATAAATTTAATTGTTTATATTCAATGGGAAGACCTATGGAAGTACTAAGAGATTTTTACCCCGAAATAATTGAGGCGATGAAAAAGGGATGGAGTGGTAAATATAGATATATAGATTTATTGTGGGTTCTTTCTATTGGGATAATGCTAGATGTTTCAAAAGATTATATAATTGAATTAGAAAAGTTGGTAGAAAAAGAGAAATTGAATGATTATTTGATTGATTTTTTATTTAGTTATAAAGATGAAAATTGGGAAGGGAATAACACGGAATTTATCTTTGCAGACCCATATAAATCAATTTATCGTGTGGTTAATGCAAAGAATAAAGAAGAATCAGTAAAAGAATTGAAAGAATATTTAGAGGGAAAATGGTATAAGGGGCATAGTGATACAGGCTGGTATGATTCACATGAAAATAAAAATGATATCTACAATGGTTATTGGAGTTACGAAAGCGGAGCAATCGTAAAGATTTTAAAATTAGATGATTCAAGTTTAAAAAATACTTTATACTACCCTTATGATATGGTGCATTATCAAGGAAAATAAATGTAAGAATCCACAGTGATAAATTTTTTACACTGTGGATTTTTAAGTTTGTGTTAAAGTACCTATTAAGGGTACGGCTAACGGTAAACCTAGCAGTAACAAAAACACAAATGTAGATAATTTTGATGCAAAAACAGCTACAAATAAGCAAAAAGGGAATTATGGTGAAATAAAATCTAGTGACAATTTATTGAATAATCAAAGTTTAAAAGAAGCTGGATTTGATTTAAAGCCAGTCGGAAAAAGTGCACCATCAGGCATAAATGATAAAATAGTAAAAGGAATTGATGGATTATACGAAAATGCAAATGCAGAATCAAAGATCAAATATGTTATTGATGAAGCTAAGTTTGGTAGTTCACAATTGGGGAAAACTAAAGATGGACGACAAATGTCAAATGATTGGTTGAATGGTGCGAAGACGCGAAAAAGTAGGATATTGAAGGCTGTTGATGGAGATATGAAATTATCAATAAAAATTACGAATGCATTGAAAAAAGGTGAAGTGGAAAGAGTACTATCAAAAGTTGATAGTACTGGGAACGTTAAAACTTATAGAATAGATGCAAAGGGAGACATTATTGGAGAATGGCCATAAGTTTAGAAGCCAGGAGGAATTGAAAGGTATGAGAGATCATTTATGTATAGAAAAAAAATGTAGAGAAGTAATAGAATATAATAAAGAGTTTATTCAAGAAAATAGAGTTGAAATTAAAAGTTTAGAAGAAGATGAAAAAAAAGGTATTCAAAGGTATCCTAATGATAATATAAGTATCATAGAAGAATTCTATCAGTCAAATTTTATATACGATTTGGATAATGTTAATGCAAAATATTCCCTAGGAGAAGCTATCCATACAATAGAAGGAGATTTTGACAAAGCTCTTATTAATTTGAAGCATATAGGAAAAAAAGAAGTTGGATATTTAAATCTAATTTGGATGATATCTCTAGGAATTTTATTAGAGACGGAGAAAAAGAATCTTGTAAGTTTAGCTAAGCTAGTTGAGAAGGAAAATATGAACGACGCAGTAATTGATTTCCTCTTATGCGCTAGTGATATCGGATACACAAAAATGACGAACAGATATTATAAAGAAAATCCATATGCAAAAACGAAAGAGATTATAGAACTTGCACAAACAGATAAAAAAGAAGCGTCTAAAAGATTACAAACGTATATGGAGAAAGAATGGTTTAGAGGCCATTATGATTATGAATGGAAAAATGCCCACAAAGAACCTGGATATGTAGGGTATTGGAGCTTTGAGACAGCTGCAATAGTAAAGATACTCGGACTTGATGATACAAGTTTAAAAGATAATAATCATTATCCATATGATTTGGCAAATTATAAAAATGAAATGAAATTCAAGCATATAGACCTAGGTGAATATCACTATGAAGATGAGACAGAAGAAATCGAGGATATAGTAGAAGGAATTGAACATAATCCTGCATTGGAAAACATGATTCCGCCAAAATGGCATTCATTGGTCAATGAATTAATACATGATTATGAGAATATGAATGATAGTAGTTTTTATGAAAAATACAAAAAAACGATAGGAATAGGTCAAGTGTGGTTCTTACCACAAGAGTATGAAGAAGAAAATGAGCAAAAAAATCTATTAGGAAGTTTAATTGTGTTTGCCCTGACGGTAAGAGATTATATATTACAATTGGACTATAAAGAAGATTTAGAGGACTACATCGATAATCTTAAAAATTTCTGGAATGTTTCAGAAACAAAGTTAGTTCAATTTATGTTAGAGAATGATCAAAATTATTATGCATGGGTACCAAAAGAAGCAAACATCCCAAATATGTATGAAGTGAAGATAGAGAGTGTCGATGTAGAGGAAGTTCTATAACGAACAAATCGAAATGGTTTTTATTATATGTAATATTAGAATGCATTTTACTAGTTAATTGAAAACAATGCATGCGTGGGAGAAAAAAGGATGTATTGTTACTAAAAATTAGAGGGAAAGAAGGCTGTTGGATTGAGTTAAGCGCCTCATTGTCAATATACGACAATAGGTGCTTTTTTGCGTGCAGTGAAGAAAAAATATAAGTTTTCTTTTTGCTCTATTTCATATTTGAATTACATGTTATAATTCGGAAAAATATATTCTTAATTTTTAGATAATTAAAAGGTGGTAGATACTATATGAGTACATTAAAGAAAATTACTAATAATATTTCGAAGGTTATTATAGGAAAAGACGAATCGATAGAACTAGCAGCCATTGCTCTAATAGCAAGAGGACACATTTTATTAGAGGATGTACCTGGGACAGGAAAAACAACATTAGCGAAAAGTTTGGCTGAAAGTGTGGACGCTAAATTTCAAAGAATACAATTTACAGCGGATACTTTGCCTGGAGATGTTATTGGCCTTGAATATTTTGATGTGAAGGAATCGGATTTTAAAACGAGGTTAGGTCCCATTTTTGCAAATATCGTATTAGTGGATGAAATTAATCGAGCTGTACCGAGAACACAATCTTCGTTACTTGAGGTTATGGAAGAGCGTACTGTTACAATTGCGAAACAGACACATTCATTACCAGAACCTTTTTTAGTTATAGCAACGCAAAATCCACTCGAATCAGCGGGCACATTTCCTTTACCAGATGCTCAGTTAGACCGGTTTTTACTCACAATACGCCAAGGTTATCCTACGAGAGAAGCTGAAAAGGAAATGATGAATCGGTTTCAAATGAATGATCCATTAGAAACGTTACATTCTATTATTTCAAGTGAAGAAATTATTACGATGCAAAAGCGTGCAAGAGAAGTGTTAGTAGGGAATGATGTGCAAGATTATCTTCTTGAAATTATTGAAGCAACTCGTAACCATGAGTTAATTGAAATTGGTGTAAGCCCTCGGGGAACGTTGGCATTTATGAGAGCGATTCAAGCACGGGCAATATTAAATGAAAGAGATTACTGTACGCCAGATGATATTAAGACGCTCACTGCATCCGTTTGTGCTCATCGTTTAACGTTAACAATTGAGGGAGAGATGAAAACGACGAAAGAACAAATTATGAAAGAAATTCTTCATACGATTAGTGTGCCAGTGGAGAATGTACGATGAATCAACAGCTTGTGTATACACCTTTAGCGGAGCCTTTCGTAATGGGGGTTATGTCAGTTGTAGCCGTTATTTTAAGTGTATTTTCAAGTAATCTACTGTTTTTATCTCTCGTATTTTTATATGTAATTTTAATAGGTGCTATGCATGTATATATACGTAAAGTATCTCGTGTTGAATGGGAATACAGTCAAGGGAATTCGAATGTTTTTATAGGTGAAACGAATATGTGCAAAATGAAAATTTCAAACAAGTCGATATTTCCTATTCTTAATATCGTATTTCGATTTAAATGTGAAAATAAGCTAACTTGGAATCATGATGAAATAAACAAAAATCATAGTACAGGTTCAAATTATTATATGAATTTTAATTTAAAAGGAAGGGAGTCAGTTTCATTTGATTTGCAAGCTGTAGCGTTAAAAAGAGGCATCGCGAAATGGGAAGAAGTTGAAATTGTTATTACTGATCTCTTTGGATTTATAACGAACCATATAACATATAAACAAGTTGATACGCCCTCTTATTTAGTTTTACCAGCTGTTCCGAAAATACAAGTTCCTGAATTACAAGAATGGTCACGAGGATTTCGAAAAGCGATGTCTTCACCCTTATATGATGAAACGAAAGTAATGGGAGTAAAGTCTTATGAAAATGAAGATTTTCGTTCCATCCACTGGAGTGCAACAGCGAAAACAGGGACAATAATTGCGAAAAAGTATGAGCGAACACAATGTGATAAATACGCGATTTATCTCAACTTGCAAAATAAAAGTGGTGTTTCTTTGCGAAATGATATAGAGGAACTAATTGAATTAACAGCAGGTATATGCAAACAACTTCTTATGCAAAACTGTTCGTTTGAAGTATGGATCAATAGTGTAAAAGATAACGGTTTGCTACATATAAAAAATGGGGATAATCGGAAACATTTGCAAAATGTATTAAGGATACTTGCCTCGATATCAGACCAAGATACGCCTATATCTTCTTCTTACTTTTACACAGCAGGCTTTCGTCGAAAGGAACTGGATGCGGTTCCTTTAATTATTGGTACTTCACCAAAGAAATACAGTAGAACGAATAAATGGATTGTAATGAAAGAATAAGAAGGGGCTTATGTCATGGTGAATAAAAAGCGACATATGAAAGTGAAGTTATGGAGTGTGAGAACTTTAATCATACTTTTCTTTGCGATTAGTGCGATAACGTTATCACAAGGTATTGTGTATGTACAAGACATAGTAAAAGAGCGTTTTTTCAGTAAGACTAAGACAATATCGGAAAGAAATTATGACTTTACTAGTATAGGTGAAAATTTTGATGATTCCAAAATAGATGAAGATGAATATGAAGAAGTAAAAGATACGGGTATAAGAACGAAAACGGGTAAAAAATTTCAACCTTTCGAAAGAGAAAGTCTATGGAGTGACGTGCTTTCTGTTCTTTCAAATGTATGGATTACTATAGTTTTTTATGTGATAATCGCAATATTAATTATATATGCCATCTGCAAGTATATTAGGAACAAATTGACGAGAACAGAAATAGTACAGGAGAAAGAATCGATCACAAAGCAAACTGCGGTAAGAAGCATAAAGAATGAAAAAGTCATTCATCAGTTAGAACGGCCGTTACCGACAGATAAGATAAGAAAAACGTTAGTTGAATGGGAAAGAACATTACCATTTCATGAACAGAGAAGGTCCTATGAAACGATACAACAATGGTTAAAAAGAATTTGTAGAACAAGGGATATTATCTCGTTATATGAGTCTGTTCGTTATGGTGAAAAGACGTATACGGATTTAGATGTGGAAGAAATAATGAAGTGGGTAGAGGGAGACGGGAAGGTGGATACATAAATATCCACCTTTTCTATTTTTATACAGAAATTTGATTAACATGAATTATTTTCTTATATGAAACCGTCTTCAAATAGGTAAACAAAATTAACTTTATTTACTTATACTTCATTACATGTTAACCTATACTTAATTTTTATAAATTATAATTAATTTTTGATTTTTTAAGGGTGTGAAAATGTAATGAAATCGGTATTAAAAAGCATACTTATTTCCTTTGTTTTTTCAGCAGTAGGTATGTGTTGGTTACTGTACGTATTATTCAAAGGAGACGGAGACTGGTTATTGTCTTGGATAGGTGTATTAATGGCATATTTATCTTTATATACTTTAATAGATTTATATTGTAAAAATACATACGATAAAAAAATAAATAAATGGCTTATAAAAACATCGGTGACTAGTTTTAGTTTTGCTGTATTAGGAATCTCATTTTGTATCATACATGAGCTATTAACACCGTGGAGTCTTAGTTTAATGGTGTGGTATTGGTTGCTAATGTTAGTATTATTTTTAACAACTATAATATCATTAATCAGTTTAGTATTTGTTAATCGTAAAAATCACAATTTCACCGTTGGATATAGAATGCTCATACTTCTAAATATATTTCTTACACTAGGACCAGTATTATGGCCGCTATTACTTTCTATTATTGGAAATGGTATGAATGCTAGTGCGGGCTGGTAAAAAGGAATATAAATTAGTTGTGTAAAGAATAGGATGAAAAGTTGATATAGAATTTTAAATGTTTAAGAGAACATGTTTACATAAAAAATGAAAACATGTTCTCTTTTTATTTGCATGCATAACTCTTCCTCAGTTTACCGTATTTAAATTTAAACGTAAGTATTTCGTAAGGAATGGATAAGAAAAAAGAGAGATTTATCATATAGGATGAAAGTATAGCTTGAATCAATCCGATATTAATGGAGGAGAGAAAGCCTTATGAAAAAATGTAATTCAATTAAGTTAGCAAGTTTTGCAGTTTTATTAGCGGGTACTGTTCTATTCACACCTGGTTTTACTGTGACTGCAGAGTCAGCTCAAAATATTTCTAGTTCGTCACAAGTACATGATCAAAAGAATCGTAATGGCTGGAAACAAGTAATGCAGGAAACAGTACAGCTTGGTGCTGTAGGAATATTAGCTAAGGCGTCTAACAACGGAAAAACTAGTAGTTTTACTGCTGGCGTGGCGGACTTAAGTACAAAGAAACCGGTGAATTCGGATTATCGCTTTCGGATTGGTAGTGTGACGAAGACGTTTACTGCCACGACTGTTCTTCAATTAGTAGGAGAAAATCGCGTACAACTTGACGATCCAATTGAAAAGTGGCTGCCGGGTCTCGTGCAAGGAAATGGGTATGATGGCAATCAAATTACGATACGACAACTTTTGAATCATACGAGTGGTATCGCTGAATACTTAAAGTCAAAAGATGCGGACATAATGAATTCGAAAAAAACGTATTCCGCAGAAGAAATAGTGAAAATAGGCCTTTCTCTGCCTCCAGATTTCTCGCCGGGTAAAGACTGGTTGTATTCAAACACAGGATACGTAATACTAGGAATGCTTATTGAAAAAATAACTGGAAATAGTTATGCGGAAGAAATCGAAAAGCGAATTATTGAACCTTTGGACCTATCCAATACGTTTTTACCAGGAAATTCACCTGTCATCCCAGGAAAGAACCATGCTCGTGGATATGTGAAAATGGAAGGAACAGGCGAGTTGAAAGATATTACGTATTATAATCCGAGTTTAGCTAATGCAGCTGGAGATATGATTTCTAATGCGGATGATTTAAATAAGTTCTTTTCATCTTTACTCGGTGGTAAGTTACTGAAGGAACGCGAGCTAAAAGAAATGCTTACTACAGTTCCTGTAGAAGGAAAAGGGGTTGGTGACGCATACGGTCTTGGAATCTATGAGACTAAACTTCCAAACGGTATTTCAGTTTGGGGGCATGGAGGAGGAATTCCTGGATTTACAACTTTTGCTGGGGGAGTAATTGGAGGCAAACATACATTAGCTATCAGTCTTAACTCAATAGGTGGGGTCGATATTGTTCCGCAGTTAAATAAAATGATGCAAATTGAATTTAATAAATAGATGAAAAGAAAATGAATAGAATTTTGTTATAGTTGTATTTAAAAGAGGTGCTTTTTTAAGTTCGCAACTATGGACAGTAGTTGCATTTATGATATGACATCAAGTGTATTCCAAAGTGAAAATCAATCTTAATGCTTACGACAAAATAAAAAAGGATGTCAGTTACATGACATTCTTTTTATTTTGGATAAAAGAGGTATGTATATAGTTCTGAAAATTGTTATTTTTTAAATTTTTACATATAATGAAGGGTATAGGGGCACCAATAGGGGAGTTATGAATGGAAAATACTTTAGTTAGTTAAATATTACTCGTTTTAATCAAAATAATTATGAGTTGATTTGGAGTTGAATACAATGGGGAAAAATCATTATAAATGGAGTAATAAACAATTACGAGAACATGTTGAAGTACTAGATGGTAAGAGAAGCACACACATATTATTAAAGAATGCAGCATATTTAAATTCTTATATGCGCGAGTGGATGACAGCGAATATTTGGATATATAATGATCGAATTGTATACGTAGGGGAGCAGCTGCCAGAGCAATTAACGGAGTGTGAAGTTGTTGATTGCGAAGGAAAGTATGTCGTACCCGGTTACATAGAACCACATGCACATCCGTATCAGTTGTATAACCCAGAGACGCTAGCGAATCATGCGATGCAGTTTGGGACAACAACTTTTATTAATGATAATTTAACTTTATTTTTCACATTAAAGCGTGAAGAAGCATTTCGTTTATTAGATGAATTCAATAAGATTCCAGCAAGTATGTATTGGTGGTGCCGTTTTGATGGACAGACTGAATTGCAAAACGGAGAATCTTTGTTTAATCGTGAAGAAATAATAGAGTGGCTGCAGCATGAAGCGGTTCTTCAAGGCGGCGAGCTAACAGCATGGCCAAAACTATTACATGGCGATGATGAAATGTTAACTTGGGTGCAGGAAACGAAGCGATTGCAAAAGAAAGTAGAAGGACATTTTCCGGGTGCATCTGAAACGACTTTAGCGAAGTTAAAACTGTTAGGTACAGATTGTGATCATGAAGCGATGACAGGGCAGGAAGTTTTCACTCGTCTTATGCAAGGTTACACTGTTTCCCTAAGAAATTCTTCAATCCGCCCAGATTTAGAAGTTTTACTGAAAGAATTGTTGGAACTAGGCGTAAAGCAGTTTGATAGATTCTTTTTTACAACAGACGGCTCACATCCTTCGTTTTATGAGAATGGAATGACAAACGTTATGATTTCTACCGCGATAAAACAAGGCGTGCCAGTAATAGATGCATACGATATGGCAAGTTATAATATTGCTCGCTATTATAATATGGAACATGTACATGGTTCGATTGCGACAGGTAGAATTGCTAATATCAATATTTTAGAAAGTAAAGAAAACCCAGTACCAATCAGTGTCCTTGCAAAGGGGAAATGGGTGAAGCGTGACGGTGTAAATACACATGAAGCATTACATATAGACTGGAGTAAACATAAAGTAACTCCATTATTATTAGATTGGTCAATAGAAAAAGAGGATATGATTTTCTCTAATAAAACGGGGATACACTTATTAAACAACGTTATTACAAAACCATACACTAGTGAAATTAATATAGACTGTGATGAATTGTCCACAGATCATGATGAATGTTTCTTTATGATGATTGCTCGTGATGGCAGTTGGCAAGTGAATATAGCTGTGAAAGGTTTTGCGAAAGAACTAGGTGGGCTTGCTAGCTCTTATTCTGGTACAGGTGACATCATTCTTATCGGAAAAAGAAAAGAAGATATGCTTACAGCTTTTCGTAGAGTAAAAGAGCTCGGTGGTGGAATGGTCATAGCAGAAAACAATGAAGTGTTACACGAAATAGCATTACCATTGCTCGGGATTATGTCTAATTTAAAAATGAGAGAATTAATACAGGAAGAGAAACAGATGGTGAAATTACTACAAGAGCGTGGCTACGCGCATGATGATCCAGCATTTACAATTTTATTCTTTTCTGCGACGCACTTGCCTTTTATACGAGTAACACCTATAGGATTATATGATGTGAAAAGTAGTAAGGTAGTTGCCCCGCCCGTGAATTTGATAAAGCAATATTAAAAGGAAAGATCCTATAAAAATTTTATAGCATAAGAATATTGTAAGCCTCAAATGATATAGTATCTAAATCATTTGAGGTGATATGTAAATATGAAAAAAATATTTTACATTTTAAGCGTATTTATTCTGTGTGTATCGATACAACACGTTGTACATTCCCAATCAGATGCACCAGAATTATCTTCGGATTGTCTCGAAGAAAGAAAAGTTAGAGATGAAAAGCATGTGAAGAATATAATACAGGACATTAAATCCACATTTAATTTAAATATTGATGAACATAGTTTTTGGGAAGTAAGTAAAAGAGATCTGGAGGCTGCTCATTTGATGTATGGTGGAAAGGAAAATGATTCTTATTATAATTCGCTAACTAAAATTTATGATAGTGGTGGATTTAGCGAACAGCCCAGCTTATTTGTGAGGGCACAAGAAGCATTTTTACTTTATAAAGAAAAAGATAATATCAATGTAATGAAACGCCTAAAACTAGACGTTGAAAAAGGGGAATGGCTCGTTATAAAAACGAAAAAGAAGAAAGGGAAAAAAGTGAAATTCAAGCTGTTGCAATGTGAAAAAGATTATATGAAAAAGAGAAATGAATAACAAAATACTTATTCATACTGTTTTTATTCAACGATATTTTGCTGTTGATGTGAAATAGAAAAAGGTAAACGAACATATTAGCTTTATGGAATATGTTTGTTTACCTTTTTTTGAGAGATTTAATAATTGGGGATTATTTACTGGCTAATGAACTTATAATATTCAATGAATTTGTTCTTCATAAACATTAGATTTTGTGTCAAATGATTTATACATTGCCGAACCACCTATGTATATTTTATTCTACAGTATTTATAAAAGAATGTTGGCTATTCATAAGAAATATGATTGGCACGGTTTTTGCTTGTATTACATGTAAGGAAGGGAGATTGTATGTAAGGAATCTGTACTCGTAATAGTATAAAACAAGCTACTATTGCATTATTAATCATAGTTGTATTTATAGCGGAACTGTAAATACATACAAATAAGTGGGGTTTTTGATTTTAAAATTCTGAATTTTCTTTTAAGTTATTAGGGGGCAATGGGATGGTTAAATATTCGAAAATTTCTAAGTGGATTCTTGGTGTTGGATTAGTGACAATAACATGTAATGGTTTGCAAATTCAAGCAGAGACAAAAGAGCAAAATGTGAAGAACGTATTACAAATGGAGCCGGTAGGAATACAGAAATCTGTTGATGAATTGGCGCACCCTTCAAAAGTACAAGAAAATGCATCTTTTACAAAACGGTTAAAATTAGCGGATTTATCACAGCGTCCACTAGCACCAACCGATAATATTAAACCGTTAGCTGAAGAAAAAAAGTATTCAATGGCTGAGTTAAATCAATTAAATAATAAACAATTAACTGATCTTCTTGTGACAATTAAATGGTATCAAATTCCGGAATTATTTCAGTTTAATAGTGATAGTCTTAAATTCTATCAAGATGATAGCCGAATGCAAGCAATTATTAATAAACTAGCAGAACAAGGACAAGCTTATACGAAAGATGATTCAAAAGGGATTGAAACATTAGTAGAAGCTCTACGTGCAGCATTTTATTTAGGTTTTTACCATGATGAATTAAGCAAACTAAATGAGCGTAGCTACCATGATAAGTGTTTACCAGCTTTAAAAACAATTGCAAAAAATCCAAATTTCAAACTTGGTACATCAGAACAAAATAAAATAATTGCATCATATGGAAAATTAATTGGAAATGCATCAGCAGATGTTGAAACGGTTTTATATGCAGGTGAAATTTTTAAACAATATAACGATAATCTTGCAACTTTCATTGAAGACCGAACAAAAGGAGACGCTATATATGAGTTGATGAAGGGAATTGACTTTGATATTCAGACGGATATGTACACGACTGGAAAAGAGCCAAAAGATACGATGTGGTTTCGGAATATCGATAACTTTATTAATGAAGTAAATCGTTTTGCACTACTTGGTACAGTAACAAATAAAAACGGATGGTTAATTAATAATGGAATTTATTATGCTGGCCGATTGGGCAAGCTTCATAGCACGCCGACAAAAGGACAACAAGTTGTTACAGATGCAATGCGAGTTTACCCATATTTAGGAGAGCAATACTTTGTTGCGGCAGAACAAATTACTACAAATTATGGAGGAATAGATGCGAATGGAAAAACTGTAAATTTAGATCAAATTCGAGAAGAAGGTAAAAAGAAATATTTACCGAAAACGTATACGTTTGATGATGGAGCAATTGTCTTTAAAGCTGGGGATAAAGTTAGCGAAGAGAAAATTAAACGTCTATACTGGGCGGCAAAAGAGGTGCGTTCTCAATTTTATCGTACAGTTGGTAGCGATAAACCACTTGAAAGTGGACATGCTGATGATGTGTTAACGATGGTTATTTATAATAGCCCAGATGAGTATCAATTTAATCGTCAACTGTACGGATATGAAACGAATAATGGTGGGATTTATATTGAAGGGACAGGAACTTTCTTTACATATGAACGTACACCAGAGCAAAGTATTTATAGTCTGGAAGAATTGTTCCGCCATGAATTTACGCACTACTTACAGGGAAGGTACGAAGTTCAGGGATTATGGGGCCAAGGGGAAATGTATCAAAATGAACGTTTAACATGGTTTGAAGAAGGGAATGCAGAGTTCTTTGCAGGTGCAACTCGATTAGATAGTGTAGTACCGCGAAAAAGTATAATTGGCGGGTTATCTAATGATCCTGCAAAACGTTATACAGCATCACAAACATTAAATGCGAAATATGGAACGTGGGATTTTTATAATTATTCGTTTGCGCTGCAATCATATATGTATAATAAGCGCCCAGAAATGTTCGATAAAGTACATGATTTAATTCGCGCAAATGATGTTTCAAGTTACGATGCATACCGTGCTACATTAAGCAAAGATAATAAGTTAAATGAAGAATATCAATCTTATATGCAAATGCTTATTGATAATCGCGATAAGTATACGATCCCACAAGTATCAGATGAATATTTAACTCAACATGATCCAAAATCGCTTTCGGACGTTACTTCAGATATTACGAATGAAGCGAAATTAAAAGATGTGAAAGTAACAAAGAATAAATCACAATTCTTTAATACATTTACACTACAGGGAACATATACAGGAAGTGTGGCTAAAGGAGAAGTTGAGGACTGGAAAGTGATGAATGAAGCAACAAATGATATGTTGAAACGTCTTTCAGGAAAAGAGTGGACTGGATATAAAACATTGACTGCTTATTTTGTAAATTACCGTGTAAATAATGCTGGGCAATTTGAATATGATGTTGTGTTTAGCGGAGTGAATACGGAAGAAGGTACGGCTGTAGAAAAAGAACCAAATAATTCATTTGAAACAGCAAACCCACTATCTTTGAATATTTTGTTAAGAGGAACCTTGAGCGATCAAGATCAGGGGGATAAATTTGTTATTGATGTAAAGGATCAAAAAGATTTACAAATTTCTGTTACGAACGAACAAAATCTTGGACTGAACTGGGTATTATATTCTGAATCAGATTTAAATAATTATGTAGCTTATGCAACAAAACGTGATGGAAACAAATTGCTTGGAAATTATAATGCAAAGCCAGGGAAATATTACTTAAGTGTATATAAGTATGGTGGTGGAACAGGGAATTATACAGTACAAGTAAAATAGTTTACTATAGTTTGTTTTGAAAGGCTACTTATCGCATTTTTTAGCGAAATAAAGTATGTAATGTTAAACATTAAACTAAGCCAACATATCCCTGTTCTAATTATAGAACAGGGATATGTTGGCTTTATATTTTCAAATTAAATAACCCTCATTGGATTTTGACAAGAAAATAATTAATATAGATTTGAATTCTCATTCGTAAAGCATGTTTTAATCTTCTTAATGCTCTTTCATTTTTGTCTCAATGCTTGTTTTCAAATCAGTTGATACTTGATTGAAATACCCCAAAACGATATCCCTAATATCATCGGATATAACTTTCAAATCACTAGCTAAGTTTTCAGCGAGATGTTCTTTTTCTATTGGCTGTAACTTCGTATAAAATTCACCAGCCTGCGTAAAGTCATCCTGTTTCATTATAGAAGTTCTTTCAAGTTTACCTTCAACGTACCTTCCTTCACCGGTTGTAATTTGATTAGCAGGTGTCCAATCTTGCTGCTGGTTAATCGTTAATTTGCGAAATTCTGGACCAATTCTTCTTCTTTGTGAATCACTGTAAATGTTAGCGCGCCCTTGCAGCATTTTATCATCTGATAGTTCTGCACCATCCAGTAAATTAGAAGGAGAGAATGCGACCTTTTCTACTTGTTCCATAAAATTTTCAGGATTTTTATTTAATACCATTTTCCCGACTGGTATGAGAGGATACGTCTGTTCATCCCATACTTTTGTGTCATCTAAAGGATCATAAGAAAGGTGCGCTTCATCTTTCGGATCCATGAGCTGGACGTATAAACCATACTCCACTGGTTTACCATTTTTAATAGCATCATATAAATCTTTCCCGCTATAATCAGGATTTTCAGCAGCTAATTTAATTGCTTCTTTACTAGTAATGTACTGTACACCTTCAAATGGGTACCAATGATACTTTACATACTTTCGATTACCTTCCGCATTTCTCCATACATATGTATTAACACTATGTCCTGGAATGTGGCGAAGACTTTTGGCCGTACCATTATTAGAGTATAAACGGACAACAAAATGAATAGATTCAGGTGCTTTAGCGACAAAACTCCAAAATCTATTAGGGTCTATTAAGTTATTTTTAGGTGAAGGCAATAATGCTTGAATCGTTTCAGGGAAACGCATTGGATCACGGACAGAAAAAACAGGAATGTGATTACATAAAAGGTCAAAAATGCCTTCTTTTGAATAAAATTTTGTGGAAAAACCGCGTACATTTCTAGCAGTATCCGGTGTTCCTTTCGTACTAACAGCTAACGAAAATCGAACCATAACAGGAACTTTCTCATTAGAATTTTGTAAAAAACTTAATTTAGTATGTTCAGACATCGAATATATCGTTTGAAAATAACCGAACGCACCAAATCCTTTTACATGAACAGGTCTTTCTAAAATTTTTTCATGAATAAATTGTTGTAATGACTCATGCAGTACACTATCTTGCTCTAGTACAGGTCCACGTGAACCAACTGTTTGAGAGTGAAATTTAGCTGGTTCAGTAAGTTCTCGATGTTTATTAAAGTCTTCTTCTAATAATTCTTTCCTATGTTTATCATATTTTTCATTCATCGATATAGCCTCCAAATTTTTTCGTCGATTGTTACTAAATATGATTTTATAGTCTCGATTATGTATGACATACAAAGTTCAAAGCAGTAACATACCGCTAGATGAAAAAAACACATATGTAGTGGACCTGTTGAAATAGAAGAAATTATGGAAAAATGAATATCGGGAAGAGAAAGCACACGTTTTAATAAAAAATGTGGAAGAAAACCACTATTAAAATTTCAATCTTAAAACTTAATTTATAAACGATTATATAGAGAATAAACGTTAAAAAAGGAAAAATAACTAGGAGGAATTTAACATGTCGGATTGGTTTCAATTAGATAAAGAATATATGATGTCTACATATTGTCGGACAGAGGTTGCAATGGAAAGAGGAGAAGGATGTAAACTATATGATGTAGATGGTAAAGAGTATTTAGATTTATTTTCTGGCGTAGGAGTAAATGTACTAGGATACAATCATCCTAAAATTGTACAAACGACAATGGAGCAAGTTGTGAAATCGTTGCATTTACCGTTTCATTTCTTAAAC
Organism: Bacillus cereus group sp. MYBK108-1; assembly: GCF_051917185.1. Taxonomy (NCBI): domain Bacteria; kingdom Bacillati; phylum Bacillota; class Bacilli; order Caryophanales; family Bacillaceae; genus Bacillus; species Bacillus cereus group sp. MYBK108-1. Next base: position 254,379 of record NZ_JBQAHZ010000004.1, read on the forward strand.
CCAGTTGCAATTGAGTATGCAAAGAAATTAGTAGAGTGTACTTTAAAAAGCGGAAAAGTCTTTTTTACAAACTCTGGTACGGAAGCGACAGAAACGACATTAAAATTAATTGATAAATATAGATCTATTGCGAATGAAGAGCGTGACGGAGTAGTTGTGTTAAAAGATAGTTTTCACGGGAGGACGTTAGGGGCACTACATTTTACGAGACAAGAAAAGGTATATCAAAATTTCCCTAAAACATCTATTCCTGTATACGAAGTAGAGCGTGAGAATATAGACCAATTAGAGGAGACCATTATTAAAGAAAAACCAATTGCGATTATGCTAGAGCCTGTTTTAGGAAGTGGGGGAATTTATCCTTTATCAAGTAAATATTTGCATGGTGTTCAAAATTTATGTGAAAAATATAATGTACTTCTTGTCGTTGATGAAGTTCAAAGTGGTATGGGTCGAACGGGAAAACTATTTGCTTATCAAAATTTTAATATCACACCGGACATTATTCAAATTGGTAAAGGAGCAGGAGGCGGGATACCGCTAGGAGGAATTATTGTAGGTGAAAAGTTATGTGATGTATTTTCACCAGGAGATCACGGGACAACGTTTGCTCATTCATCAATGGGAACAGCTTTAGGTTTAACGGTATTAAATACATTACTTGATGATGGGTTAATGCAAGAAGCTTATGAAACGTCACTATATTTGAATGACAAACTGCAAGACATTCAGAAAGAAAATTCTTATTATATACAGGAAGTGCGTCATGCTGGCATGATGTTTGGAATTAGTCTGAATGATACGAATGAAAATGTGAAGAAATTACAGGTTGAGCTAATGAATAAAGGAATGTTAGTCGATGTAACACAAGGGAATATTATTCGATTACTTCCGCCGTATATTATTACGAAAGAGGAAATTGACGCATTTATGAATCAGTTTATTATTTGTTTAGATAAAGTTGCTGCTGTAGTAAGTGCTTAAAAATTAAAGCTATATTTTATATAAAGTGGACTCTAATTGTTGGGGATAGTTTACAATTTGGGTGCATTTTTTATAGTTGAATTTTGTAAAATACAGTCGTTTGTATATGATAACGGAAAAATAGAAGGAATTTCGTTATATTTGAGTGGTGAAGAAAAGGGAAAGTAAGTATAAAGATAGTAGATAAAGCGGGTGGTTTAAATAACTAATGATAGAACGTTTTGAAAATAATAGCATACGAATATATAAATAATAAGAATGAGGTGATATATTGGAAAATAATGATATTCAATTTACTTCTTTACAAATGAGAACGGATAAATATGGTTGGGCTAGTATTCAATATACAAATAAAAAGCAGGCTATCTTATATACTCAAAATAGAGGAGTAGAATGGGATGTTGTCAATCCTCTTAATTCAATTGTATTATTTGGGTATCCAATAAACGCTCGAAGCTCTTGGGCATATGGTTTAACAAAAAAGAATGACGATTTATTGCCAGCTATATTTTATACAGTTAATAGAGGAGAAAGGTGGAGTGAGTTTATTTTACCGGTTGAAGAAGATTGGGAGAAATCGACTGATGTTCAAGTGCAATTGCATGCTACGAATATGGATAGTATATGGATTGTATTATCTAGAAAGCTTGCATCAAATAAATTTGAACATAATTTATACTATTTGAAAACGAAAGGGAAAGTTTGGAAAGTAATAAAAAATATAAGTATTAGTGATAGTATTTCAGGGATAACATTTATAAACGATCTAATTGGGTTTATTTCATTACAAAAACATTATGAAACATCAACGGTATTTAAAACAATAAATGGTGGGGAAAGTTGGCATCCTATAAAAGATATTCCAAGTATTGAAGAAATTAACAATGGGACTGCTATGGCTTATAAAGCAATCTATAAAAATAACTTATTAGTAATACCAACTAAAAAGAATGATGATGTATTTTTAATGAATTACTCATTTGATAATGGGAATTCGTGGCATATTTCAAATAAAACAATAAATACTAGTAAAGTGGCTGTTTCGTTTTTTAGTTCCTATTATGGCTGGGTTATAAATAGTGAAAATGGAAGTGTGTATCAAATAATAAAAAAAGGAGCAAAATGGATTAAAGTATCAAGTAATCCATTGTTAAAAAATGTATTTTGTTTGCATTTTTTTAATCGGCGTAAAGGTTGGGCGTGTAATAAAAAAGAAATATTTACTACAAAAGATCGCGGTATAACATGGAAAAAGGTAGTATATAAAATTAATAATATTGATAAATTTATTTAAAAAAGTCCTAAAGAAATTAGGACTTTTTTTGTTTTTTATGGTGAGAGTTATAACAAACAATGATAAGAGAAAGGAGGTAAGTGCAGAACTTATATTTTTAAAAATAGACGTTTGTTTTCACACAGTATAATTCACTTTTGAATATGTTAATAAAGTAGCAAATTCATAGGAAATGGTAATACTTAATATTTTATGTCACATGATGTGTAAAGGGGGCGTGTAATGAAATCGTTAACGGTTATTATTTTGTACAGTGAAAGAGAGCAAATATTAGAAGAGTCAATTCAATCTATATGGAAGCTAAATCCTCTTGAAATTATAATTTTAGTTCCTAACGATAGAAGTAATTTGTATGAAATAGCAAAGAAACATAAATGTCATATTGTTTTTATGGACAAATATAATAAGCATTATGATGGATATGGAGCTTGTATAAAGGCAGCAAAAGGAGAAGTTTTATTATTTTTAGATGGCAATTTTTCATTATCCACAAATGAAATGCAGAGATTTATTGAGCCAATTGTTACAAATCAAGCCGATGTAGTTTTAAATAAAATAGATAAATTGATAGAAATAGGTAAATGTCCAAATATGGATATTGTATGGAGAAAAATGTTAAATGAAATTTTAAGTCGACCAGATTTAAAAAGCAATTCAATACTTTCGTTACCATATGCGCTTACGAAGGAAGTAGTGGAAAATATCGGCTTTAATTATATGGAAGATATCGTTCTATCTCATATGAAGATTGTGAATCAAGGGTGGCGGATTAACGATCAATATGCAATCAATACGTTATCTAAAGATGAGACTATAGAGGAAGGAGGATATTTAATAAAAAAAGAGTTATCCAAAAATGAAAAAGAGAAAGTAGAAAGATATTTACGCGGTATAGCTAAATGGATAGAGAAAAAAGGAAGAAGAGTAGGGTTTACTGATGCAGGAAAAAGAAGAGATATTGTTCAAAAACTAGGTGAATGTAAGCGATACCCTTCCTATCATCAAGGGTGGGGAATGCATTCTTCAATTTATGATGGGAAGCAACTTTCTGTCATTATACCAGTACAAAATGAAGAAGAGACTATAGAACAAGTAATACTTGAGGCGAGAAAAATAGAACCACTAGAAATCATCGTCGTTGTAAATGGTTCGACAGATCAAACGGCTAATATTGCTAAAAGACTTGGTGTTACTATTATTGAATATAACGAACGACTTGGTCATAATGTTGGACGTGCTATTGGAGCGCTTGAAGCTACAGGAGATATTCTTTTATTTATTGATGGTGATTTTAGTGTTTCAGGAAGTAATTTGCATCATTTTACAAAAGCAGTTTCAGCTGGTGTAGACATAGCATTAAATGATTTGAATCCGATGTTACACCCTCCGTTTTATGTTGTAGACGTCGTAAAATATATGCTTAATTTAGCATATAATCGTCCAGAATTAAGCAATGGCTCATTAGTAGCAATTCCACATGCTATGAGTAGATCATGTTTAGATGCAATAGGCTGGGAAAGCTTACTATGCCCTAGTCTTGCACAAGTAAAAGCAATATTACAAGGGTATAGAGTAGAATGTGTACATTACGTTGATGTTGTAAAACCGAATAGAATTCGTTTAATGGAGAATGTAAGTCACAATGGGCATCCTCCGGCAGTATTAAGAATAATTGGTGATCACGTTGAAGCTCTCTCTTACTTGATAGAACAACTCGAAATGGATGGAAAGGGTGATTAAACTGTTAGACCAGTATAAAATAATTAACATTTCATATGAACAATTATGGCAAATGGATTTTCAAATTACAGAACCATTTATACTCAAGGTTGATTGGGATAAAGTAACGTATGAATTTTTAATTCGTATTAAGCCCGATGCTTCTAACACTATTGTTTTTGGATCCGGAGCAGGTGGGTTTCAAGAACAGCCAATTGGTCCACCTATTTTTCATCGACATTCTTGGATGGATGAATTTGAAGATACTGTTATATATTATAATGACCCTACGTTATATCTTGGAAAATTATCTTTAGGTTGGGGACAGGGAGAGTTAAATAGATTTTATTTACAAGATATAGCAAATATTTTAGAAATAGTATTTGTAAAGTTAAAAGTTGATTCGAAAAATGTGTTGTTTTATGGCAGTTCTGGGGGAGGATTTATGTCTTTAATTTTAGCTGGATTCGTTAAGGGCTCCACAGCTTTCATTAATAATCCTCAAACAAATTTATTAAAATGGATACCTGTACCAATAAATCTAGTTTTCGATTTGTCTTATCCAAATTTATCAAGAGAAGAAGTTGAAGAGAAATTTGGCGAAAGAATTAATGTTGTGAAATTTTTTAATCACATTAAATATGTACCGAATATTTATTTTTTGCAAAATTTCGCGTGTGAATTTGATGTGCAAAATCATTTGCTACCATTTATTTCCGAATTAGAGCAACTTGATAAAGACACGGAAGTAAATCAAATTATAATTGACTTATATTTTGATAAAAAAGCAGGGCATGCAGCTGTAGGGAAGAGTGAAACAATTGAATATATAAAAAAAGTAAAACCTAATCAGACTGTAAAAGAAGAACAAAAAGAAGTGGACCTATCAGTCGTTATAGTTTTAGGAGAAGAAAAATCAAAATTGAATCAAATTTTAAATAAAGTGCAGCATATAAAACCACTAGAAATTATTATTGTAGCTGATGATAGAATGAGTGCGATACAATCTATACCAACATTTGTTGAAAGTAACGTTGTTGTGATTGAGGAGAAAAGTAAATGGAAAGCACCAGTTCATGGGGCAAAAGTCGCCAATGGTGATGTAGTCTTATTTTTAAATGGAGAAGATGTTATTTTTTCGGTAGAATTAGAACGATTTATAGAACCGCTACTAAAAAAGGAACAGGATGTAATTTTAAATAATATAGACTCGGTTTGTTTTGAAAAGATGAGAGTAGAATGGCCAAGCATTGCTATGGTGTATAGAAAAATAGTAAACGATGTATTGGGGCGTATGGATTTAAAATATGATTCGATGTTATCTATGCCATATGCTATTACTAAAAAAGCAATTGAAGACATTGGATATGATCTCTTGCAGAACCCTATTCTGTCCCAAGTAACTCTTATTGAGAAAGGGTGGCGACTACAATCCTCGTCAGCCATCACTAACACCTCCTTGAATAATATGCCTGCAAACAAAACCTCTTTCTATAAAAATGGATTAACTAAATTAGAAGTATATGAGATTAAAGAAAATATAAAAGCTTTGGAGAGTTGGTTACAACGAAAAGATGATAGAGGTAATTATACAGATGGAGGAAGAAAAAGAGAAATTATAGAGCAGTTAAAAAACCAAAAGAATTATTCACGTTTCCATAAAGGATGGGGAATGAATTCCTCTATTTATAATGGAAAACAGTTATCAATTATTATACCAGCACAAAATGAAGAATCAACGATTAAAGAAGTTATTCTTGAGGCAAGAAAAATTGAACCGAAAGAAATAATTGTTGTCATTAATGGGTCAACAGATCAAACAGAAGCAATTGCTAAGCAATCAGGGGCAACAGTAATTGTTTATGAAGAAAGATTAGGGCATGATGTAGGACGGGCAATTGGTGCACAAGAAGCGACAGGAGATATACTTCTCTTTATTGATGCTGATTTTGCTATTCCAGCAAAAGATCTTCATCCGTTAACGCAAGCTGTTGCGGATGGTGTTGATATGGTTTTAAATGATTTAAATTTAAATCTTAGATTTCCTCTATATATTGTAAGTTTATATAAATATATGTTGAATATTGCTTGTAACCGTAAAGATTTAGGGGTAGGATCTACAATTGCTGTTCCCCATGCTATTAGTAGAAAATGTTTAGAGGGAATTGGCTGGGACACTCTTCACACAGCGTGTGTTGCACAAGTAAAGGCAATATTAGAAGGGTATAAAGTCGAATGTGTCCATTTTGTAGATGTAATGAAACCAAATCGTATTCGGCCACAAGAGCATTTTGCGACGATAGGACATCCACCAGCTGTATTGAGAATTACTGGGGATCATTTAGAAGGACTTTCATATTTATTGAAGAATAAGGATTTTAAAGATTTATTTTAAAAGGTAAATTTGTCTATTGAATGAGTAACTTAAACATTTCATTTATGCAACTTGACGATATTTAGTATTGCAATGAAACTAAAATCAAAAATTTTTATTATTTTTAGCTCAGGTACAAGTGAAGAGCATGTTTCACTGACTGATAGTAAATGAACAAGTAACTAAAAGGTAAAGGCTTCTTTATATATATGAAGAAGCTTTTATCTTTTTTATTTTAAGTATGGAAGATAAAGAGTAAATAAAGTTGTAACGGTATTTTTATTTTTGGATAAATTGATATTAGATATAAGAAAGGAGGGAATATCTTGTCTTGCATCAATAAAAGTTGTTTTCATATTTCTTTAGAAACTAAAGTCAATCCAAATGGTGGGGCAGAAATATTCGTAAGGTGCAATGATGAATGTTTATCTAATTTTAATGTAATACCGTTTATTGCATGTGTTTCTATTTCAGTAAAGGATGATTTGAGTTTTTTAGTTGATTTAGATAGTTTAATAAAACGTTAATTTTCTATGCAGTTAATAATAAAATAACATCTAATTTATAAGACTTAGTAAGAGAGTCGTGTCCAAATTTAATTAACTGCATATATTGTTAAAAGAAAGGAGGGAGAGTTATGGCATGTACTACGAATAATGTTTGTTTAGATGTGTGTCTTAAAATTACAATTACCCCTGGTAGTGGAATTGATGCAGTAGTCGATTGTGGAGGCACATGTGGGACAAGTCCTACTATTGTAATTAGTCCTAGTGGATCAATTGTTATTACTTTACCATTAGTTGCATGTTTCTCAATTGCACTAAAAGATGATTTAAGTGTTGACTCTTCATTAACAAGCCTCTATTTTCAAACTTCTTAAGAAAGATACAGAAATGAAAAGCCTGCCTGCTACTTTTCTTTTGATCTAATGTAAAAATAAAAAAGATGGTTACAACCATCTTTTTTTATTTTGCTATATATTTAAAATGAATTCATATATTATTTGGTGGTAAGAATATACAATTAAAAGTATTCAGTGTTTCTTTTTTGTTCAATGAGGTAAGAAATTGCTTCTATATGATCACCAATGATTTGTTGCGTTGCTAATGAAAGGTAGCCTTCCTGCGAGAAGTGTTTTTCTGGTCGAACTCGATTTATCTTGTCAACGTCGATAGAATGAACATTTTGTACATGCAATCCTGCTAAAATTGTTTTAACTTGACTTAAGGTTGGTGAAAGAAGAGAATCAAACCCAATTGTATCAATGCATTTTCGACTAAAAGCATGAGGGACAGCAGTTGTGGAGCCCATACCTAAATCTTTTCGATTACATGCTAAATTAACAACATGCTTACATGCAGTTACGATAGTATAAGGAACACGATACATGTAGTAGTGCTCTAATTTATTTAAAGCTAAATCGGTTCCATTTTGAACAGATTGTACAAATGGTAATAAATCAGAACTAGGAATTAAGAAATCACCATCAATAAATAATAATATATCACCTTTTGCAAAATATGCACCAACGGCACGTCCGGTATCAATGCCGAGTGCTTCTTTGTAAGTAATAACTGTTGCACCGCAATTCTTCGCCAATTCCTCTGTTTTATCTGTTGATCCATTAACAATAATGATGATTTCTAAAGGTTTTAATTTCTGCACCTCAAAAATGATAGATTCTATCGTTTTTTCTTCATTTTGAACAGGGATAATGATGGATAATTGTTTATTTCCATAAGTATTTGAATAAAACTTTTTACCTGTAATTATTTTAGGTATAGCTCTTTGTTCGCCGTTTTGAAGTTCTAAAATAATATCTCGCCTTCGATTATTATCAGTATAGTTTCCTCTTGAATTTTGTGATATATTTACCCAATTTTCAATTGCTTCTAGGTGATAACGAATGAGTTGTTTTGAGGGGAAGGAGGGAATTTGCGGTATAGAAATTTTAAAATGATTGCTAATGCGAAATTTATTTTTAATAATTTTCATTTGTGCCAGTATCGGATTTAATAAACTTTCTGGAGTAATTGCTTCAAGAGTTTCTTTTGTTATTGCATAGGGAGGAAATAATAATGAGTTAACATGTAAATCTGGACGATGAAAAAAATGATTCGTAACTTGCTGCCAAATCATTTCTATAGTGGGCTTTTGCTTTTGATAAAAAAAATCATCTAAATTGTTTAATACTACGTCAGCTGATTCGTCTAGTAATGGTTGAAGAAATGGTATAAGTAAGGAAGGGTGAATAATGTAATTTGCATCTAAAAATAAGAGGTACTTACCCTTTGCTTTTTTGGCACCAATTACATAACAATTATTTAATTCTGTCGGTTCTTCTAATGTGATAATTTTACAATTGTAAGATTGTGCAGTATCAATGGAATCATCGATACATCCGTTAATAGTAAGGATGATTTCTAAAGGCTGTAGTTGTTCACAGGCTTTCAAAATTTCAGGTAAAACTCTTATGTTATGCTGTATACGAATAATAATAGAAATCGGATTTTTACACATAAGTAGTCTCCTTTTTAATCAGAGGTAGTTATTAATAAGGTTAGATAAAATAGGAGATATATATTTTATTATATACGTAACGACTATTTAGTTTTATCAGATTTAAAATTTTCATTACTTGAATTCGAACCTTTATTTATTCCAGAAGCGAGTAAATTATTGAGAACGCTAAGGTCTAATTGCATAGGGATTGAGTTTTCGGATGGAGTTTTCTCATTTTCTTTTTTGGTAGTTAATATAGTCTTTATATTTTTTATTTCTTTATATTGCTTTAAGGTAATGAAAAATCCAGAAATAATTAAGAGAAAAGAAACAGTAGCAAGTAAAAGTATTATTTCCAACATAAAATAGCCTCCTTTAAATCTATAATAATACTATAGTTGAATGTAATAAGACAAAATTCGAGCTAATGAGTTCACTTTTTAAATATATGCAAATCTTTAGTAAAAGTTACTGATTTCCAGGTTAAAGGAAGCAATTATAGAAACGTTATAAATATAAATAAATTAAAGTTTCATTTGTAGTGTAAAGGTATGTATTATATAAGCTAAACGTCATTTTATAACAAGTTAAACAGGGTTTAATTTTATATAAAAAGAGCATTTAATTGGACAAATAATTAATTATGTGAAATAATAATAACAGATAAGGAGACGTTGCTTTTCCTTAAGTGCTTCGAATTAATTTTATTCAATAAGAGAAGGTGTGCTTAAAGAAGTTAAATTAAATAAGGAGCTGTTTTATTATATGCAACAAAATAATGATTTAAATTTTGAACCTCAAGACGTTAATATTGTTAATCCTAAACAAGCCAGGAAAGCAGTAATTGCTACTGGTATAGGGAACGCAATGGAGTGGTTTGACTTCGGATTATACGCGTATTTAGCGGTAATTTTAAGTCAATTATTCTTCTCTGGTGTTGATAATAGTGGATTGCAACTTGTACTTACATTCGGTACATTTGCAGCAGCCTTTCTCGTTCGACCAATCGGAGGTGTATTCTTTGGTAGAATAGGAGATAAGTACGGCCGAAAAATCGTGTTAAGTACTACTATTATTTTAATGGCACTTTCTACATTATTCATCGCATTACTACCAACCTATGAACAAATTGGTGTATGGGCACCAATACTACTTTTAGTTGCCCGAATGATTCAAGGCTTCTCTACAGGCGGCGAATATTCAGGAGCAATGGTTTATATCGCAGAATCTTCTCCAGATAAAAAGCGTGGTATACTCGGTAGTGGTCTTGAAATTGGAACACTCTCAGGTTACATTGCTGCATCGGTAATTGTTACCATTTTGACGTTATTGTTAACAGATGAGCAAATGCTCAGCTGGGGATGGCGTATTCCGTTCTTAATAGCTGCACCAATTGGTTTGGTCGGTTTATACTTACGCCGTCATCTAGATGAATCTCCAATCTTTGAAGAGATGGAAAAAGCACAAGAGGAATCTGAAGACAATGAACAATTTTCATTCATGGATATTATTAAATATCACAAAAAAGACTTCTTATTAAGCACAGTAATTGTCGCCTTCTTTAATATTACAAATTATATGATTCTTTCGTATATTCCTTCTTATCTAACTCAAGTACTTAAAGTCGAAGAAACAACAGGTTTATTAATTATTTCTATTACGATGGCACTTATGATTCCACTAGCACTATATTTCGGTAAATTAAGTGATAAAATTGGTAATAAACGCGTTGTGCAAATTGGTTTACTTGGTTTAACTGTATTTGCAATTCCAGCATTTTTACTAATAGGTAACGGACATATTGCAGCTATATTTGCAGGTATTTTCGTACTAGGTTTCTTCTTAAGTGTATATGAAGGAACATTACCTTCATTATTACCATCACTCTTTTTCACTGATGTACGTTATCGAGCACTTTCGATCTCATTTAATATTTCTGTATCGATATTCGGTGGAACAACACCGCTTGTATGTTCATACTTAGTTCATGCAACTGGTAACCCGCTCGCACCGGCATTTTATTTAGCAGGTGTAAGTATTATTGGATTAGTTGTATTTAGTGTACTATTCGTTACAACTTCAGGGCGTGCGCTAAAAGGTTCATATCCTACAGTAGAAACGAAAAAAGAAGCACACCAAATCGCTAAAGAAGACCCTGAAGAAACACTTTGGTGGCATGAAGAGTCATTAGAAATTGAAGCAGGGAAGAATGCTTCCATTTAAAAAGCAACGTAGAAGTACAAAAAGACTCCTATGAATATAGGAGTCTTTTTGTTACGTTATTTCTTTCGTTTCTTCAAACTTTTTTGATATGCATAAAGCTTATGAATCTCTTCCTTAAATTCATGTAGAAGTACAGTGTTTGCACTATTTGAATAACGCACCGTATTATAAGCATCTATAATAATATCACTTTGAATATTTACATCTTCTTCATCGTTTATTCTTTCTAGCCAAGCCTCAACAGTTTCTCCCCGTTTTCTATTTAAAGGAGGGGTTAACTTACTCTCTAGCTTGAAAATTTCCTTCCGAATTTCGTTATGTGGCGGTTTATTTCGTTTAAAACGATTTTGGCTCATTCCTTCTTTATCAGTAATGATAGTAGATTCGAAGGCGGGCATATTTGGTAAACTTAAATGTTTTCGTTTTTTTACTATTTTCCAAACGACGTAAATAGCGATAGCTGTACAGACTATTATTGTAGTGCTATTTATGAGTATTGGATCAAAATCAGGAATTTTTTTTCCGTCTTCAATTTTTGGTTTTAAGAGATGTCCTTTATTTGCCCAAACATCTTCAGTATCTTTTAATTCCGCTGCTTTAATTAATGGCATTAAAGCATAGCCGACGCCTAATGCGACTACTTCCGTTATAAAACCAAAAATAAGTCGAATGAAAGGAAATACATGAACAATTAATATACTCATTAAGCCAATCGTAATGATAGAAGAAAAACGTAATAGTTGTTGTTTGCGATTTGCCCCGGTTAACCAAAATGTAATCATAAGATGCAAGGCTAACATTAATAGTTTCCACAACGGTGGAAAGGGTGCATAAAATATAGCTGAAACGACAAACCATACAATACCACCTAAAGATTTTTGAACTGGATATCCAGGTCCGACCACATGTACGATAAAGAAAAATAGTGGTAATATGATTGTGCCAAATAGAGAAAAAGGTAAAAATAAAGAGAAAAGAACGATTTGAAGAACTAAAAGTATTACAAATCCTGTTGTTTTTTTCTGCATAAATTTATGAATAAGAAATACTCCAATATAGCCTGTTGTTAAAAATATTGCAATACTAATTAGTTCATCTCTTTCTGTTAATAATGAAAGCAGAAGGAGCAGAATGAAATCATGAATGTGATATAGCCAAGTTTTCAACTGGTTCCACCATCCCTTCACTAGTAATGAGAAACGTTGGCTGCGAGAGAAGAGGGAGTTCATTTCTTTGTAAACCAATGTATATCATTGTAGACGATCGTTCTCTCTTTCTCTTTACATAATGAAGGAATCCTTGTTTCGGAAGTAACGTACTATCATCTGAAATACGGGCTAATTCTTCTAAAGCTTTTGCATATTGTGTTTGTCCTTCATTTAACGGTACATGTAATGCACCGCCTTCTGCTAATACACTAATAAACAATTCAAACGGAAGGTGGTGCTTCGTTGCATACTGGAAAATGTATGTTGCATATGAAATAAGTTCTTCTACATTATCTTTCCAACCAAATCCACGATCGGCAGCTAAAGAAAGACAAATCGTCCAACTATAATTTTTTACAGGTTCATATTGCTTCGCCTGTAATTGTTGCATTTTAGCAGATGCCTTCCAATGAATAGAGCGGAAAGACTCACGCTCATATCGCTTTACACCGATAATAGATGTTTCATCATTGTAAAAAGAAAAATTCGTTCGATAAGATCCATTCAAAAGTTGCTGAAGTTCTTGCAAACCTGCTACTTCTTTAGGAGAAGGATACACAATAATTTCAGTCCTTAATTTATCAAAAACAGGTAAATGTACAGTTAATAGATGAAATGGATCTTTTAATACACATTCAAATTGTTCAATTTGAAACACACCACGCTTCGTGGCGGTTAATGTTAACCCCCATTTTTGTGCCGAATGTGCAGGTTGTGAAAATGGGAAAGAGAATAACGTTTTTGATATTTGTTCAATGCCTTGCTCTTTATGCGGTATAAGGGACGAATTTAAATGAAAGTAACAAACACCATTAACGATTGGTATGCTGGCTCCATTTTTTAAATGAATAAAAAACTGTCCAGATTCCTCAGGGAAAATCCGTGTAGTTTGTTTCTCATTTATGATTTGAAACTTCTTCTCTATGAAAGCGACATATTTATAAATAAAAATCGCAAATAAATAATAGAAGAAAAAGAGAAACATAAGCATTCGTTGCGGGAAAAAGAATGTGAAAAGTAATGCGATTGGAACGGTTAGTTGAATAATATGGAGTTGAAAAAATAAAGGCACAGTTACAACACGCTGTCCATTCATGCTTGTTCAATCTCCACAGGTACGTCAACTTCTTTTAAAATACTTTGCATAATATCATTCTTTGTCGTACGCAGGGCACCTTCCATTGATAAGACGATACGGTGATTCCAAACAGAAGGAACTAACAATTGTATATCTTCTGGTGTGCAATATTCTCTCCCGCGTAAAAAGGCTAAAGCTTGAACAGCACGTACTAAAGCTAATGTGGCACGAGGGCTTACACCGTTAGCGATATAATCATGATTTCTTGTAGCATGAGCAAGTTTAATAATGTAATGTTCTAACGGTTCCGAAACAAATATTTCTTTTACTCGTTTTTGAGCTTCTAAAATATCTTCTAATGAGATGACAGATGTGACACTTTCTAATGGTAAATCGTTCCGAAAACGTCGCATCATTTGTAACTCATCTTTAGGAGTTGGATGACCGATTGAAATCGTCATTAAAAAGCGATCAAGCTGTGCATCTGGAAGAGGGAAAGTCCCTTGTGATTCAATTGGGTTTTGCGTCGCAATAACAAAGAACGGTTTCGGAAGAGGAGTTGACTGCTTCTCCAGCGTCACTTGTCGTTCTTCCATCGCTTCTAACAAACTCGACTGCGTTCTCGGCATTGCACGGTTAATTTCATCTGCTAGCAAAATGTTTGTCATAACTGGTCCAATTCTTAATTCGAATTCGCTTGTTTTTGGGTTGAAGTATTCAATACCTGTTACATCACTTGGAAGTACATCAGGGGTAAATTGAACGCGAGAAAAACTACCACCAATACTTTTTGAAATGGTTTTCGCCAGTAACGTTTTCCCAGTACCAGGCACGTCTTCGAGTAGTACATGTCCATCAGCAAGAAGTGAAACGAGCAGTAGATCAATAACATTTTCTTTACCAACAAACACAGATCCGATGTTTTCTTTCAATTTATTTATCATATGTACCATTCCTTTCATTATAAAAGAGCTAATATTTCTATATTTTAACAAATTATTCAGAAAATCGGTATGATTTTTTAATTCAAAGAAATGGATATTTAATTATTAAATTACTCTTGCATATTTTGGAATATAATTATACAATATCGATATACGATGTATCGTGAGTCGATATATCATATATCGATGTATCGGAGGTAGTTATAATGAATGCGAAGGCGCAAAAATATATTCCGTTAACTGAGGCGACATATTACATATTATTGTCACTCGTGAAGCCGTTGCATGGCTACGGAATTATGCAAATGGTAGAAGAGATGACAAATGGGGAAGTAAAGCTCGGCCCTGGTACTTTATATGGAAATACGACGAAATTACTAAAAGAGAAGTTAATTGTTGAAGTTGCCTCTACAGACAGAAAGAAGTGCTATGAGTTAACGCCGTTTGGGAGAGAAGTGTTAGAGCTCGAGTATAACAGATTGCAGAGATCTGTAAGGAATGGAAATAGTATATTAGGGGAGTGAATGAGAGATGGAGACAAAGAAGATATTCAAACCTTTCGCAGTATGGAGCTTAGAAAAAGAAGAAGCGTATTTACGTAAAATGCATCAACAAGGCTGGGCGTTACAAAAGTATAACGTAATGTATACGTTTAAGAAAACTGAGCCGAAAGATGTAGTATATAAAGCAGACTTTAGATTAGAGTATAAAGATTCGACAGAAAAACAAAAAGAATATATCCAAATATATGAAATGTGTGGCTGGAAACATGTAACGAGTTTTGCGAAGTGGAATTACTTTTGTAAAGAAGTAGAAGAGGAAAATGAGTTACCTGATATATATTCAGAGAAGGAAACGAGGATACAAAAACTTACTGAGTTGTTACAGTTTTTTGTAATTATGTTTGTAACAATAATGCCAGCGCTTTACTTATGTTTTCTTGGACCATCAGAATCTAGAATTCCTTATATATTTAAAGGCATGATAGGATTTATAGGTTGTATGTATTTATATATATTTATTAATGTATATTGGAAGATTAAAAAGTTAAAAAATGAAATATTGTAACAAAGATTGGATTTATTAAAGAAGATGGTTGTATATTCAATGGAAATCATCTTCTTTAATTTCTATATATCCTTGTTTTGTTGGGTATTTTTTATATAATAAAACATTGTATATTTAAGGTATAGAACTAACAGTTACAAAGATGATACCAGTAACAATATCTAAAAAAATCATAAATGAAGAAGTAATTAATAATAACGAACTAGCAATGAATATCACTTTATTAGATTTTTGTTTTTTATAAAGGAAATAAAGTAAAAGACCACAAATAGTAGAAAGTATCCATATTGTTAGACCGTAAGGAGTCGTTATTTTTTCAAAATCGAAGATCCAAAAGTAAAAGATGACTATGTGGCAAGTTACTAGTAGAAATGTTGATGGAAGCATTATCTTTTTATTTAAAATCATTTGTTATCCCCCCCTTATGTAAATATTACCAAAAGGGTGTGGGTTTTAATATATAATAAGGAAGAAATACATTTTTAATTAACGTATTAAACGAAAAAATCCCTTATAGAAAAATCTATTTCTACAAGGGATAATCATGTTTTTATTAGAAAGACTGATTTTGCGCAGGTTTAATAAATTGTTCAGGGTTTTCAACAAGTCCGCATACAGCACATTGGACACGGTATGTAGGTCCTTGATAGGCCAAATGAAAAGCATTCATCGTTTCATTTGTGTATTCTTCTTCCACTTGACCAGTTTGTGGATTTATTTTGACTGGTTTTACTTGTTGCTCAAGAATATTAAAGCGAGTACGGTTCGTTTTACAACTTGGACATAGCATTGGTTCCATATGTATACACCTCCATTTGTATCATTTCTTAAAATCTTTAATTTTATGCAAGCAAAAAACTTTCTCAATATAAATAGGTGTTTAATGTATTTAAAATTCAGAAAAAATAAAATATAATAAAAGTACGAACTGGTTATGTCCAAACCAAATCTCCTGTTTTATGCCAATAAGCTGGGGGGCCGAGAAATCGGCCTCATTTTTTTTGCTCATTACTACAAGGAACAAGGTTTTATGAGACTTTTGTCGAAATTTTAGGGATAGATACAAAGGGGGATGTAAAATGAATTTGAAAATGAAGTACATCATTTTATATGTAGAAAAGTTTGAGGAATGTTTAAAGTTCTATAAAGATATTTTACAGTTACCTATAAAAGCAGAGCACGGCACATATATTGAATTTAATACTGGAACTACCATTTTAGCGATGAATACGCGGCAAGATGTGAAAGAATTAACAGGACTACCGCTTACAGAAGGTGAATTACAGTCTTCTCATTTCGAGTTAGGATTCGTTGTTGAGAATGTACAAGAAACGATTGAGCAATTTAGAGAGCAAGGTATTAAAATTTTAGTGGAGCCAATTGTAAAACCGTGGGGACAAACAATTGCCTACATTGCTGATCCAGATGGAAATTATATTGAAATTTGCAGTTCATTAGAATAGAGGGAGAAAGAGAAATGGGATTTCCGAAACTAGAAACAGAACGTTTATTCTTAAGAGAACTTACACTATTAGATGCAGAAACGATGTTCCAATATTTTTCGAAAGAATCAGTTATACGTTATTTCGGAATGGATTCTTTCCAAAATATTGAGCAAGCGAAAACAATGATTCAAACGTTCAAAAATCGTTATGAAGAGGGCAGTGTATTTCGCTGGGGAATCGAGAAAAAAGGGACGGGCCAATTAATCGGAACGTGCGGATTTCATTTAATTAATAATCATCATAAACGAGCTGAAATTGGTTATGAATTAGATGATACATATTGGGGACAAGGATATGCATTGGAAGCATTACAAGCAATTTTAGCTTACGGATTTGAAATACTGCAACTAATAAGAATCGCAGCGGTTGTATATGTAGAAAATAAAGCTTCTCAAAAATTATTAATAAAAGCAGGATTTCAAGAAGAAGGATTACTTCGAAAACATATGATTCAAAATGGAGTTGCTCATGATACCATTTTATATTCTTTATTAAAAGAAGAGTGGAAGAAGTAATGAGTACAAACGAACTTATAACGATTATGAAGAAGCATAGGGAAAATAGATTCATTTTAGGTATAGATGGTTTAAGTCGATCTGGAAAAACAACATTCGTAGCCAATTTAAAAGAAAATATGAAACAAGAAGGCATTCCGTTTCGTATTTTCCATATTGATGATCATATAGTGGAGCGTAATAAACGATATCATACTGGATATGAAGAATGGTATGAGTATTATTATTTACAATGGGACATTGAATGGCTAAGGCGGAAATTTTTTCAAAAGCTACAACATGAAACAAAATTGAAATTACCTTTCTTTCATGAAGAAACAGATATATGTGAAATGGAAAAAGTACAGATTCCTATTGTAGGCGTAATTGTTATTGAAGGAGTTTTTCTGCAGCGAAAAGAATGGAGAGATTTTTTTCATTATATGGTCTATTTGGACTGTCCAAGAGAGACAAGGTTTCTACGTGAGAGTGAAAAAACGCAGAAAAACCTTTCAAAGTTTGAAAATAGGTATTGGAAAGCAGAGGATTATTACTTAAAAACGGAATTGCCGAGGGATAGGGCGGATTTAGTCATTGAATGATTTGAAAATAGAAGGTGAATAGAATGAATATTTTATGGGATTTTGATGGGACGTTATTTGATACGTAT
Source organism: Bacillus cereus group sp. MYBK108-1 (assembly GCF_051917185.1). Classification (NCBI taxonomy): domain Bacteria; kingdom Bacillati; phylum Bacillota; class Bacilli; order Caryophanales; family Bacillaceae; genus Bacillus; species Bacillus cereus group sp. MYBK108-1. The sequence continues at coordinate 272,442 of NZ_JBQAHZ010000004.1, forward strand.
CCTGCATATACAATGATGCTTTCTGAAATATTAGGTGATTCAGTAGAAAAACAAGAAATATACAAAAACTTAAAAATATCATACTCTCATGCAATTCAGTATTATAATATTTCATGTGAGCAGGAAGAAAAGATTAAAGTTTTGAAGGGGAAATTCACGCCAAAAGATATGAAACCTTTTGCAGGTGTCGAAGAGGTTTTGAAATTTGCAGATAAAAATGTGATTATGACCCATAAACATAGGGCAGGGGTTATGGACATTTTTAAATATTACGGCTGGGAAAAGTACTTTGTAGATATGGTTACAATTGACGATGGCTTTCCACGAAAGCCCAACTCTTTAGCTTATAATCATTTACATAAAAAACATAATATTGATTTAGCTATTGGAGATAGAGAATTAGATTTATTACCTGCAAAAGAATTAGGTATTTCAACATGTATGTTTCAAGGTGATTGTGATGTAGCGGATTATTCTTTATCACATTACTCGGAGTTTTTTAAGATAGTGAGTGATAGAGAGTTTTCTTTATAAAAAAAGTTATTAATAAAGACTGAATCTTTCATTTTAAAGGTACAGTCTTTATTTTTTAGAACTCTTTCATTTTATTCCGCATTAACGGGTAGCCTGATTGGTTCAACTAATAATCAGTGAAGGGTGAACAAAACCTCCACTGATTAAAGTTTCACTTTATTTTCTGTATATAATAATTACTAGAGGTTAAAGAATGATCGTCCATCTTTATTAAGGAAGTAGCCAGGTTAATTGTTAGATAGAAATAAACCGAAAGATAAAGTGATAGCGTCTACTTTATCTTTTTTATATTTTAACCAAATTATGGTTATTCATGTTAATATGAATTCATAGCTATATAGAAGGGGTGGGGTTAGTATGAAAACTGAAATAGTTCCTAAAAAGAAGTACAGTATAATAAGCTATGTATCTTTACTCATCGGCATTTTGTGTTTTCTATTCGTTTTTATAACGCCAACAAGGATAGCCAATGCAGGTAATATAGTTGGAGATTATATTACAATTGCCCTGACAGGTGTAGGTATCATACTTTCAATAATCACAATGACGAAAAGAACAGAGAAGAAGGGAATTGCTATTCTTTCATTAATACTGTCCTCATCATTTTTTATATTTTGGATCATAGCAATTATCCTATTGTTTACTGGTCAAATTAGTTTTGCACCGTAATGTGTAATAAAAAGAGTCCTTCTCGTATGAAGGACTCTTTTTACTCGGTATCTTCAGGTTGATATTCTAAAATATCCCCCGGCTGGCATTCTAATGCTTTACATATTGCTTCTAAAGTTGAAAAACGGACTGCTTTTGCTTTTCCATTTTTCAAGATAGAAAGGTTAGCCATTGTAATTCCAACCTTCTCCGAAAGCTCTGTTACACTCATTTTTCTTTTCGCTAACATTACATCAATATTAATAATAATTGCCATATTATTCACCTCAGACCGTTAAATCATTTTCTGATTTTATATCTATAGCATCTTTTAATAGTCTTTGGAGAACGGCAGCAAAGACCGCGATTACCATTGAAGCAAAAATCATAATCATTCCGATAATAATAATGCCAGGGGCGTCATCTCTCTCTGCCACGAGATAGAAAAGTGGCATACCTAATACATATAATACACTAATTGCCAATGCGCTGTACTTAATATTTTTTAACGCTTGAACAGATAACTCTGAGAATGCGTTATTTTTATCAATATAGTTTAAAAGCTTAAATGTTTGGTACAGTGCGAAGTAATAAGGTATTGCTGTTGCATATAAATTGATAAATACAAGATATTTAATATATGCAATATCTGGATATAATTCTGCAGCGAAAGCTCCTATTTTAGGGACTAAAAAAATGCACATAGCAAGAACGGGGATTCCAATCAGAATCACAACGGTCTTTAAAAAGAGTGTGGATCCTTGTTTCATAAAAAGCACCTCATTTATTTAATATCTTATTAATTTAACACGAAATTTATTGTTTAACAATAAATTTTTATTTCTTTTGATCGAGGATTTATTGTTAAACAAGTAATTAATGAAAAGGATGTTAAATCTTTTTTATAAGATAGATGATACATACCGATATTTAATAAAGGAAAGAAAGGGAAAGTAACTATTGTTAGCTTTATGAGAATTGGGAACTAATAAAACATATGTAGGTTTTGGTATGGAAAAGGAAATAGTGTGTATTTAAATGAATGCAAAGTTTATGGAGGAACAATCATGTTGAATTATGGTGTGAAGATGAAAAAGTTGCTATTAGTGGCAGCTATAATAGTAAGCGTATTAAGTACGGAAAGTATGATGAATTATCATGCGGCCAAAGCTAAGGTGAAAAAAGTAGAACATCAGCCTAAAAATATAATTATGATGGTTATGGACGGAACGAGTTCAACGGCGACAACATTGGCTCGCTGGTATAAAGGGGCACCGCTTACGTTAGATCAAATTGTAACAGGAGGAGTTCGTACGTTTTCGGCGGAATCAGCTATTACAGACTCAGCGCCAGCAGCAACAGCATTAGCAACTGGAAATAAATCAAATTCAGGATATGTAGGTGTATTACCTTCTATTGTAAGTTCGCCTAGCTTAGAGCCAATAAAAGAAGAGGACAAGTTACGGCCGGTCGCAAACGTATTAGAAGGTGCAAAACGTACTGGTCGTGCAACTGGAATTGTTGCTACATCTGAAATTCAGCATGCTACTCCGGCGGGATTCTCGGCTCACCATGTCAATCGCAAGCAATTTGACGTAATTGCGAAGCAGCAAGTATATCAAAATATAGATGTCGTATTAGGCGGGGGAAAAGCAGCGCTGCTACCTATGCAAAGTAATGGAATCCGAAAAGATGGTGAAAATTTAGTGAAGGTGATTCAAGACAAAGGATACGATTTCGTTGAAACGAAAGATGCGTTATTGAACTCCAAATCTAATAAAATTTGGGGCTCTTTCTCACATCATGCTCTTGCGTTTGATATGGATCGTATAGCAACAAACCCAGAACAACCAACACTTTCTCAAATGACAGAAAAAGCAATTCAAACATTATCAAAAGATAAAGGTGGCTTCTTTTTATTCATAGAAGGTAGTAAGCCTGATTGGGCAGCCCATGCTAATGATCCAATTGGGATGATTAGTGATGTATTGGCATTTGATGAAGCGGTAGCAAAGGCGTTACAATTTGCAAAGAAAGATGGGGATACGATGCTCATAGCTTTAACTGATCATGGTAACAGCGGTATCTCTATAGGGAATAGAAATACGACAAAAGGATACAATACTACACCGGTTTCTGCATACATTGATTCATTGAAAAAGGCGAAAATGACACTTGAAGGAACTATAAATAAACTGAAATCTGATTTATCAAATGTAGAAGATGTAGCTAAACTATACGGTTTGGATAATCTAACTCATGATGAAAAAGAAAAATTAAAAGCGGCAAAAAAGAAAATGGATGTAGGACGAATTCTTACTACATTATTGGCTAATCGTGCAAATATCGGCTTTACGACAGGAGGACATACAGGTGAGGATGTATTTTTACATTCTTATGGACCTCAAAAACCAGAAGGCTTAATCCAAAATACAGACATTGCGAAGACGATGGCGAAAGCGATGGGCTTTAACTTAGAAGAAGTAACGAATAAAATATTTTTAGAGAGTGAACAAGCCTTTAAGAAAATCGGTGCAACTGTAACAGCCGACAAAACCGAAGGAGCAAACCCGTTACTCGTAGTAAAACGTAATAAAGTAGAAGCACAATTATTTGGTAACAAAAATATAATTCGTATCAATGGTAAAGGGTATGAATTAGGAAGTATTATTGTAGAGAGTAATGGAAAGTGCTATGTACCAGAAGAAGCAATTCAACTATTTGTAAAGCATTCTCGTTAAAAAATTGCCAACCAGTTAAGCTAACTGGTGGCAATTTTTTGTGTTTATTCTAAATATAAGGGTTCGGATTGTTTTGTAAAGTTTTCCATATGAGACTGGTATAAATGTTAAAGGGAAAGTATAGTTTTTTCTTACATTAAAAAATTTCGTTTTGTAGAATAAGAAGTTATACATATAGTAAAGTCTAATGGGTTATCAATTAATATTTACGAAAAATATATTAATACTTTAGAATTTCTTTAATGTTCATTATTTTTTATTTAAGGTTATCCGTTATATTTATAATGTGTTTATTTCAATTTATTGTATTGAAGCTCAGTTTTATATAATTATAAAGCAATCATCAAAATAAAATCTCCACTAGAGTAAATTTATTATTTTTTTGCGGAAATTATTATGCAGTTAAGAAAACTGTAATTTATTGAATTAGAAATATATTAGAATTTAGTTGAAGAAAGAGAGAGGGAATAAAATGAATATAGTGCACTTACGTCCTAAACAGCGGTCTAAGTATCGCATTATGCTAGGTAAGTGGTATTACTCTACAAAGAGGCACATTCAGTGGTTAGCAGACGGAAAAACATATGCAAAAAGGTTCCAACAAGAAAAGCTACCTTGTACAGCAATTCAGCACCAAACAATATTACTTCGTAAGCTCAAAGATGTAGATATGTGGTATCAACAGAATAAGGTTGTTAATTTGAAAATTGCTGTTAAAAAACTAAATGGTATCGTCATTAGACCGGGAGAAACATTTTCTTACTGGCGTTTAATAGGTAAGCCAACGAGGAAAAAAGGGTATGTAGAAGGTATGGTATTACACTACGGATCTTTTCAATCAGGTATTGGAGGAGGTCTTTGTCAGCTTTCAAATTTAATATATTGGATGACTCTACATACACCACTGACAGTAACCGAACGATATCGTCATAGCTTTGATGTCTTTCCTGATTCTAGGCGAACTCAACCGTTTGGGAGTGGGGCAACTTGTTCCTATAACTATTTGGATTTACAAATTAAAAATGAAACGGATCAACCGTATCAACTTCACCTTTATATGACAGATGAACATTTAGTTGGTGAATGGAGAACAGTCTATCCGCAACTTTATCAATATGAAGTGTATGAGAAAGAACACTCAATTCAACCTGCATACTGGGGCGGTTATATACGACATAATGTGATTCAACGTAAAGTATATAATCTACAGAAACAGTTAATAGAAGATCAATATGTAACAGAGAATCACGCTATAATGATGTACGAACCACTATTAGCTTGTAATAATGAGATTAGTGAGTAATATGGTAACCCATAGATTAAGTAGTATAGAAAATATTTAATTCTTATTTTTACTAAAAAAGTTCACTGTTATTTATAGGTGAGTTTGTTTTTCTATCTTATGTATTTCACCCTGCATAAAAAATATTTCTCAACATTTTATTTGTTGAAAAAGATTGAATATTCGTATTATAACGAATATTATGTTGTTATCGGCAAAAAACGATAATTTGCAGACACTGGGGAGGAAATACATTGAAAAAGAAAAAGAAATTAAAACCATTAGCGGTATTAACAACAGCAGCAGTACTAAGTAGTACGTTTGCTTTTGGAGGTCACGCAGCGCATGCTGAGACACCAACATCATCTCTACCAATAGATGAGCACTTAATACCGGAGGAGCGCTTGGCTGAAGCGCTAAAACAACGGGGGGTAATTGATCAATCTGCATCGCAAGCTGAGACGTCAAAGGCTGTCGAAAAATATGTTGAGAAAAAGAAAGGGGAAAACCCTGGGAAAGAAATTTTAACAGGAGATAGTCTTACGCAAGAAGCTTCTGATTTTATGAAAAAAGTAAAAGATGCAAAAATGAAGGAAAATGAACAGGCGCAGCAGCCTGAAGTAGGCCCAGTAGCTGGACAAGGTGCAGCATTGAACCCTGGGAAATTAAATGGAAAAGTACCTACTACATCAGCGAAGCAAGAAGAATACAATGGAGCTGTTCGAAAAGATAAAGTACTTGTTTTACTTGTAGAATTTAGCGATTTTAAGCATAACAATATTGATCAAGAGCCAGGATACATGTATTCTAAAGACTTTAATCGTGAACATTATCAAAAAATGTTATTTGGTGATGAACCATTTACTTTATTTGATGGATCGAAGATTAACACATTTAAGCAATATTATGAAGAACAATCTGGTGGTAGCTACACAGTTGATGGGACTGTAACAGAATGGCTTACTGTTCCAGGAAAAGCATCAGATTATGGTGCTGATGCGGGTACTGGGCATGATAACAAGGGGCCTTTAGGACCAAAAGATTTTGTGAAAGAAGCATTAAAAGCAGCGGTAGCAAAAGGAATCAATTTAGCAGACTATGACCAATTTGATCAATACGATCAAGATGGTGATGGAAATAAAAATGAGCCAGATGGCATTATTGATCATTTAATGGTTGTACATGCTGGCGTTGGTCAAGAAGCTGGCGGCGGTAAATTGAAAGATGATGCGATTTGGTCACATCGTTCAAAACTAGGTTCAAAACCATATGCAATTGATGGCACGAAATCTTCTGTTTCGAACTGGGGCGGAAAGATGGCTGCATATGATTATACAATCGAGCCTGAAGACGGGGCAGTTGGTGTGTTTGCACATGAGTATGGCCATGATTTAGGCTTACCAGATGAATATGATACAAAGTACTCAGGACAAGGTGAACCTGTTGAGTCATGGTCTATTATGAGTGGTGGTAGCTGGGCTGGAAAAATTGCAGGAACAGAGCCAACGAGTTTCTCACCACAAAATAAAGAATTTTTCCAAAAGAATATGAAGGGGAACTGGGCGAATATCCTTGAAGTAGATTATGACAAACTTAGCAAAGGAATCGGTGTTGCGACATATGTAGATCAAAGTACTACAAAATCTAAACGACCTGGAATCGTTCGTGTTAACTTGCCGGACAAAGATATAAAAAATATCGAATCAGCGTTTGGTAAGAAGTTCTATTACAGTACAAAAGGAAATGACATTCATACAACACTTGAGACACCAGTATTTGACTTAACAAATGCAAAGGATGCTAAGTTCGATTATAAGGCATTTTACGAACTTGAAGCGAAGTATGATTTCCTTGACGTATATGCGATTGCAGAAGATGGAACGAAGACACGCATTGATAGAATGGGCGAAAAAGATGTAAAAGGCGGCGCGGATACAACTGATGGTAAGTGGGTTGATAAATCATACGATTTAAGCCAATTCAAAGGAAAAAAAGTAAAACTGCAATTTGAGTACTTAACAGATATTGCAGTAGCTTATAAAGGGTTTGCGTTAGATAATGCAGCATTAACTGTAGATGGAAAAGTTGTTTTCTCTGATGATGCAGAAGGTCAGCCAGCAATGACGTTAAAAGGCTTTACTGTGTCTAACGGATTTGAACAGAAAAAACATAATTACTATGTAGAGTGGAGAAATTACGCTGGTTCTGACACTGCGTTACAACATGCACGTGGCCCAGTATTTAATACAGGAATGGTTGTATGGTATGCGGATCAAAGCTTTACAGATAACTGGGTAGGCGTTCATCCAGGTGAAGGGTTCTTAGGAGTAGTAGATTCTCATCCAGAGGCAATTGTAGGGACATTAAACGGACAACCTACTGTGAAGAGCAGTACGCGTTACCAAATTGCCGATGCGGCATTCTCATTTGATCAAACACCAGCATGGAAAGTAAATTCACCAACTCGCGGTATCTTCGATTATAAAGGATTACCAGGAGTGGCAAAATTTGATGATTCTAAGCAATACATCAACAGCATTATTCCTGATGCAGGACGTAAGTTACCGAAACTAGGACTGAAGTTTGAAGTGGTAGGCCAAGCTGAAGACAAGTCTGCAGGTGCAGTGTGGCTTCATCGATAAAATAAGGTAAAACGAAGAGGAGCTGCGATAAGTCGGTGAAACTGACTTATCGCAGCTTTTTTCTTCTTGTGAAAAAACTTGCTGTTTTTTTATGTACTTATTGGAAAAATTCGAAGTTTCTTTTATAAATAAAATACTCCGCCTGTCCAATTATAGAAGCTATTTTGGGCGTAAGTAATTTGTAAGTAATGAGTAAGAAAAAAGAGATTTTCATAGTATATAATATTTATTATAGCTACTTTTAACACCTGATACTAATAGTGTGCTATAATATGAATTAGCAACAAAAAGGAAAGGAATTAGAACAATGACCTTAGAAAATACTAAAAATTTAAAAAAACAAGTTGCTCCTTTTGAAAAATCAACGATTAAAAAAAGTGTTTGGCAACTGATCAACACAATCGTGCCATTTATTATTTTATGGTACCTTGCTTATAAAAGTTTGTCAGTTTCTTATTGGTTAACATTAGTTCCAGCACTGTTAGCCGCTGGATTTATGACAAGAATTTTCATTATTTTTCATGATTGCACCCATTATTCGTTCTTTAAAAGTCGACGTGCAAATAGAATAGTTGGAACGTGTATGGGTGTTTTAACATTATTCCCATTTGATCAGTGGGGGCATGAACATTCTATTCACCACGCTACGAGTGGTAATTTGGATAAGAGGGGTACAGGGGATATTTGGACGCTTACAGTTGATGAATATGTAGCTGCACCATTTAGACTTCGTTTAGCATATCGCTTATATCGCAATCCATTCGTTATGTTTGGATTAGGTCCGATTTATGTTTTCTTGCTTAAAAATAGATTTAACCGAAAAGGTGCAAGGCAGAAAGAACGTATGAATACTTATTTGACGAATATTATAATTGTTGCTGTAGTAGCTATACTTTGCTGGGCAATTGGGTGGCAATCGTTTCTGTTAGTACATGGTACTATATTCTTAATAGCAGGTTCAGTAGGGATTTGGCTGTTTTACGTACAGCACACATTTGAGGATTCTTATTTTGAAGAGGATAAAGATTGGGAATATGTGAAAGCGGCAGTGGAAGGAAGTTCTTTTTATAAGCTTCCTAAAATTTTGCAATTCTTAACTGGTAATATTGGATTCCATCATGTTCACCATTTAAGCCCAAGGGTACCTAACTATAAACTAGAAGAGGCACACAATAATACGCTTCCGTTAAAAAATGTACCAACGATTACGCTTGCTACAAGCTTACAATCACTACGTTTCCGTCTTTGGGATGAGAAAAGTAACAATTTTGTTAGCTTTAAAGATGTCAAAAATATAATTAAAAATAATGTTTCTGTTCGAGTGAAATCTGAACTATAATTGCATCGTATATAAAACTCCCCTTAATCATTTTCGATTTAAGGGGAGTTTGTGTTTAAAGAGTAGATGCCAGATAAGAGGAAAATTTACATAATTCAAATTGTAATTGAAGCAGATTAGGAATTGCTCGTACGTAAGTACAAATATAAGATGACAGTAAATGCATTATGTTAACAAATTCATAGTAAAAGGGGGGATCGTACAACATTATATCCAAAAATAAGAAAAGACTTGAACGAAAATTCCATTCATTTTTCTTGGTGTTCCGCATTCCATACACTTAAATAGGACGCATATTCTAATTCATCTGGATTCTCATGTAGCATAGAAATGAATTCTAATTTGTTTCCATCACAATCTAGAAAGTATACACTTGCAGCAGGCATCCACCTTTGGACAATTGGCTCTTGATTTCCTGTTCCTTGACTTCCTATCACTGCTATTCCATGTTCCTCTAACCACGCTTTAGAAGTCATTAAAAACTCTAAATTTACACCAAAAGCAAAATGTCTCGGCTCAAAGTCTTCAATGTTATGTACTTCCCATAGTCCAAGCATTTGTTGTTTATTTTCTCCGACCCAAAAGAAAGCCACTCTTCTTTTGGAGAGTTTTCTTGCTAACGTTAATCCTAGCTTGTTTTGATAGAAATTTATTGCCTTCTCTAAATTTCTTACATGTAAATGAGTTTCGTATATGTTCTGTATTATTATGATCATTCCTTTCTTTCTTTATTGGTAACTACCAATTGAATAGTGAATATAATTCTAAAGTTGAAATATGTATAAGCCTAGTAATGTACATCTATATCCGATATACCTATTTGCTATTATATTGAAATTGGAATGTGATAAATCCCACTGAGGTAGTAAGTGTTTAAATGAACACTCTACTACTTTTGTAGGAAAGGGGATATATTCATTAAATTCAGATGAAATCATATTAAAATGATGAAAAAAGACCACACATGAAGTGAAACGCCATGTGTAGTCTTTTATGTATAGTCAAATATTACGAAGTCTCGCTAATTTTAGTTTCACTATGAGTGTTAGTAGAATTTCTTTTCTTAACTTTAAAGTGATAGTAAGTGTAGCAAAAGATGATAAATGGGACAGTGCAATAGATTCCAAGTCGTTGTTCTGGGATAAAAATAAGACTGATTAATATAATGCCATACAATCCAAAACCAAGAATTGGTACGAGTGGATAAAGTGGCGTTTTAAATTTTAAGTCTTCTAATTTTCCGCCGTCTGCTAAATAATGTTTGCGGAAAAAGAATTGAGAAACACAAATTGACATCCAAACAATAATGGTAATGACTCCGGAAATTGAAATGAGCCACAAGTAAACAGTTTCAGCAGCTACTACACTTGTCAAAAGAGAAAAAGCAGAAATAGCTATTGTCATGATTAAAGCGTTGAGAGGAATCCCACGTGATGATAATTTCTTTAAAAATGCTGGAGCCATTTCGTTTTTTGATAAAGACCAAAGCATTCGAGTAGCAGCGTATAGTCCTGAGTTTGCGACAGAAAGAACAGCAGTAAGAATAACAAAGTTCATAATATCAGCTGCATATGGAATACCGATATTATCAAAAACAGCAACGAATGGACTCTTTGTTAATCCAGCTTCTTCCCAAGGAATTAAAGCAACAAGAACAAAGATTGCTAAGACGAAGAAAAACATTGTGCGCCATATAATATTTCTAATAGAACGAGGTAAAGTTTTTGCTGGATCTTCACTTTCACCTGCTGCGATTCCGACAAGCTCTGTACCTTGGAAGGAATAATTGACTGTAACCATTGTTAATAGAATAGCTGCAAGTCCATTCGGAAATAAACCACCATGATTTACGAAATTTGAAAGAAGTGGAGCTGGTTCATCGCCTTTTAAATCAATAAAACCGAACATAGCGGCGCCACCAAGAATTATAAAAGCTATAATGGCAGATACTTTTATACTTGAAAACCAAAATTCTGTTTCTGCATAACTACGAGCAGATAATGCGTTAATAGTGAAGATGGTAACGCCAAATATTAAACACCAAACCCAAACAGGAATATCAGGAAACCAGCGCTGCATTGTAATACCGGCAGTTGTAAATTCAAGACCGGTCGTATTCGCCCAGCTTAACCAATACAACCATCCGATTGTAAAGCCAGTTGCAGGATTGATGAATTTAGTAGCATATTCCTGAAAAGAACCTGAAACAGGCATGGCTACAGCAAGTTCACCAAGACATAGCATAACGAAATACATTAATAATCCACCAGCAATAAAGGCAAGTACGGATCCACCAGGTCCAGCCTGACTTATAATAAAGCCAGATCCGTTAAATAACCCGGTTCCAATCACACCACCGAGTGCAATCATGAATAAGTGTCTACTTTTCATCGTACGTTTTAATTCATTGTTTGTATTGCTTACTTGCGCCATTGTTTTCCTCACTTTCGTAGTTGATAGAATAACGTTTGATGTTTTTCCGTATTATGGAATGTATTCCGTGATGTGAAATCTTGTTATAATTTTCAGATAATTAAAAAGAAAAGTCAATATTTTTTTGTTTGCGTTTTCAATTCGTTGTTAGTGATATGTTTTTATTGTTAGAAAATTAAATAAATAGATTGATTTCATTTCGAATGTTTGCTAAATTGATAGTTAATTAAGCGTACTAACATATTACGAGTAAAGTTGAGGCGAGTTATGGTACAGTCCATTGATCGAGCGATAAGTATTATTAAATTATTGAATTCTACAAATGAAAAAGAGTATTGGGCTATTTCTGATATAGCTGATGGAACACATCTCCCGGTTAGTACAGTACATAGATTACTTAACTCTCTAATGGAGCATGGGTTAGTTACACAAATTACAGAGACAAAACAGTACAAAATTGGACCAATGTGGATGGAAATAGGGTTGCGTCAATTGGAGAAGGTAGACTATAGATCTGTTGCGAGAGAAGTGATGAAACGTTTGGCTTCTGAAGTGGAAGAAAGTGTCTATTTGAATATTCCAAACGGAACACATTCTATTATCATTGAAAGAATTGATAGTCCTTTAAAAATTCGAGTTATCGATAATCTAGGAGAACAAATTCCACTTTCAATTGGTGCTGCAAATAAAACGATGCTTGCCAATATGAAAACGAATGAAATGGAACATATTGTAGAGTATTTACTTCCTTCATTACCAGAACAAAAGCAAATTCTTCTTAATCAAATAAAGCAAATAAAAAATGAAGGATATGCTGTCAGTTATGGTGAAAAAACAGAAGGGACAGCTTCAGTAGCTGCACCTATTATCGGATTTAATCATAAAGTAGTAGGAGCATTAAGTGTTGGGGTAATTAGTCATCGTATTAATGATGATCGACTATCTTTTCTTATTAGCAAGGTAAAACAAGCGGCTCATGAAATATCAATAAAAATCGGCAGTACATCAGAACTATAATTTTGATAGCTGTCGTCATTTTTTATTCATATACTGGAATTAGTTTTCATAATGCGGAAAATAGGGGGATTTATATGTCAAAGTGGCAATCAAAAGAACAATTGGTTCAATTATTAAGCAGTCTTGTTGAAATTCCTAGTATTACCGGTTCAGAAGCTGAAGTAATATTGCCAGACTTTGTTGTGGAACAATTATCTGACTTACAGTATTTCAAACAAAACCCGCACCATTTGCAAAAAAATCCGACAGGGGACGGACGATATTTTGTTACAGCACTAGTAAAGAAAAGCGATAGTACAAAAAATACTGTAATTCTAGTAAGTCACTTTGATGTTGTAGATGTACAAGATTACGGAATGTGGAAAGAAGATGCATTTAATCCTAAAAAGTTAACATCTATGTTTTATTCTCATAAAGATGAACTTCCAGACCATGTACGTGAAGATATAGAACATGGAGAATGGCTGTTTGGTAGAGGAACAATGGATATGAAATGCGGCCTCGCATTACAAATGGCAATGATTGAGCAAGCTTGCGAAGAAAGATTTGATGGGAATGTTCTTTTATTGGCTGTACCAGATGAAGAAGTAAACTCTGTAGGGATGAGAGCTGCTGTTCCAAGATTACTAGAGTTAGCAAGAGAACATGATTTAGAGTATAAAACGGTACTAAACTCAGAGCCTATGTTTTCAAGACATCCTGGTGACCAAAATAAGTATATTTACACTGGCTCTATTGGTAAAGTGTTACCTGGTTTTCTTTGCTACGGAAAAGAGACACATGTAGGTGAACCTTTTGCAGGGTTAAATGGGAGTTATATGGCTTCATTAATAACAGCAGAATTAGAGTTAAACACAGACCTTTGTGATATTGTAGAAGGGGAAGCGAGTCCTCCGCCAACTAACTTACTTCAAAGGGACTTAAAAGAGGATTATTCTGTACAAATTCCGCATCGTGCAGTTACATTATTTAATTTGTTTTTATTAGAAAAATCAATGACAGATGTAGTTTCATTGTTACGTCAAAAAGTAACGAAAGTAGCAGAGAAAATAGAAGAGTCGTATGAAAAACATGCATATCGTTTTTCTAAATATAATCCATTTATACCACCTAATCTCAAAGTAAATGTATTAACTTATGAAGAGCTTATCACATATGCAATTGAGCAACATGGACGAGAAAAAATAAATCATATTCAATCTAATATTATAAAAAATAGAGGAGATAAAGATGATCGTGCGGTAACCATTGATTTAGTAGATAAATTAGCGATTTTATGTAAAGAAAAGGCACCGATGATTGTACTTTTCTTCGCTCCGCCGTACTATCCAGCTGTGAGTTCACGCAACAATCCTTTAATAAAAGAGGTAGTTGTAGAAATGGAAAAGTATGCACACTACAATCATAAAATTACATTTGAAAACCAAAATTATTTTGGGGGGATTTCAGATTTAAGTTATGTAGGCTTGCAGTATCCACTGGATTCAATGAGTTCGCTTGTAGACAATATGCCATTATGGGATAAAGGTTATTCAATTCCGCTTCAGGAATTAGAAGAGTTTGATGTTCCAGTATTAAATATGGGGCCGGTAGGAAAAGATGCACATCAATGGACAGAACGTCTAGATGTAAACTACGCATTTGAAACGCTATTAGATATGTTACCGAAGTGCATTGAAAAATTATTAGTTTCTAATAAAATTACACAATCATAGTAGGGAATAGGTAAGGGATAAAACAGAACCTGTAAAGAAGATTTGAATGAAATTATTTTAATATAATTAAAACTGAAACGGCCAAACTCAATTATATATGAGTTTGGCCGTTTATCATGTAGTGAATTTCTAATTAAATTCATATGAATTCATAGCTAACGCGATCTCTTTTACAGTTTTACTTTTTAGTTTGACCAGATAGTTCAACAGACTTTTGCGTACAACGCTGCATAGCTGAAATAATCGCTGTTCTCAGTCCTTTTTCCTCCAATGTTGCTACAGCTTCTATTGTCGTTCCGCCAGGAGAACAAACCATATCTTTCAATTCACCTGGATGTATTCCTGTTTCTAGTACCATTTTTGCAGAGCCTAACACAGCTTGAGCAGCGAATTTATATGCTTGATTTCTTGGCATACCATCTAGTACAGCAGCATCTGCCATCGCTTCTATAATCATATATACATAAGCTGGTGAAGAACCACTTACGGATGTGACAACATCCATTAATTTTTCACTTACGATCTCTGTTTGACCAAAACTATTGAAAATGTTTAGTACATCTTCTAAATCTTTTTCTGTCACCATTTCATTCGGGCATAATGCAGACATTCCTTCTCCAACAAGAGCAGGAGTATTAGGCATTACCCTTACAACCTTTACTTTTTTATTAAAGGCATTTTCAGTACTTTCAATACTTTTCCCAGCAGCGATCGTAACGATGATAGCATCGTTTTTGATTATTTCTTTTATTTCATTAATTATTGACGCGTATAGGTCTGGTTTGATTGATAAAATTAAAATATCAGCATTTTTAGCTACTTCATTGTTGTCGGTAGTTGTAGTTAGCCCATATTTTTCACTAGCATTTTTTAAATTAGCAGTGTTTAAATCTGAACAAATAATTTGATTTGAAGACACTATATTTTTGTTTATCATTCCGCCAATCATAGCCATTCCCATATTTCCGCAACCGATGAATCCAATTTGTTTATCCATAATAACTCAATCTTGCTCCTTTTATAATCAATTATATCGGTTTGATATTATTTTCTTAGAATAAGAATAACATCCCTGTGCAATATAAAGAAACATTCTAAGAGAATATATTCCTTTTTGCAACACTAAAAGATAAAAATTAATTATATTCGACATTATGTAAATATATACACTATAATGTAAGGTTTTATGTTTATGAATATGAGTTAAACTTATATCATTTTGTATTTTCATTCAGTAGGGCGATAATTTCATACAAATAACTTGCGGCTCTATTTATTTTTAAAAATACCTCTTGACACCGAATCGAACTATATCGCATAATATAAAAAAATTAGATTGAAAATCGTTGAAGGGAATTAGTACATATGTCTTCTTGCGAAAGAGAGTGGAATTCACCGGCTGAAAGATTCCTCGTATAGAATATATCGAACCTATCCCTGAGTCTTAAATGAAAGTTTAGGCGTTCGCCTGCGTTATAGGCACCAAGTGGATATCTATGTATATCAATTAAGGTGGTACCGCGGAACAATGACCGTTTCGTCCTTTTTATTTTATTAAGGGCGAAGCGGTCATTTTTATTTTGCTCTTAAATACCTCATTGCAGCATTGATGAGAATAGATATAGTTACAAAGTGAATGAAGTGTAATTTATAAAAAACTTTGATTTTAGACTTGGGGGATAAAAAAGTGAAAAAACAACGAGTTGTTGTAAAGATTGGGAGTAGTTCCTTGGCAGATAGTCACGGAGGCATCTCTACAGAACAGCTTTCAGATCACGTTGCCGCATTGGCTCGGTTGAAAGAAGAGGGGCACGAGGTTGTGTTAATTACATCTGGAGCCGTCGCTGCAGGTTTTTCAGCGCTAGGATATCCTAGCAGACCTGTAACGATTAAAGGGAAACAGGCTGCAGCAGCTGTCGGACAAAGTTTGTTAATGCAGGCGTACACGGAGGAATTCCGTAAATATGGCATCGTTACTGCGCAACTTTTGCTGACGAGGAGTGATTTTTCTAGAAAAGAACAATATAGTAATGCTTACGCTACGTTAGGAGAATTATTAAACCGCTCCGCTCTTCCAATTATTAATGAAAATGATTCCATCTCTTTAGAGGAGCTGACGTTCGGTGATAATGATATGCTGTCAGCTTTAGTAAGCGGGCTTGTTTCGGCGGATATGCTTATGATCTTTACGGATGTGAACGGGTTATATGACAAAAATCCTCAGAAAAATCCGGATGCAAAAAAATATTATTTTCTTCCTGAAGTTACGGAAGAAATTTCTTCTCTTGCAGGAGATGCTGGCTCAAAACTTGGGACTGGCGGTATGAAATCAAAAATCGACGCTGCAAAGACAGCGCTCTCTCTTGGTGTGAGTGTATTTATCGGAACAGGACGTGGACAGGAAAAGTTTGTAGATGTTTTGAAGGGTAAGGGTGATGGAACGTATGTTGGTAATGCTCCTCAAAAAGAAATGAAGATGAACAAGCAATGGATTGCCTTACATTCGCTTGTTAGCGGACAAATTGAAGTAGATGCTGGGGCAGCTACTGCCATCATTCAGCATGGTAAGAGTTTACTTCCAGCTGGTGTTACGAATGTATCAGGATTTTTCCAAGTGGGTGAAGTTGTAGAGGTTGTAACGCAACAAGGGCGCGTAATAGGAAAAGGACAATGCACATATAGTGCAGAGGAACTAAGAGATGTAAAAGGTATGCAAAGCCAAGATATTCAAGTAAGAGGCGAGAGACATAGTTATGAAGTCATCCATAGGGATCATTGGGTTTCACTTTAAAAAGGAGGAAATAAAAATGAATGAAGTGTTGGCAAAGGGGATAAAAGCAAAAGAGGTTGCTAGAGAGCTTGTGCTTAAATCTACAGAGCAAAAAAACGAAGCACTTTCCGCAATAGCTGATCAGTTAATATTAGAAACAGCTTATATTTTAGAAGAAAACAAGAGGGATATTGAAGAAGGTAAGGCAAAAGGATTTTCTGATTCACTCCTTGATCGTCTTCTGCTAACTGAAAATCGTATTATTGATATGACAGAGGGGATTAAGCAGCTAATTGAATTACGTGATCCTGTAGGAGAATGTGTAAGTGCATGGGAAAGGCCAAATGGACTATCTATTCAGGAGATGCGCGTACCACTTGGTGTTATAGGCATGATTTATGAGGCAAGACCGAATGTAACAGTGGATGCAGCTACAATTTGTTTGAAGACAGGAAACGCAGTCATATTACGTGGTAGTTCTTCTGCTATTCATTCTAATAAGGCCATCGTTGCCGTTATTCACAGAGCGCTCAAACTAACAAGCTTACCTCAAGAAAGCGTACAGCTTATAGAAGATACAACGCGAAATAGCGCGAAGCAGTTGTTTACAATGAAGGATTATCTAGACGTTCTTATTCCAAGAGGTGGCAAACAATTAATCGATACTGTTGTGAGAGAAGCGTCTGTTCCAGTACTTGAAACAGGTGCGGGAAATTGTCATATATTCATTGATGAAACAGCAGATAAACAAATGGCGTTTAATATTATTATAAATGCAAAAACACAGCGTCCATCTGTATGTAATGCAATTGAGACGATTGTACTTCATGAGAATTGGGCAGAGCAATATGGTAGCGAGTTGTTTTCTTCCTTGAAGGAAAGAGGAGTGGAGCTACGTGGTGATAATAAAGCAGTGGCGATTGATTCTTCTATCTTACTTGCGACAGAAGAAGACTGGGAAACTGAGTTTTTATCTCTCACACTAGCAGTGAAAGTGGTTTCCACTGTTGAAGATGCGATTCATCATATAAATACGTATGGATCTATGCATTCTGAAGCAATTATTACTGAAAACGAGGAAAACGTCAGCAAGTTTTTTACTTCTGTAGATGCCGCGGCACTTTATCATAATGCATCGACTCGTTTTACAGATGGATCCGAATTTGGATTCGGAGCGGAAATTGGTATCAGTACACAAAAGTTACACGTAAGAGGACCAATGGGGCTTCCAGCATTAACTTCTACAAAATATGTGATTCGTGGAAATGGGCAAATTCGAAAATAATAATAAAAGACACTCAATTGGCTTGGGTGTCTTTTATTATTAAAATTAATTACCATACAAATAGCCCAACGAGCATAGCACTTAATAAAGAAACAGCCATCCCGCTAACAAGAAGCTTCCAAACATTTTTACCGATGACTGATGATTTTTCTCCGCCAAATAATGAATTGTAAGTTCCGTAAATCATACCTACTGTACTAAAGTTAGCAAAAGAAGCTAGAAATGTCGTTGCAACCGCAACCGTATGCGGTTGTAGCGACTTTAAGTTTGATTTTAAATCCATCATTGCAACAAATTCATTCGTCGTTATTTTGATCCCCATTAATTCAGCTACATACATAGCATCACTGCCTGATAAACCGAGTAAAAATGCAAAAGGACTAAAGATAATGGAGAAGATTTTTTGAATTGTTAACCCCGTTACAAAAAATCCTAAAATCCCATTTAAACATGCTGTTAAAGCTACATAACCAATTACCATAGCTAAAATAACGATAACCATATTCATCCCAACTAACATACTGTTTGAAATAGTAGAAAAGAAATCCTTTTTTTCATGTTTTGAAGGTGTGTAAACAACGTCTTCTTCTTTCGAAACTTCCACAGGATTTAATACATTGGCTAAAATTAATGCGTTAATACAGTTTAATGGGATTGCGCTGAAAATATATGTTGCTGGAACCATTGATAAATAAGCACCAAGAATGGATCCGCTAACGCTACTCATACTCATAATTCCAAAAGTTAATAATCGATTTTCTTTTAAAACAGATAATTGATCACGAACAACCGCAAGTGCTTCGGTGTTTCCTAAAAACATCATTTGAATCGAAAAGAAACTTTCTAACTTTGGTAAACGAGAAATCTTTGAAATAACTGCACCTACTTTATCAATAATCCAAGTTAAGATTCCGAAATAAGAAAGAATATCGAAAAAAGTAATAACAAAAATGATAGGAAGTAACGCACTAAAGAAGAAATCAATGTGCTGACTTTCCATAGCTGAAGGAAATGCAAATCGAATACCTTCATTCGCACATGCTAGTAGCCAACTGAAAAATGACGCAATTTTATTAATGATAATACTGCCGAGCTTTGTGCCTAACATAAACCACGTAATAAAAAGCTCCAATAGGATGAGAATTACAATCGGTCTCCATTTTATATGTTTTTTATTAGGCGAACATAAGAAAATGATTAATATGACAACGAAAATCCCTAACATATTCAATATGAAATGCATGTCAACAACTCCTTGAGAGTTATTATTTGTATATAAAAAAGCATCTATTCTTCCAAATTTGGATTATGATTAGAAGTTATGAAGCATGTAAGTTATGTTAGGAATCAATGTATTTTAATTTGCTTTATTTTGAGCAATCGCAGTAATTATCGAACAATTAGCTGTTTTCAATTGTTTTGTTGGATATTAAACGTATGCGATTTTAAACATCGTTTATTCCGCATTAACGGGCAGTAAGATTTTTACCTCAAAATTCAAGGAAAGCAAAGAAGTGAGGTGGGGATGGGCTGCCCGCAAAATCCCGATTGGTAAGAGCTGATTAAAATTTCACTTTATAAATAAGAACGGTGAGTTGGCCATGAACCTTGAAGTTTCCGAAGCTGTATAATTTGTCCTGTATGATAAGCATCATGCAAAAGGATATTCATATATTGTTGCCAAACTGGTAGAGAAGGACTTAGTTGATCTAGTTCTGCTTCTTGAAGGGCGGTTAATGAAGATTGTAAGGCATCATGTACTTGAAGCGTTCGCTTTACGGTTTGCTGCCAAGCGGCATCATCATTAGGTCCACCTTGGATAAACGTCTGATCATTATTTTGTGGAGCAACAAATGTGTCGTCTTCATGTAAACGGGAAAGTAGGCGTTCTTTAAAGATTAATAAATGGTTCACATTTTCCCAAATCGTATTACTGGCAGCACCTTCTGGTTGCCAACATGCTTGTTCAACCGTAAGATTCTTTAACGCTTCTGATATTGGTGGGTACCATTCTTCTTCGTAAAAAACTTGTTGGACTCCATTTTGCAACATTTCTTTTCTTCCCATTCGTATAGCCTCCTGTTCATTTTTCTTAATAAAACCAATTCTCTTTTCTCTTCAATAAACCTTTTCTATAGTTGCACAAGAGGGTGAAAGACAACTTATAACAGAGCCATTAAAAAACTTCTTTTTAATATGATACTTAATAATCAAGGCTTTAATTGAGTCAGAATGAAAAAGAGTATAAACCTTTCTCTATTTGCTCATGGATTAGAGTTTTTTTGAAGTCGCAAAATAATTCTAAAAATATAGAAGGTTAAATTCGATAAAAATAGAATTTGATATATAGCAAACAAGGAGGGGATAAAAATGGAGGTCTATCACATAACGAGTAGAAAGAGGGAAACTTATAACGTTCAAGTGAAATATTCGATACTTTTCGAATGTGCGCTTGGCATTGCAGCAAGTACTCATAAGAGGTTAATTGATACACTTGAAAAGAGTCAAAATGAATGGGAAGAAATTAAGAAATCATTAACAGAAGAAATGAGAGAGCACTTACAATTTGTCGAAGAAAATAATACGTGGAAAGCATTGCTTCAGTTGTTGTATGAAGAAGACATACAGGGTGTATCGCAGTTTCATGCTAAAATCGATTCACTTTCAGAAGAAGATTTGAAGTATACATGTTTACCGTTTTTAGGGGAGAAATATGAGAAAAAAAGACGTTTAGCCGCAAGTAGAGATGGAACTGCAATACATGAACTAAAGGAATTAACACATGATCATCAGTTTTTCTCTACGTACATTCGCTTTATATGTGATGTAGATGTACAAGTGCTGAAATCTCATTTAATCGCTGTAATGACAGGGTGGTATGAGAGTGTAATTAAGAGTGAGGAAGAAGAAATACTTTCTATATTAAAACGAGATTATGAAGCAAAAAATGAAATGAATAAAAAGATGAAGCCGGAAGAGTTTGTCGAGTGGGCGACTGGCGGAGTGAACTATATGCCAGAGCCAAGTGTTCATCACGTACTTCTTATTCCGCAAATGACGTACAGACCGTGGAATATTGAAGCAGATATTGATGATACGAAAGTATTTCATTATCCAGTTGCGAATGAAAGT
Source organism: Bacillus cereus group sp. MYBK108-1 (assembly GCF_051917185.1). Taxonomy (NCBI): domain Bacteria; kingdom Bacillati; phylum Bacillota; class Bacilli; order Caryophanales; family Bacillaceae; genus Bacillus; species Bacillus cereus group sp. MYBK108-1. The sequence continues at coordinate 293,980 of NZ_JBQAHZ010000004.1, forward strand.
ATTCATCCTGAAGATCCGTATGAACCGAATTATTTTTTAGTTCAAAAATATAAGGCTCTTGGAGATGAAGCGAGATTGCGAATTGTAAAAATGTTGTTTGAAAAAGAACGTACATTACAGGAAATAACGGAAAGATTGCAACTCGGTAAATCGACTGTACACCATCATTTGAAATTGTTACGTGCAGCGAAGTTAGTTGATATACATGACGGAAAATATGTATTAAGAAAGAAAGCAGTACAGTCTTTAGCGAAAGAATTAGATATGTTTTTGAATAGATAATTAACAACGAGAATGTACATAAAGGGAGGAATATAAAAGAAAAGTTGGTGTGTGAAATTGAAAAATATATTGAAAAATCGTTCGTTCTTTTTTATGTGGATTGGTAGTGCAATCTCTGAATTAGGAGGGGCTTTCGGAACGTTATGTAATACAATTCTAGTATATGAGTTAACAGGATCAGAAATGGCTTTAAGTAGTATGTGGTTATTATATTTCATCCCATCACTCATATTGCAATTAATAAGTGGCCCATTTATTGATAAATGGAGCCGGAAGTGGATTATGATATTTTCACAATGGATACGAGCGTCCGTATTTTTATTACCTTTGGTGATGCTAGTTTCGGGTAGTATAGAAGTTTGGCACATTTATGTTGTTCAAATTGTAGTGGGACTTATTACACCACTTTATACACCTGCAAGTCAAGCAATTACACCGAGCATTGTAGGGAAAGAACAACTTCAAGATGCAAATGCGTACATTGATGGAATGACTCGCCTTATGATGTTTCTTGCGCCAGTATTAGGCGGAGTAGTCATTCATTTGATTGGAACAGAACTTACATTATCTTTCGTATGCATATGTTTATTTGTTAGTGGCACTTTCTTATTTTATATAAAAGAAAATAGAACGTCGCAACCTATTCGGAAAACGTGGCTAGAACAGTTTTTTCACGGTTTTACATATTTTTTCACAAAACCAATCATCGTTTGGCTCGGTATATTTCTTACTTTCGTGCAGTTTGGAGTAGGGGTAACGATGGTCACAAATCTTCCTTATATAAAAGACGAGCTGTCAGCGGGATATGCAGAGTACGGTTATTTCATGGCAGGTTTTCCACTTGGCTACGTAATTGGCTCAGTATTAGTCGGAAAAGTAACATATAAAAGCCGGCGTATACTTATGCTTGGAGGATTGTTTATAGGGGGACTCACATACATTTCATTAGGATTCAATCATAGTATTATCATTGCAATAATAATTGAAGTAATAGCAGGGATTTGTATTGCATTTTTCAATGTTCATAACACGACAATATGCCAACAAACCGTTCCAAATAATATGATAGGACAAGTATTTTCAGTGCGTTTATTTTTTATACGATCCGCTATGCCATTAGGTGTGTTAGTAGGGGGGATATTGAGTGAAATGTGGGGAGTAAGAGCGCTATATGTAATCATCGGTGCAATTATATGTGTTACATCTTTAATAGGGATGTTACTTCCATATTTCAAATTTTTAGATGAGGCGATAGAAAAGAAATCAGCATAATTCAAAAAATTAAAACTTTACAATTGAAAATAATTATCATAATCAATTATAATAGAAGAATACTAGTATTCGTATAACAAAGAGGGAGTGGGATATATGTTTATCGAAACGAAAACATTTACAGTAAAAGAAGGTACATCAAATATAGTTGTAGAACGTTTCACTGGAGAAGGTATTATTGAAAAATTTGAAGGCTTCATCGATTTAAGTGTTCTCGTGAAAAAAGTAAGACGCGGCGACGAAGAAGTTGTCGTAATGATTCGCTGGGAATCTGAAGAAGCATGGAAAAACTGGGAAACAAGTGAAGAACACTTAGCTGGACATAGAGCGGGCCGTGGTAAACCAAAGCCAGATCATATTATTAATGTGGATCATGCAGTTTATTATGTGAAATCATCGAAATCGGCTTATCAACAGTCGTAATATATAAGTAGAGGATACATGTTGTAGAAGCAATCATGTATCCTCTTTTTTATGACTGGGGGGATGGGAATGATAGAAAAACTTGCATTCATTACATATGAACAACATAAAAAATTAGTGCAAACAATAGTAGCGGAAGTCTTATCTATGGAAAAGGTAAATGGATTCATGCTAATTGGATCTGTTGCAAGAGGCGATGCATATCCTGAATCTGATTTAGACTTCTATATTCTTTTAGAAGGCGGACAAAAGAAGAAATTTCATTCTGAAATGAGAGAAGATATTTTAGTTGAATATAAGGGTGCAGATTTTAATCAAATTCAAGTAAACTTTAAAAACAATCCGATGGAACTATACTCATTTCTAGAAGGGAAAATTTTGTTTGATAAAAGCGGTGAGTTAAAAAAGTTAAAGGAAATAGCTACATATGAATTTGAAAACTATCGTGTTTCAAGCGACAAAATGAAGGGCATTTCTCATTGGTTGCATAGTTCGCTTATTAAAATTCAATCTGCTTTAAAAGCAAATGATGAGTTAAAAGCTTCATACTTAGTTCATACGTCAACTTGGACATTGTTAGAAGGGATATGGGCTATTAATAATAAGCCAGTACCGCCAGCGGGATCTGCTTTAAGGTATATTCAAACGTTGCCGAATAAGCCAATTCATTTAGATGAGTTACTTAATAAGCTATTTTTAGGTGATACAACAGAGCGCATCCCTTCAGCAATTTTCCTGGTTGAGTGGGTTCTACACAATCTGGAAAATAAATAATGAGACTATTTTATATAGGTACATTAATATTTCACGTCGAACAGTTTATATAATTGCAGTCATAAAAAACGTTCTAGGCTATGGAGAAAAGTATTAGACTTATAAAGCATAGTCTTAGATGGAACGCTTGAATATCTTGCCTTACATATTTAAGGGTTATGAAAATGAGTCTATATCCCTTCTTTTTAAAAGGAGATGAGTACATGAAGCTGAATCATTTAAATTTATGTGTTGATGACTTATCAGAAGCGAGACATTTCTTTGAAACATTTTTTGATTTTCAATTTTTAGAGCAAAAGGGAAAGGCATTATTAGTAATGAGTGATGAGAGTGGATTTATACTGGTGCTAAGCGACCCCAAAGCATTTAAGGGGAATAAGGAAGTGATGTATCCTGAAGCTTTTCATATTGGTTTTTTAGTGGATACTTCAAATGAAGTTGATCAAGCGTATAATCGTTTAGTAGCAGGCGGCATTGAAATAGATAAGGAACCTTATTCGATGCGAGGTAGTAGTTATGGTTTTTATTTTACAGTATTTAATGGCTTATTAATTGAAGTGTCTTGTCTTGATTATAGAGAAGGTAAGAAAGTTTCAAAGCTTAATAGCGATCAACAAGAGTAATCATTTGAAGGTGTATAAAATTTAAGTATGTATCATATTAGAAGACGGATTATGAAAGTTTCACTGTAAAGTAAAAAAGACAGACTAATAAATAGTCTGTCTTTTCACATTAATTCTTCACATCATCATAAAGTTCAAGTGCCTCTTTCACATTCAATCCATTTTTCACAATGCCATGTATTGCTTGGATCATCGCAGCTGGGTGCTCGGATTGCCATATGTTTCGGCCCATGTCTACTCCAATTGCTCCTTCTTGCAATGCATTGTACGTAATGTTTAATGCGTCTTCAATTGAATCTAGTTTTGGGCCGCCCGCGATGACGACTGGGGCAGGGCATGTGCTCGTTATTTTTTCGAATCCTTCGCAGTAATACGTTTTAATAATATCAGCACCCATTTCAACACATACGCGGGAAGCAAGTGCTAGAAAGCGAGCTTCACGTTTTTGTAATTCCTTTGCGACTGCGGTAATGCCGAGTACTGGTAGGCCGTAATCATGAGCTTCAGAAACTACATTTGCGAGATTTGTAACAGTTTGTGTTTCATAGTCTGATCCGACAAAAACAGAAACGCCAACGCCAATTGCGTTTTGCTTCACTGCTTCTTTTACAGGTGTAACAATTGTTTCATTCGCTAAATCTTTACCGACGACAGTAGCACCACCAGATACACGCATAACCATCGGTGTGCTGCAGTTTTCAGGAATGCAGGAACTAAGTACACCGCGTGTTAAAAAGAGGGAGTCTGTATACGGAAGTAAGTTTTTAACTGTTTCAAGTGGTTGTTCTAGCCCGTGAATTGGCCCTAAAAAGTAGCCGTGATCTATTGCTAACATAACCGCTCTACCATCAGGTAAAATTGTATTTAATCGATTTTTAAATCCCCAAGTCATTCAAAATCACTCCTTCGTTAATGTTGGATTTTCCGTTTGTACCGTATCTTTATTTGGTAAATGTGGTGACTTTATAAAAACAGCTTTAAAAGGTTTGTCAGAATGGTTAATCAGATAGTGAGATTCATGAGGGCGAACTTGCAGGACATCACCTTGTTTAATCGGAACTCTTTCGTTATTTACATAGAAGTCTATTTCACCTTCTAATGCATAAAAGACCTCTTCGCACGTCGTATGATAATGGTTTTGAAACTCCTGGCCCGGTTGAATGACAACAAGGCCAAGATCAATGTTTGGCCCTTGTATTAAATATTTCGGCCCGTTATCACCGAAGCGATAGGAGAAGTCATTTTCATTCGCTTTTAACATACAGTTCACTCCTTTATGTAATGTGTTACAGTGCACCAGGCGCAATCCACATATGTGAGGTGAGCCCTTTATCAGCTAAAGCGAGCTGACTGTCATATACAGTTTTCCATGTTTCATAGAACTCTTTATATAGTTCGTGATTTTCAGTAACTGGTTCGAATGTTTGCTCCCACTGTACAAACTCTTCGGCAGTTTCTTCCATAGATGAATATATGCCAGCGCCAACTCCAGCAGCAATTGCAGTTCCTAAAGCAGCTGCTTCTTTCACAACTGGTACTTTTACAGGAATGCCGAGTACGTCTGATAGAATTTGTGGCCATAGTTTCCCTTTAGCGGCACCGCCAGCAAAAATGACTTCAGAAGGGAATGTACCAGTAAGATTTTCAATTAGTTTTAAGTTTCCAAGTGTAACGAAGGCCGCATTTTCTTCAATAGCACGGAACATTTCCTTTTTTCCGCATTTGTCAGCGTCTAAACTTAAATTTAAGAATGAAGGTGCGGCATGACGCCAAGAAATGTAGTTCATAACGTTTGAAAAAGTAGGGATAATACCATATGAACCGACAGGTACGTCTTTCGCTTGTTCTTCTAGTAATTCATAAGCATCTACACCGAGTTTATCAGCAAGTTTCTTTTCTTCTTGGCAAAAAGCGTCTCGAAACCAGCGCATAACGAGACCTGGGAAAAAGGCGATTGTTTCATATTGCCATAGGTTCGGAACGACGTGACAATTTACTCGAATCGCAGCATGTGGATCTGTTATTGGCTCAGTAACATTCACTTCTTGTTGCCAAAAGCTACCCCCGCATATTAACGTTTGATTCGGTTTCACGATTCCTGTTCCGAGCGATGCCATTTGAGCATCTCCACCCCCGGCGACGACAGGAATCCCTTCACGTAATCCAGTTAATGCTGCACACTCTTTTGTAACGTTGCCAATTACTGTACCAGCTTCATTTACTGTTGGTGAAAATGGCAAAGATAGACCGCACTCCTTAGCGACATCGTTATCCCACACTCTATTTTGTAAGTCAAAAATACCTGACGTGCATCCGTTTGAGGGATCAATTTGTAGTACGCCGCTTAGTTTATATAAAATCCAATCGTTTAACATTGTAAAAGAGTAAATATTATTATAGACGTCGGGTTCATGTTTTTTTATCCAGAGTAGGCGTGGTAAAGCACCTAATGAAAAAGTTTGACCAGACTTTGTATATAAATCTTTTTCAAGATGTGACCGAATTTCTTTTAATTCACTAACTTCGACGGATGCGCGCCCATCAACATTTGCACACGCCCATATTTCTTGCCCATCTTGATCATATAAAACAAATCCTTCTCGCATACTTGTAGCGCTAATAGCAAGAATAGAAGAGGCAGGAGTGTTGCTTTTTTGAAGCACCTCTTTCGTACATTCTTGTACTAGCTTCCAATTTTCTACTACATCAAAGTTCATAGAGCCTGGATAACGAAGGTCAGATTTGTGAATCCATTCTTTTTGACTTACTGCAATTTGATTACCATGTAAATCAAAAAGAACTGCTCGAATGCTCCCTGTACCAGCATCGAAAGCTAATAAATGGGACATTAACAATCACCATCCTTTCGTAATAAGGAGAGGGCAGTTTCCTCATCGGTAATTAATGAATGAATAAACTTTCCTTTTAAGGCACCATAAATTGCATCTATCTTTTCAGTACCTCCAGCAACACCGACGACATGCTTCATATTGCGCAAAATAGAGAGGGGCGTGCCAATTAGACGATTGTGATGCGAGAGTTCTAATAAATCGCCATTTGTATTATAAAACTGTCCTAAAATATCGCCAGCACCGTTTTGACTACGAATATATGTCATCTCACGTAGTGTTAATTTTTCTTCTTTTACAATCGTAGCGTCTTGAGATAATCCCCCAATACCGACAACAGCCGTATGAGCAAGTGAAGCGACTTGAAGCATATCTTTTACACTCGGTTCTGATAGAATACTTTGTGCCATTTCGGTTGTAGACGCTAGAAACGGCGTAGGGATAATGTGAAGTTCGCCTTGCATGTAGTGTAAATAGTTTTGTTTTCTCGGGAGATAGTGATTTACCCCGCCTGTGAGCGTTACGATTGAAAGGTTGATAGAACTTTCAAAATGAATGTTTTCTAGCATTTTGCTAATTGTTTCTCCCCAGCCAATACCGAGTAAATCGCCTTGCTGGAGATGAGTTTCTAAATATTGTGCAGCAGCTTTTCCGAGAGAAGCGTGATAATTGTTTACTGGGGTAGGGATAATAAAAGCATCTTTTAAGTGGAATTTTTTCATTAGGTCACGCTCAATACTTAAACAGTGCAAACCAGTCCCTTTTACGTGAAATGTAACGATACCTTCACTCCGCGCTTTATCTAATAACCGGACGACTTTATTTCTTGAAATATGAAGAAGTGACGCGATCTCCTGTTGTGTTAATTGGTCTTTATAATAGTACCAAGCTACTTTAGTTAATAAATTTTCTTCAAAGTTCAGCTGAGTCATACTCTTCATCCCTTTCAACAATTGACCACAGCTTAAACATATGTACCATATATTTTGTTTATTCCAGTTGAAACGATTAATAGTACGTAGAAAAAAGTGTTCTAGATATAAAAAAAGGAATATACAATGCTACAAAACAAGTAGAACAAATAATCATTTTCTCAAAAAATGTTCTGGATAAAGGCAGGTGACATCATGTGGAGAACGTACCTTTATTACAAGTAAAGAAAATGAGTAAGGCGTTTTTAAATCAACTTGTATTAAAAGAAGTGAACTTACAAGTAGAGCGCGGAGATATATACGCTTTAGTGGGGGGAAATGGCGCCGGGAAATCAACATTAATGAAAATATTAACGGGGTTATATTCGTATGATGATGGAGAGATGTATGTAAAAGGAAGGAAGCAACAGTTTTCAAATCCATCAGAAGCACACCGAAAAGGTATTTATTTAATACCGCAAGAACCACTCATTTTTCCGCATATGACTATTGAAGAAAATATATGTATCGGGTTAAAAGAAAAGAAAAAGAAACTAAAAGTACAGATTCAGCAATTGATTAGCAGCTTAGGATGGGATATTGACCTTAATAAACTAGGAGGAACATTATCGATTGCGCAACAACAGTTAGTAGAAATCGTTAGAGGATTAATAAGAGAAGCTGAGATTCTTATTCTAGATGAGCCAACATCGACATTAACAACACACGAAATTAAGAGTCTTTTTGTGTTGATGAAAAGTTTACAAGAAAAAGGAATTGGGATGATTTATATTACGCATCGTTTTCCAGAAATCTTTGAAATTGCCAACAAAGTAGCAATACTACGTGATGGAATGGTTGTAAGCCAAGGTGATGTATGTGACTATACATATGACATGCTGATGGAGGGACTATTGCCAAAAGGATATAAACAGAAAGAGAAAATAGAAGTAGTTCAAGAGACAGTAAAGACGAAAAAAATATTAGAAGTGGTTGATATAAATGGTCACGCATTCGAAAATATATCATTCACTGTACATGCGGGTGAGGTTGTAGGTGTTGCTGGCATTATAGGATCTGGCAGAACGGAATTAGCAGAAGCGATATTTGGATTGAAAACTATAAAATCAGGGTCTATCTTATTGGGTGGAAAATCAATTGATACGTGTTCTTTGCATAAAAGGCTAGACGAAGGACTAGTTTATGTGCCAGAGGATAGGGCGAGGAATGGAATTTTCTCAATTGCTTCTGTTAAAGAAAATATTGCAGCAGCAAGTTTATATCAAAATAATCGCTTTTTTATAAATCAAGAAAAAGAAAGCGCTTTAGTTAATTCGTTTATAGAACAGTTCCGAATTGTTGTACAGAATATGAATAAAGAACTGGCATCTTTATCAGGAGGTAATCAGCAGAAGGTCGTGCTTGCGAAGTATCTTGCATGTAATCCTAAAATTATTATTCTTGATGAGCCGACTCGCGGAATTGATGCGAAAGCAAGGCTTGAAGTGTATGAGACGATAAAAAAAATGAAAAGGGAAGGACTCGCAATTTTATTAATCTCTTCAGATGTTGAAGAAATTGTCCAATTAGTAAACCGTGTATATGTAATGAGAAATGGGCGATTTGTTTCTCATATGGAAAAAGAACAACTGAGTGTGAATGAAGTTACACGCCTTGCATACGGAGGTGTAGCGGAATGAAACATATGTTAAAAATGCATGAAACGTCTATCATACTGTTACTACTAATTTATATAGCTATTGTAGGAATGATAAACCCTAGTTTTATTCAATTTAACTCGTTATCTTTACTGATGAAATCAAGCGTTATTTTAGTCGTGCTAGCAATCGGTCAATCGTTCGTCTTATTTACGAAAAATATAGATGTATCAGTTGGTTCAAGCATGGGGCTAAGTGCAGCAGTTTGCGGAATGATGTTAACGAATGGGTATAGTGCATTCTTGTCGATATTTGTAGCTATTATACTTGGAGCCATTATCGGTTTCGTAAATGGTATTGGAGTTGCGAAGTTTCGGGTACCAGCCATTATTATGACATTAGGCATGTTAGGAATTATTAGAGGTACAATGTTAATTTTCACAGGCGGGAAGTGGATTGAAGATATTCCAAACGATTTTAAGCAGCTGTCATCTATCATCATTCTTGGTTTACCTATAACTGTATGGTTCGTTCTTATTATTTTACTACTACTATACTTCTTTTTAAGAAAAGTGCCATTGGGAAGATACTTTTATGCGGTAGGTGATAATGAAGATGGCGCGAGGCTTATTGGTATACCTGTAAATAAAGTGAAGATATATGCGTTTATGATTTCAGGCATAAGCGCTGCGCTCGCTGGTTGCATATTTGTTATGAATATCGGTTTTGTGCCAAATCAAACAGGTACAGGATTAGAATTACAAGTAATCGCAGCCGCTGTACTAGGAGGAATTCATTTAAAAGGAGGAACAGGATCTTTATTTGGAGCTGCATTAGGAGCGTTATTTTTAGAAACAATAAGTAGCTCACTCGTCTTTTTAAAAATACCAGCATTTTGGAATAATGCTATTTCAGGTTTTTTATTATTACTTATCATCATATTAGATAGTGTTATGAAAAAGTGGAAGGCAGAAAGGAGGATGAATCTATGAAGTATGTATATAGATGGGAAGGGGTTCTAATTGTATTACTTCTTGTAGAATTCATCCTTTTTAGTTTAATAAATAGTGATTTCTTAAATATTAGTAATCTCCTTTTTAGTACAAATGATTTCCTATTTATCGCAATTGCGGCGATACCAATGACTTTTGTTATAGTAACAGGAGGAATTGATGTATCGATCGGCTCAATAATGGGGCTCACTTCAATCTTAATCGGTGTACTTTGGATGAACGGAATACCTATTTTGTTTGCTGTTATAATCGCCCTAATAATTAGTTGTTTAGCAGGCGCTTTAAACGGACTCATTATAAAAATGACGGATGTAGAACCACTCGTCGTTACACTCGGAACGATGTTTTTATACGGGGGAATTGCCCTCGTCATTTCAGGAGGGGCAGGTGCTTCTGGGTACGAAGGAATAAGCGGTTTACCTGACACATTTGTACAACTGGCAAACGGTAGTTTTATAGGAATACCGAATTTATTATGGCTACTGATCGTATTAACAGTTTTATGTACTGTATTATTTCACCGAACTATATACGGGCGCCATGTAAAATTAACAGGTGCGAACGAAAATACAGCAAAATACACCGGGATTAAAACGAAAAAAGTAGTCATTATTGCTTACATACTTTCAGGGTTAGGAGGTGGATTAGGAGGCGCTTTCTTAACTGCCTACTTCGGTTCCGCACGTGCTGATATGGGAAGTGAAACAATTTTACCAATCATTACAGCAGTCGTCTTAGGCGGTACACTTATTACAGGCGGAAAAGGAAGCATTATTGGTACTGTACTGGCGAGTATTTTCATTGGGCTCATGCAGTATGGCTTGCAAATGACGGGTTTAACAAATGAACAATCCAATGTAGTAATAGGTATTATCCTTATTCTTTCAGTTATTATGAGACATTTCAAATTACATCAATTCTTAGCGGAGAAAAGAAAGAATTTGCATAAGGGGGAAATGTCATGAAGAGAAAACTGGGGATTGTATTGATTGTATGTATTTGTTTAATCGGTTTAATTGCGTGTTCTAGCCAAACGGCAGATAAGAAAAAGGTTGATGATGTGAAATTTGCATTTATTCCGAAATTAACAGGAGTTGGTTTCTTCACATCGGGTGGTGAAGGGGCAAAAGAGATGGGAGATAAGTTAGGCGTGCAAGTGAAGTATGATGGACCGTCTGAAGCGAGTGTTTCAGGGCAAGTTAAATATATAAACAATTTCATTAATCAAAACTATGATGCGATTATGGTTTCATCTACGTCAGTGGATGGGTTATCGCAATCACTGCAACGTGCTAAGAAAAAAGGGATGACGGTGTTAACATGGGATTCTGATGTGAATCCGAAAGACCGTTCCTTTTATATCAGCCAAGGAACACCAGACCAACTTGCTAATTTATTAATAGAAATGACTTCAAAGCAAATTGGAGATAAAGGAAAAGTAGCCTTCTTTTATTCTAGCCCGACAGTAACGGATCAAAACCAATGGGTAACGAAAGCGAAAGAAATTATTAAAAAGAAATATCCGAACTGGGAAATTGTAACGACGCAGTACGGTGAAAATAATGCGCAAAAGTCTTTGTCAGTAGGAGAGAATATTTTAAAAACGTATCCTGATATTAATGCAGTCATTTGTCCAGATGCAACGGCACTTCCGGCAATGGCACAAGCAGCTGAAAATTTAAAAATGGATAAAAAGGTTGTCGTAACTGGCTTCTCTACACCAAACGTTATGCGTGATTACGTAAAACGAGGAACAGTAGCACAATTTGGTTTATGGGATGTAAAACAACAAGGTGCTCTCGCAACGTATGTAGCAAATGAAATTGTTGTAAAAGGGAAGAAGTTAAAAGTAGGGGATAGCTTCGAAGTAAAAGGAATTGGAAAAGTGAAGGTAGAGCCAAACTCCATTCAAGGATATGATTATGAGGCAGAAGGGAATGGAATTATCGTATTACCAGAACGAGTTGTATTTACGAAAGACAATATTGATAAGTATAATTTTTAGTAGACAAAAAAACGTCCGAATATATCGGACGTTTTTTTATTTCTTCATTAATTATGAACAGTTTCTTTTTCGTTTAATCCAAGTGTACGACCAGTAGAAGTGTGAAGATCTTGGAACAATCTTGGATTTTCAGTTAGTGAAATGCCATATGAAGGAATCATTTCTTTTATTTTTTCTTCCCATTCTACCATGCGGCTTGGGAAACATTTTTCTAATACTTCAAGCATGACGTGAACAGCAGTAGAAGCACCTGGTGATGCGCCTAGTAATGCGGCGATTGAGCCGTCAGCTGCACTTACTACTTCTGTACCAAATTGAAGTGTCCCTTTACCGCCAGCATCAGTATCTTTAATTACTTGTACACGTTGCCCAGCAACTACAATATCCCAATCTTCACTTTTCGCGTTCGGAATGAATTCGCGTAATTCTTCCATACGTTTTTCATGTGATAACATAACTTGCTGAATTAAGTATTTTGTAAGTCCCATTTCTTTTACACCAGCGGCTAACATCGTTAAGACGTTATTCGGTTTTACAGAACCGATTAAGTCAAGATTTGAACCTGTTTTTAAGAATTTAGGTGAGAAGCCTGCGAATGGTCCAAACAGTAAAGCTTTTTTATTGTCTATATATCTCGTATCTAGATGAGGTACAGACATTGGCGGAGCACCAACCTTAGCTTTACCGTACACTTTCGCATGATGTTGCTCTACAACTTTTTGGTTTTTACATACCATAAATAGTCCACTTACCGGGAATCCACCGATATGTTTTGATTCAGGGATACCAGTCTTTTGAAGTAGAGGTAGGCTACCGCCACCGCCGCCAATAAAGACGAATTTAGCAGTGTGATGCTCAATTTTACCACTATTCATATCGTGTACTTTTACTTCCCACAAACCATTTTTCGTGCGCTTAATATTTTCGACACTATGCTTGTAGTTTAGCTCGACATTTTTTGTTTTTAAGTAATCAAACAACATACGTGTTAATGCACCGAAGTTAACATCTGTTCCAGAGTCAATCTTCGTTGCCGCCATCGGTTCATTAGATGTGCGGCCTTCCATAATGAGTGGAAGCCATTTTTTTAATGTTTCAGGAGCATCAGAAAATTCCATTCCTTGAAACAGTGGATTTTTTGAAAGCGCTTCAAAACGGTTTTTTAGAAACTCAACATTTTTTTCCCCTTGTACTAAACTCATATGAGGTAGTGGCATAATAAAATCTTGTGGATTACGAATTAATTTGCTCTTTACAAGATATGCCCAAAATTGTCTTGAAAGCTGGAATTGCTCATTCACTTTTACAGCCTTACTAATATCTATAGATCCGTCAGCTTTTTCGGAAGTATAGTTCAGTTCGCATAGCGCAGAATGCCCTGTACCTGCATTATTCCATTCGTTAGAGCTTTCTTCCCCGGCACTTGCGAGTTTTTCAAAAACTTTAATTTCCCATTCTGGTGCTAATTCTTTTAGTAATGAGCCTAACGTTGCACTCATAATTCCTGCACCAATTAAGATAACGTCTGTTTTTTGCTGCATGTTGCTCATGATAATCTCTCCATCCCCTATATTGGCAAAAAAGTGTAGGTGTTTTCTATGTCTAAGCCGTAAAAGAGAAACACCGCCTAGGCCCCACCTAGGTGTATACCTTTTTTGTCTCAATTATATAACCATCTCATACTCTATTATAATAATTAATAGACTAAAATATCTAGTGTTATCTGATAATTTTAAACTATTTAACGTTTTATTCGCTAAAAATCTTATTTAACAAGCTCTTTTAAGGTGATAAATAGAAAAAAATTACAGTTTGAAATTATCTCGAAAAAGCTTACGTATCCTTAAGTGACTAAATCGAGTACCTTTTTATAGGATTATTCTTTCTATAATGGTAAGATTATTCTGAAAAATAAAAAGGAGGGACTCTAATGTGTACAAAAGAACAAATTTCAAACTTATTTCGAAACTTTTCAATAAAGGAATGTAAAGGGTCAAGTGATTTATATGAATATTTATCAATGAAAATTGCTGAAGATGAGGAAGTACTTACACTATCGTCCTATTCTCAGGTAGGTCAACCAGTCCCAAACTTACTATTAGGTGCAGTACATTATTTATTGCTAGCAGGGAAAGAACATCATTTAAAAACGTATTATAGTAGTTTAGTTGAAAATGCTGATACAAATTTAGATAAAGCTTTTAATCATTTTAAAGATTTCTGTAAAGAGTACCGAGAAGAAATCATTACTTTGTTACAAACGAAACTCGTTCAAACAAATGAAGTAAGACGGTGCGCATACTTATACCCAAGTTTCTGCTACATATTTAACAAAGTGAAGAAGCCGTTAGCGTTAATTGAAATTGGGACAAGTTCTGGGTTGCAACTGTTCTGGGACCAATATAGTTATTCGTACGGGACGGATGAAATGTACGGAAATATAAATTCAAATGTGCATGTAACTTCTGAAATAAGAGGGGAAAATGTGCCGCATTTTCTAAAAGAAAGCCCATCTGTCGTAGAAAGAATTGGACTGGACTTACATGTGAATGATTTACATAATGAGGAAGATTATTTATGGTTACGTGCTTTAATTTGGCCAGAACATAAAGAAAGGCTTGAGATGTTTGATCAAGCTGCATCTTTAGTGAAAAATGAATCTGTCCAATTAATAGAAGGAGACGGTGTAGAGCTATTATCATCTATTATTGAACAAATAAGTGAAGAAGCTGTTATTTGTATTTTCCATACACATGTTGCAAATCAAATACCAGAACAAGTAAAACATAAGTTAGAAAAACAAATACAAGAAATTGGCGCAAAACGTGATGTATTCCACCTGTATAACAACATGTGGGATCGTGACCTTCATATTGATTATTATATTAACGGAAACGAATATCGTGAAACGGTTGGAGAAACAGAAGGGCACGGGAGATGGTTTAGCTGGAAGATTGGAAATGAGACGCTTATTTAGATTAATAGGGGCGCCCTCACTTGTAAAAGATGGGTCCATAGGCTCAAGCATTGACTAAATGGTTAAGGAATAAATGTATTAGTAACATACAAAAAATGCTTCGGAGAAATCCTAAGCATTTTTTGAATTACATTTAAACCCCATAATGGATCATGTACTTCTGTTCTGCTGCAGCTTGTACAATTTTTGAAGCTAACTCATTCAGCTCATCAGATTTTCTGAAGAACTTTGAGGATGTAACTGTTTCATAGAAAATTGCTAATGATTCAGGCGGGATAATTGTAATACCACAATAAGCTAAACCGTATTTCTGATTTTTGACTATATGGAAGTAGGTTTTCATAATTGATAAATTTTGATTTAAACTACTGATAATATCATCATCAACAGATATACAATGATATTTCTCTGGTGTATAATCTTCGTAATTTTTTTGAGAAGTAAAATCGTCAATTATTCCAAAATCATGGACACATGCCATCATTATCATCCTTTCAACTTTAATAAAGTGAGTTCTATTAAAGTAAAATCGTCATTTTGTTTACGTGTAATAGAAATGATTATGTAGTTCATTAGTATAGTACTTCATAAAATATCTTCGTTTCTTCTTCGTGAAGACAGTTTACTTATCGGTAAACTCATCGGGAGCCCAAGTGGCGATTTCATTCCCAGGTGCAGCGACTACAAGCCATTGCTCACATAGGACACCAGCTTGCCAACATTCATAATAATCATGAAAACCATTTAAAAAAATAATTTGTCCACTCTCTAATGTAATAATTAAATGAGGGCTTTCTAAGCCAAGTTGTATATCGGTAACTTTTTGTCTTCTTATCTTACATATTCTTTCATATTCTTCTTTCTCAGAATAAACTTCAAATTCATCTTCATTTAATGGGTAGCTTTTTTGAGGTTTATTAAATAAACACCATTTGGATTCGATATTGATATATAATTGTCCGTCATAATCAACTGAGTCGTGAAAGTTTGTGAAATGAATCTTTATAGCGCCTGGAGAAATACCAAATTGTAATCCATCAACTTGTGATCCGATGAATAGATTTTTTAACACTTTTTCAGCGTGAATTTTATCCTCTGTATTCATTATTGAATTCCTCCTTTTCATAAAAATATACCTTATATTTTTATTGTAATAAATAAATTTTCATGTAAAATGAACCTTTTGTGAAAAACGAGCGAATATAGTGTGAAGGATTATGAGAGGGGAACGGAGCTTTGGATGAATTACAATTAAAAGAATGGCTATATAAACGAAAGTATGTTATCTAAAAAAGACCTTGAGAAAGTGTTACTTTCGATTGCTGAATAGATATTTAGTAAAAGAAGCAACTAATAATTATATTATGTAAACTCTTTTTGTAAAACACCCATAAAAAAATGGATGTTTTATATTTTGATATATTAGGTGGAATATATAGTTTAAAAAAGCGGAATACTTTGCGGAAAGTTAAAGACATTTTTCGCAAAGTATTCCGCTTTTACTTCCATTAATCGGTCAAAGTTGCAACTGAAGTATGCATCCGGCCAATTTTTAATGGATAGGTCAGGAGTATTAACATAGATACCTTTTGTAAATGGAAGCATTGCTAAGCGGAAGTCTTCAACCCATCGAATACTTCCACCAGCACCTTCTGGCTGTTCCCAAGTAGCGAATATTGGCATGTTTGATAGTGCTTTTCGGTAAAAGTAAGCAGTTGCCTCATTTGGCACCTCAACAACAGCACCGCCTAATCTGTGGAAAAATACGGAGGTGGTGGAAAAGGGTAAGTTAAATCGTAATTTCTATTTGATTGCCTTCTGGATCGCCTATTACACTTTCATAATAGCCATCTCCAGTAAAACGTGGTCCATTTAATAAAGGATAACCAGCATCTTTTATCACCTTTGTTAGTTCATTCACACGTTCTTCACTACCGACAGAAAAAGCCATATGAGTATAGCCGGTTATGTTTAAATTAGGCTTATTTTCAATCCCTTTTTTACGCATAAATTCAAGTCTTGCTCCAGATTCGAACGTAATAAAATAAGATTCAAATTGTTTCGTTTTATTATGATATAAAGAGTTTGCTTTACCATTAAAGTATTTCATATAAAAATCACGCATACATTCTAAGTCATTTACCCAAATTGCAATATGTTCAATTTTCATAGGTTTCACCAATCCTATCTGTATCAATTAGGCTTCCACTGTATTAAATTTGCATTTGCATTGCAACAATTTTGCTTCGCTATTAAAGCTAGTTGTTAATTTTTGATTATGTACGTACATACAATATGTAATTAAGTGAATGACCATCATAGTAATTACAGAAACGGGTGAATGAAGCATATGAATCAATTTGAGCAAATGATGTACGTTGGTGTCATCATGTCTATTGTACTATCCGTAATGATTTTAGGGTCCTTATATTATAATCCTCGACTTTCGTTAACTGATTATCCGAAAGATATTCAAAAAGTAGTTTTTCCAAAATCGATTCATGAAAAAAAGCAAACCATTTATTTTAATATTGTATATAATACTATTCTTTTCGGTACTCCTTTCGTTTCTACATATATACTACATAAGCATGAAAAGTTAATGTATATGGATGCCTATTTACACACTTTTGGTATTTTAATGATTTTCAATTTAGTAGATTTACTTATAATTGATTGGCTAATTTTTTGCTGGATTACTCCAAGGTTTGTTGTGATTCCTAGTACGGAAGGTATGAAAGGATATAAAGATTATAAGTTTCATTTAAGAGGGGCTATTGTCGCTACTCAAATTTTAGCAATCGTAAGTTTATTTTTGGCGGGAATTGCCACAACTATTTAGTGTGAAGAAGGGCATGGAGCTTTTATAAAAGATAAGGAGATTTATAATATATAGAATTAGAAATGAGAATTTGATAGTATTGGAGTAAGGAGTTTTAATAACAGTATATTAAACAATATTAATATACTGTTGCAAATGTTTTGATATTATGTAAAATTATACAATTTTACGGAGGCATTTGATAAAATTCAAAAAAATTTAATGGAGGCTAATATGAAAAAAGTAATTGGCGCAGCAACAGCAACTGTTTTTGGATTGGGAGCGTTTACCACAACTGCTACCGCAGAAACAATCGTAACAGCAGATGTACTTAACGTACGTGAAAAACCGACTACAGAATCAAAAGTGGTCGAAAAAGTAAAGAATGGGCAAGAGTTAAAAGTCATAAATACCGAAGATGGCTGGTCAAAAATTGAGTTGAATGGTAAAGAAGTGTTTGTAAGTTCGGAGTTTACAAAAGATGTATATCATGTAACGGCGAATTTGTTAAATGTACGTACTGAAGCAAACACAGATTCAGAAATTCTTGGCAGACTAAAAAAAGATGATGTAATTGAATCAACGCATCAAGTAAAAGACGGATGGTTGCAATTTGAGTATAAAGGAAAAACTGCTTATGCAAACGTTTCTTTCCTATCAAGTACAGCACCAACTGAAAAGAAAACTGAAGAGAAAACGAAGCAAGTAGCGAAAGTACAAAAATCAGTTAAAGAAAAGAAAGAAGTAAAGACGCAGAAAGTAGCAAAAGCGAAAGAAACAACGAAAGCACAAGAAATAGTAAAGCCTAAAGAAGAGGCAAAAGTAGTAAAAGTTAAAGAAGAACCGAAAGCGCAAGAAATAGTAAAACCTAAAGAAGAAGGGAAAGCGCAAGAAATAGTAAAACCTAAAGAAGAGGCAAAAGTCAAAGAAGAAGTAAAAGTTAAAGAAGAAGAAAAAGCGCAAGAAATAGTAAAGCCTAAAGAAGAGGCAAAAATCAAAGAAGAAGTAAAAGTTAAAGAAGAAGAGAAAGTGCAAGAAATAGCAAAGGCTAAAGAAGAAGAAAAAGCGCAAGAAATAGCAAAAGCTAAAGAAGAAGAGAAAGCAAGAGAAATAGTAAAAGCTAAAGAAGAAGAGAAAGCGCAAGAAATAGCAAAAGCTAAAGAAGAAGAGAAAGCAAGAGAAATAGCAAAAGCTAAAGAAGAAGAGAAAGCAAGAGAAATAGC